>NZ_FNWJ01000002.1:10381-310381 GCF_900108055.1 Thermoleophilum album | reverse complement strand
GGCAGCGACCACCGCCAGCTTTGTGCGCAGGCACCCCAGGATTACCTGCGGGTCGGTCGGCTCGACACCGGCCCGCACCCGCGCCCACAATTGGCCGCCGGCGATCAGCGCCGTCTTGACCACCTCGGCGTAGCCCGCCGCGATCTCCTCCGGAGGTAGCGTCGCCAACAGATCGGGATCGCAGAGCACGGCTGCGGGCAGGTGATAAGCGCCTACGTAGTTCTTGCCCTCGGGCAGGTCCACGCCCGTCTTGCCGCCGTACGCGGAGTCGACTTGAGCGACCAAGGTACTCGGCACGCCTACCCAGCGAACGCCGCGTTGGTAGACGGCAGCGCAAAACCCAGCGAGATCGCCGACCACGCCGCCACCGAGCGCTACCACCAGGTCGCGGCGCTCGCAGCCGCTGCGCGCTAGCTCGCGCAGCACTCGCTCGGCGCTTGCGAGCGTCTTGCTGGCCTCGCCCGCTGGCACCGTGATCGTGGCGGTGGCGCCCGGCGCGCGATGGAGCCGCGCCACCTGCTCGTCGCTTACGACGAAGCGGCGCCCGTCCTGCGGATAGAAGAAGCCTTGGGCAAGCAGACCACGGCCGAAGAAAACCGGATGGGCGCCGGACGCTGCCTCGGCCCAAACCAGACGCGTGCCGCTCGGTGCTTCGCGCAGCGCCGAAAGCGCGGGCAGCGCCCGCCGCACAGCGTCGCGGCCGCAGTAGGCGGGGAAGATCGCATCGGCGACGCGCTCGTAAAGCGGCCGGCGCTCGCGCTCGAGCTGCTCGAAGCGGGCGCGATCGCGGGCGAGGGGCCGTGCGCCGCCCGACGCTCGCCGCCAGGCCTCGGCCGGATCGACCTCGAGGTAGACGACCGTGTGTCTCGCGAGCGCCTCCCGCACCCGTTCGGAGCCGAGCGCCCCGCCGCCGAGGGCGATTACGCGCGCATCCTCGCTGTCGAGTACCCGCAACACGACACGCTCCTCGAGCGCCCTGAACGCCGCCTCTCCTTCTCGGTCAAAGAAGCTCGCGATCGACTCCCCGAGCTCGCGCTCGATCTCGTGATCGGTGTCGATCGCCCGCGCTCCGAGCGCTGCCGCCGCTACCCGCGCGGCGGTCGTTTTACCGGCGCCCATGAAGCCGACTAGCACCAGCGCGCCGCGGAAGGCGAGCTCCTGCCCGCGAGCGCTCCCGCCCGCGGGCTGGGCTGCCTCGAGCGCGGCGCCCTCCGCCCCTATCGCCTCCATCCGATCCGCTTCTTGTAGGCCTCGAGCGCGCCGCGCAGATCGTCGAGGTGGTCGCCGCCGAACTTCTCGAGGTACGCGTCGGCGAGCACCACAGCGACCATCGCCTCGCCAACCACACCGGCAGCCGGCACGGTGCAAGAGTCGGTGCGTTCACGCAGCGCTTGCGCTGGCTCCTTGGTGACCACATCGACTGAGCGCAGCGGCCGCGTGAGTGTCGGCAAGGGCTTCATCGCGCCACGCACGATCAGGGGCTCGCCGTTCGTCATTCCGCCCTCGAGACCGCCCGCGCGGTTCGTAGCCCGCCAGTACCCGCGCTCCTGCGACCAGAAGATCTCGTCGTGCGCCTGTGAGCCGACGCGTCCGGCCACATCGAAGGCATCCCCGATCGCGACGCCCTTCATCGCCTGGATCGACATGATCGCTTGCGCCAGCCGACCGTCGAGGCGGCTGTCCCAGGAGACGTGGGAGCCGAGGCCTGGCACGAGTCCCCAAGCGCGTACCTCGAAGACGCCGCCGAGCGATTCGTTGGCCTTGCGGGCGCGGTCGATCTCCGCCACCATCGCCGCGCCAGCTTCCTCGTCAAGGCAGCGCACCGGCGACTCGTCGACGCCCTCGAAGTCTTCGACCGCCAGCTCCTCGGGGACGGCGGCGCGAACCGAGCCGATCTGCACGACGTGGCTGCGCACCTCAACACCAAGCTCCCGGAGCAAGGCTCGGCAGACAGCACCGACCGCCACGCGCGCCGCTGTCTCACGTGCGCTCGCCCGCTCGAGCACGTTGCGCACGTCGCTGTGGCCGTACTTCAAAAGACCCGGGAGGTCGGCATGCCCCGGACGTGGGAGGTGCACCTCCTCGACCGCTGTCTCGACCGGCCAGGGATTCATCCGCTCCTCCCAGTTGCGGTAATCCAGGTTGTCGACGTGAAGGGCGAGCGGGCTGCCGAGCGTCCGTCCGTGACGCAGACCGGCGCTCACGCGTACCTGATCCCGCTCGATCTTCATCCGACCGCCGCGGCCATGGCCGAGCTGCCGGCGCGCTAGGTCTCGATCGATCTCCTCACGACGCAACTCGAGCCCAGCGGGGATGCCCTCGAGGATCGCCGTCAGCCCCGGACCGTGCGACTCGCCAGCGGTGACGAAACGGATCGCCATCGCTGCAGAACCCTACTCGCGGGACGCCGCGCTCACGCCTCGATCGACCTGTCGACGCGAGCTCGCCAGACCGGACGCGACCGCCGGCGGTGGCAGGGGGGCGGCTGGGCGCCCCGCACGGCGGGGCGCCCAGCCGCCGTTGGGCGACTACTGGAGCGAATACCAGTTGGGCGAGTCGTCGAACGGCGCCCAGACGTCTTGCCCGACGCCCGGATGCGTGTTGCAGGTCCGCGCGCCCGTGAACGGGAGGCAGGGGTTGAAGGGGTTCACTCGCCCGTAAGTCGCGGCGTGATGGGTGGCCGGCGGTGTTGGCAAACCGTCGGCCGGCACGCAGTTCTTGCCGTTCTTGCGGTCGTCGATTCCCGACGCCCCGATGCGGCTGAGTTCCTGGAGGTTGGGGACGTCGTCGTGATCCTGGTCGTCCGCCCCGTCGCGCACGCCGTCACCGTCGCCGTCGGGGTTCAGGAAGTCGGTTCCCGAGTACGCCAGGTAATACGGACGCTCGGACGCGTAACAGGCCTTCCAGTACTCGACCAGCATGCGCCCGTGGGTCTCGTCGAAGTTGGTGAGGCCGTCGGCGTCCTCGTCACGCTCCTCGTCCGACAGCCAGCCGTTGCCGTCGAGGTCGTACATCTGTTGCTCGGCGACGCTCTCGGTGCCGTTGTGGTTGAGGTCGAGGAGCGGGAAGGTGCCGTCGGGCGTGGTGACGTTGCGGTAGCCCGCGGAGCTCGCCCAGGCGAGGAACTCCGACCACTTGCCGTAGCCCGCGGCCGGCAGCCCGGGGCTGCGCGGATCGTTTGCGCTGAGGATCGAGTACTTCTCGCCAGCGGAGTAGCTCAGCGGGAAGAGCGTGCGTGGCGAGCCGTTGGCGATCGTGTAGTTCCAAGCCCCGAACTCCTCGGCGAGGGTCAGGCCGTCGCCGTCGTGATCGACGTTGGCGTCGGTCGGGTCGAGCGGATTCGGGTACGGCCTCTTACCCGGGTATGGCAACGACGCGTTGGGGCTTTGGTAATCGTCGTTGTTGAGGTCGACGGCCGACTTGTACTCGTAGCCGTCGGAGATGCCGTCACGGTCGGTGTCGGCGACGCACGGATCGGTCTTCAGTTGGGCCTCGAGCGCGGCGTCCAGCAGATCGCCGTCGGCATCGCCCGAGCAGGAGGCAGTTTGCGCGGTGCCGCCACCCGCTCCGCCTGCGCTTCCACCGCTGGTGCCGCCGCCTCCCGATCCGCCCGAGCTGGCCGGCGCGACCACTGGCGAGAGCCGTCGCGGCGTCCACTTCGAGAAGCTCCGGGAAACGGCAATGCGCAGGCTCATGCGCGTCGCCCGCGGTTGACCGTTCGCCACGGCGAGCAGTTCGGCGACCCGCCGCGGCACGACCACCACCAGCTTGCGCGACGAAGCGCTGCGCGGTTTGAGAAACGCCGTTTTGCCACCCGAACCGCGGAGAATCACGGTGTTGCGGCTGGCGCGCGCACTGAAATTCCGGCCCTTGATCGTGATCGTTCCGCCAACCGTCACGCGCATCGGCGAGACGCTCGTAACGACGGGCTTTCGGGCGGCTTGTGCCGGAGCGGCGATCGCCAGCAGGCTTGCCGGGATCAAGGCCAACCGAAGCAGCTTGCGTGCGCGCATTTCGATCACTCTCCTCGCTTGCTCGCGCCGCTGTGGCGGGTCTCGGTGGTCACGACCGTGAAGAGATCCGACAACACCGGCAGCTCGAAGCGCCTGAATTCGACCGGCGGCGCCGCGTCCGCGCCGGCGCCCTCGCTGCTCAGGCCAGCGCTGGCGGCTCGGGCCGGCGCCGCGCTGTCCGCCTGCGCATTAGCCGACTTGGCCGACGCGGGCTTGACCTTCACGCGACGGATCGCGTCGATCCGCAGCAGGTAGTCGTTGCCCTGCTCGTCGCGCAGGCGGTGCTCGTTGCCGGGACCGAGCGTGAGCACCGCACAGTCATCCTTCGCGGGCTTGCAGCTGCCCTCGCCCGACGTCTTCTTGAGCGAGGCGTCGACCAGGAAAACGGCGTTGTCGCCGTCACCCTCGACGCCCAGCAGGATCAGCAGCGGCGCCGACTCGCTGGGCAACATCGCCAGCTTGTCTTGGCCGCGGAAGCGTCGTTCGCTGCCGACCTTGCCGAAGGTCAGGTCAACCACGTAGCGGTAACTAGTCGTGGTGCGGCGTACGGACGTCGTCGGCCCGCCCGACGGCGCCGGTGTGGAACCGCCGCTCGGCGCACCGCCGCCCGCGCCGGCACCGCCGCCGGCCCTACCGCCACCGCTGCCGCCCTGGCTTGCGCCGCCGCTCGAGCCAGCCAGCGTCGGCAGCGAGCCACTACCGCTGGCGCCGCCTTGCGTCTGCAAACGCACACCCTTCGGCGGGCGGAAGGGGTCGCGGGCACGGAACGAGTCGAGACGCGACCCTCGCACGTCGTTCTCGGCGGGCTGAACCTGAAGGCGCGCGAGCTCGCTGCGCGTCGGCGGTTGCACCGGCGCGACGGTGGGCGCGCTACTACCGCCGCCACCCCCGGCCAGCAGCACGGGAATTGCGATCAGCGCGACGCACAGCAGCACGGCGATTGGCAGCAGACGCCGCTCGCGCAACTCTTCCCAGATGTCGAGGAGCTGTTCCTTCATGGCTTTCACCGGGCGGCCGTAGCGGCGGGCGCGGGCGACGCGTTCTGCGCCCCACTCGCCGCCTGGTTTGACGCGTTCGTAGTGGGAGCCGGGCCTTGGGGGGTCGCACCGCCAGTCGCCCCCTCCGAGCGCGGGGCGAGGTAGACGGTCGCCACGAGCTCGGCGTCGATGCGCGGGAAGTGCTCGCTGTCGCTCGTGAAGTGCAGGGACTCGACGGTCAACAGACGACCCCGCACCAGCAAGCGGTCGCCAGCCACGCGCACAAACCGCTTGAGGCGATGGAAGAAGTCGGCAAGGCGCATGAAGGAACCGTTGAACCGCAGCGTTAGCGGTACCGAATCGAGCGCTCCGGACGCTGGCGCGGGCATCGCGCCGCCCGCAGTGGCGGCGCCGCCGGCCTGGCCTCCGCCAATCGGCAGCCCTTTGCCGCTCGAAACCGAAGTCTGCGTGTCCTGCGGATTGACTCCCGACTGCTCGGCCGCCTGGTTGCGCTGCGCGCTGGTTTGGGCTGCGTTGTTGGCCGCTTCGGTTGCCTTCCCTGGCCCGCTCTGCGCCTGTTGACCACCAGCCGCCACCGGGGGTTGAGAGCTGGACCCGCCGCCACCACCACCTGCGGTGGCGCTCGCCGCCTGCGCGCTCTGGCGCTGTCCGACCTCGATCTTGCTGAAGCGAATCCCCGTCCCACGCGCCGCGGCGTCGAGCTGGACCAGCACCGTCGCCATGTCGAGCTGCGGCGGGATCGCTTTACCGAGCTTCACTACGGTCGCGTAGTCGCGATCGAAGTTCGCGCGGCTCGCCTGTAGCTGAGCGAGCGTTTGGCGCGCCTGGTCGCGTGCTTGTTCCTGCTGCTGCAGCTCGTCGCCGGCCTTGGCCGCTTCTTCACGCTTCGGGCCGAGCAGGAAGAACCAGTAAACGACCACCAGCAGTAGCGGCACCACGTAGAGCAGAATCTTGCGATCGCGGTCTGTGAGGGTCACGACCCGCCTCCGAGCTTCGCCGGGACTTTGCTGCTGCCTTGGGGCGCCTCGACGGCCGCGGGCGCCGGGTCGAAAAGCAGGCGTACCTGGAACTTGTAGAAGCGGCCGCAGCTCTGGCTGCTCGGCGCTTCGTCCGGGTTCTCCTGCTCCGACGAGGTGAGCTCCACGTCCTTGACGCGGTGGAGCTGTCGCAGCCGCACCATCAGGCGCGCTACGTCGCTCTGAGTGCGCAGGCAGCCGGAAAGGTTCGCCTCGGGACCGCTGCTCGCTTGCCCGGCGGGGGTGGCCGCCCCGCTCGCGCCGCCCGAGCCGCCCGGGCTGGCGGTCGACGAGGAGAGTCCGGTGACCGACGCCTGAGCCTCGGTCAACCACCCGCTGGCGGGCATCACCAGCGACACCTCGCGCAGGAAGCGCTCCCAGTCGAAGCGCTGCTGAGCCAGCTGCTTGACCGCTTGTTCGCGCGCCTGGCGCAAGCGCGCGAACTGACCGAAGGCACCGAGCTGCGCTTGCTGCGCTTGCAGCTGCTGCGCCTCTTGGCGCACCTGCTCAGCCTTCGCCCTGCGCTCGTTCACCTGGCGCGCGGCGAGCGTGTAGACAGCCACCATCAAGACCAACAGGGCGAGCGCAGCGACCACCATCTGGGCGCGACGACCGTCGCCCTTGCGAGCGCGCCGGCGTTTGTCGGGAAGCAGGTTGACCGGCCTCACGACTGACCTCCAAGAGCGAGTCCGGCAGCGACCGTGAAGCGCGCCGGATCGTGGGCCGCCCGGCCGTCGGGGTCGAGCCCCGGCAGCGGCTCGGCGACCGCCACCGGTAGGGCGAGGTGCGCCGCCAGGTCGTCGACGAGGCCGTCGTCGCGCGAGCCCGGACCGGACAATACGACCTCCTCGACCGGCGGCGAGTCGGGCTGCGCCAGGTAGTAGTCGATCGACAAGCGGATCTCATCGGCAAGACGATCGGCACTTCCGTCTTCGTCCCAGGCGCTCGTGATCGTGCGCGTGAACAGACACGCGGAGCCCGCCGCGATCGCGAGGTTGGTGACGCCGCCAAGGTGACAGTAGACGCGGGCGCCACCGGTACCAGTCTCGGTACCGGCGCCGTTAGCGCGGGCCAAGACGCGCACCAGCGCGAACGCGTCGAGGTCAAGCCCGCGCGGGCGCAGGCCCGCGCCCTTCACGGCCCCAACGAACTCCTCCACCATCGAGCGCCTGGCGGCGACCACCACCACCCGCATGCGCTCGGCACCGGTGTCGTCGACCCGGTTGTCGATCACCTGGTGGTCGAGAATCGCTTCTTCCAGCGGCATCGCGATCGCCTCCGAGGCCTGGAAGCGGATTGCCGCTTCACGCTCCTCGTCGTCCTCGATCGGTGGCAGCTCGATCAACCGCACGACGATCTGCTGGTTGGCAACACCGAGCCAGACATCGCGCGCGAGCTCGGTGGTCCGCACGAACTCGCGCAAGGCGGCGGCGAGACCTTCCTTGTCCCGCACCTCGCCGTCAACCACGAGACCTTCCGGCAGGTCGTGCGATGCGACCCGCACGATTCGCCCGCCAGCGATCTCGCAAGCCGCGAGGTAACGACCGTCGATGTCGAGCCCGACGCTCCCGCGGGACGAAGGCTTCCGAAACAGGGATGGAGACATTCGGCAGAGGAACTGTTTCGCTGAGGGGAGAGAAGGGAGAGTCCTTCCCCGTATCGGCAACCGCCGGCGACGCTTGAATCACCTCGACGCTTGGTCGATCGCTTGCAATATCCGCGCTGACCGCTCGCCGGTACTGCCGACCGCGCGCCCGGGGGGCGCGGCGCGATCAGACGAGGAAGGTTTGGCGGTAGAGATCCACCAGCTCGGGACCCGCGACGATCCCGACCACCCCGCCGAGCGCGAGGAACGGACCGAACGGCACGCCGCGCTTGCGCGCACCGCGGCCCTCGCGGGCGATCAGCGCCACCCCGACGAGCGCACCGGCGAGGAAGGCCACGAACAGCGCCGGTATCACGCCGATGCCGAGGTAGAGCCCCATCACGCCGGCGAGCTTGACGTCCCCCATGCCGATCCCTGCGGGGTACGCGAGCGCGATCAACAGAAAAGCGACGAACGATCCCGCTCCGGCCAAGAGCAGTTCAACGAGGTGCGTGCGGGCCACGATGGGCGCCGCCGCAACCGCGTACGCGGTGCCGGCGAGCAACAGCTTGTTGGGAATGATGCGGTGCTCGAGGTCGATCGCCGCGGCGGCCACCAGCAGACCTGCGAACGGCAACCACAGGGCCAGTCGCGGGTCCGGCCAGCGCGCCGCCACGAGCCCCGAGAAGAGGACCGCGGTGGTGAGCTCGACCAGCGGGTAACGCAAAGAGATTGCCGCACCACACGACCGGCAGCGCCCACCGAGCAGCAGGTACGAGACGATTGGGACGTTGTCGAGCGGCGCGATCGGTGTCTCGCACGAGGGGCAGCGAGAGCGAGGCCGGACCACCGACTCGCCGCGCGGCAGGCGGTGCACTACGACGTTGAGAAAGCTCCCCACCGCCGCACCGAGGGGGAACGCGAGGAGTATCGCTGCTTGCATCGAGAGGTTCACGTTTACCGCTGGGGTCGCACTCGCGCTCGCAGTATCCCTTCGACAAAGACCGGGGCGGGCCTTTCGGCCCGCCCCGCTCGCAGCGTGGTCTAGGCGACCGCGACTACTACCACTGACCGTCGGACGGGCAGCCACCCTCGCCGCGCTGCTGGCAGTTCTTCGTCACGTTCGAACCGTTCTTCACGTAGGTGAACGTGTTCCCCGACTTCGAGTAACCCGTCAGCGTGTAACCGGTCGCCGTCGGGTTGATGATCTCGACCTGACCCGGGCCGTTACCGATCTTGATGCCCGAATTCTGGATGTCGGGGTTGTTGCCGTCGCACCCCGCGTACGTCTCGTTCGTGACGAAGCACGACTCCATGTGCGAAACCAAGTTCCGCACATTCGACTTCGCCGACGCATCCTGACCCTTCTGACGCTGCCCCAAGAACGCCGGCAGCGCGATCGCAGCCAGAATGCCGATAATCAGAATCACGACGAGCAGCTCGATCAGGGTGAAACCCCGCTCGCCGCTCAACCGCTCGCGGACCTTCCGCAACATGCTCCTGCTTACCTCCTGCGTGGGTTGGTAGGTCTGGGTGCCGAGCGATGGCGCGCTTCCCTGCGCCGCGAGCGCTCGGTCACGCGACCGGCATCGGCGGCACAGCCGCCCGCCTTTAGAGACAGCGACGCCCTAAAGCGACAGATCCGACGAACGTTCTAGGCGCACGGGCGGAGAGCGCCATATGGCGCTAAGGGCCCGCTTCTTCGCCCTCTGCAGCGTGCGGCACGGCCGGGCCCTCGCGGCCGCAGACCGGGCAGCTGTCGCCCTCAGCGATCGGACGCTCCGAGCAGTAGTAACAGTCGCTGACCTGCTCGAGCACCCCCAACAGTTCCCCAACACGGCAGACCAAAAGACGCTCCTCATCGACCTCCACCCAGACGCCCGCGGAGGCCGGGAAGACCACGTGATCGCCCGGCTTGACCGGCATCCGCACGCCCACGTGAGCCCACCAATCGAGGCCCGGACCGACCGCCAGCACGATCCCGTGCTGGGGCGGCGGCTCGTCGGTGCCGGGCGGGACGATGAGGCCCGAGCGGCGCACCCGGTCGGGTTCGAGCTCCTTGATTACGACGCGGTCGAACAGCGGACGCAGCTGGTGGCGCATGCACCCCGAAGGGTACGCGCCCAGCGCCCGTCACACGGCTGCAGCACCGGCTCGCTGGGCGCGGCGCGCCGCGACCGTGCGGCGTAGCTCCTCCCAGTCGACGTTGCGGAAGTTGTGCATAGGGCAGTACTTGGGGCCGCACATCGAGCAGAACTCCGCTGACTTGAAGTAGTCGTCGGGAAGCGTCTCGTCGTGCATCGCTTGCGCTGTTTCTGGGTCGATTGCGAGCTCGAACTGGCGCCGCCAGTCGAAGGCGAAGCGCGCCTCGGAGATCGCGCGATCCCAGCGGTAGGCAGCACGGTTGCCACGCGCCAGGTCGGCCGCGTGAGCGGCGATCCGGTAGGCGACGAGCCCCTGCCGTACGTCCTCTTCGTTGGGCAACCCCAGGTGCTCCTTGGGCGTCACGTAGCAGAGCAGCGAGGTCCCGTGCCATCCCACCACCGCCGCACCGATCGCTGAGGTGATGTGGTCGTAGCCGGGCGCGACGTCGGTGACGAGCGGGCCGAGCGTGTAGAAGGGCGCGCCGTCGCAGACCCGCTGCTGGCGCTCCACGTTCTCCTGCAGACGGTGGAGCGGGATGTGGCCCGGCCCCTCCACCATCACCTGAACGTCGCGCTCCCGGCAGCGGCGCACCAGTTCGCCGAGGGTGTCGAGCTCGGCGTACTGGGCCGCATCACAGGCGTCGGCGATCGCCCCCGGTCGCAGACCGTCACCAAGGGAGATCGTGACGTCATGACGGCGACAGATCGCGAGCACTCTGTCGAAATGCTCGTAGAGGGGATTCTCGCGGCGATGGTGAACCATCCAGCGCGCCAGGAGACCGCCGCCGCGGGAGACGATCCCACACACGCGGTGCTGCACCAGTGGCAGGTGCTCGAGCAGGACACCGGCGTGGATCGTCATGTAGTCGACGCCCTGCTCGGCCTGCTCTTCGATCACCTCGAGCAGCAGTTCGGGTGTCAGGTCCTCGATCCGCTTGACCCGCTCCACCGCCTCGTAGATCGGGACGGTGCCGAGCGGCATCTCGGCCGCCTCGATGATCGCCTGGCGCGTCTCGACGATCTCCTTGCCGGTCGAGAGGTCCATCACCGTGTCGGCACCGAAGCGGGCGCACAGCTCCAGCTTGCGCAGCTCCTCGGCGATCGATGACGTGACCTGGGAGCGCCCGATATTGGCGTTGATCTTGACGCGCGCCTGCAGCCCGATCGCGATCGGATCGAGCGCTCGATGGTTGACGTTCGCCGGGACGATCATCCGGCCAGCCGCCACCTCGGCACGCACGAGCTCGGGATCGAGCCCCTCACGCTCGGCGGCTCGCCGCATCTCCGGTGAGACGACCCCACGCTTAGCTAGCGCTAGCTGGGTGCGGCAGTCGGCGTCGGCCGGGAAAGAGCTGCGGTGCTGCACGGTTGTCCTCCCTTCGCTGGCATTACCCAGATCAGGTTCCGCGGGTCGGCGCTAGGAAGCGCCCTCTCAGCCCCTCGCGCAGGGACTCCCCGGTAGCCGTTTCGGTCCGCCGGCTACTACTTGATCTGATCGTAGACGCGGAACATCGGCATGTACATCGAGATCACGATGAAGCCGACGATCGCGCCGACCAGAACGATCATTACCGGCTCGAGAATCGAGGTCAGCGCCTTGACCGCCGCCTCGACTTGCTCTTCGTAGAAGTCGGCGACTTTGCCGAGCATCGTCTCGAGCGCGCCGGTCTCTTCGCCAACCCCGATCATCTGCACCACCATCGCCGGGAAGACGTTGGGCGCCTTGGCCATCGGTGCCGAGATCGTGCCGCCGCGCGAGACCGAGTCGCGCACCTCCTGCATCGCTTTCTCGATCACCTTATTGCCGGCGGTGCGGCCAGTGATCTCGATTGCCTCGAGCATCGGCACACCGGCCGACACGAGGCCGGCGAAGGTGCGCGAAAAGCGGGCGAGCGCGACCTTCTGCACGATCCCACCGATCTTCATCGGCACCTTCAGCTTGATCGTGTCCCACTGCATGCGCCCCCACTCAGTGCGCTTCCAGCGACGGAAGCCAACCGTCAGCGCGACCCCCACCGCGATCATCAGGTACCAGCGGTCGGTGATCAGGTGGGAGAGGGCGACGGTGAACTTGGTGATCGTCGGTAGGTCGCCCCCGAAGTCCTTGAAGATCTTCTCGAAGACCGGCACCAGGAACGCCACCAGCGCGATCAGCACGAGGAACGAGAAGGAGATGACGAGCGCCGGATAGACCATCGCCGCCTTGATCATGCGGCGCAGCGCGGCGTCCTTCTCGAGCTGGTTGGCAACGCGCTGCAAAGTCTGTTCGAGGATGCCGCCGGACTCGCCGGCCTGGACCATCGCGACGTAGAGATCGTTGAAGACGTCCGGGTGCTTGGACAGCGCCTTGGAGAACGAAAGGCCGGCCTCCACGTCCTTGCGCACGGCAGTGAAGGTCTCCTTGAGCTTCTCGTTCTGGGTCTGCTCCTCGATCACGTAGAGCGCCCGCAACAGCGTCATACCCGACGAGACCATCGTCGCTAGCTGCCGCGTCGCGATCACCAGCGCGTCGGGTTTGACCCGCTTGAAGCGGGCGAGGATGTCGCCGGCGTTCGGCGGCGCCTGCTCCTCAACGTCGAGGACGATCAGCCCGCGCTGGCGAAGCTGCGCGGTAACCGCTTGCTTCGATTCGGCCTCGATCTCCCCGCGCGTCGGAACGCCCGCGCGATCGACCGCTCTAAACGCGTAGGTGGCCATCCGCTAGCCCTCCCTGATGCTCGAAGGAAGCTCGCTCACGCGACCCGCACGGTGCCCATCAAACGCCGCAGTTCCTCCGGTGAGCCGGCCCTCGCCTCGGCCAACTCGCGAGTTATCAGGCCGCGCCGCGCGAGGTCGGCAAGCGCGGCGTCCATAGTCTGCATGCCGTACTGACCGCCGGTCTGCAACGCCGAGTAGATCTGGTGCGTCTTGCCCTCGCGGATCAGGTTGCGAACCGCCGGGGTTGGCACCAGCACCTCGGCAGCTACGACCCGTCCACGACCGTCGGCTCGCGGTAACAACTGCTGCGTGACGATCCCCTGCAGCGCCACCGAGAGCTGCACGCGCACCTGCTGCTGCTGGTTCGGTGGGAAGACGTCGACGATGCGGTCGACGGTTTGGGCGGTGTCTTGGGTGTGCAGCGTCGCGAAGACGAGGTGCCCGGTTTCGGCGGCGGTCAGTGCCGTCGCGATCGTTTCGAGGTCACGCATCTCGCCGACCAGGATCACATCGGGGTCTTGACGCAGCGCCGCCTTGAGACCGTCGGCGAAGCTTTTGGCGTCGCTGCCGATCTCGCGCTGGTTGACGATGCACTTCTTGTGACGGTGAAGGAACTCGATCGGGTCTTCGATCGTCAAGATGTGTTCGTGACGTCGCTCGTTGATCAGGTCGAGCATGGCTGCGAGCGTCGTCGACTTACCGGAGCCGGTGGGGCCGGTAACAAGCACAAAGCCACGCGGCTTGCGCGTGAACTCCTCCAGCACCGGTGGCAGCCCAAGCTCCGAGAGCTTCGGCATGTCGCGCGGAATCAAGCGGAAGGCGGCGCTCAGCGCCGAGCGCTGGAAGTAGACGTTGACGCGGAAGCGCGCGACGCCCGGGACGGAGTACGCGAAGTCGATCTGCCAGTCGGTCTCGAGGCGCTGGCGTTGATCGTTGGTGAGGATCGAATAAACGATCTCGCGCACTAGCTGCGGCGTCAGCACCGGAAAGTCGAGGGGTTCGAGCCGCCCGTGCACCCGCACCATCGGCGGCACGCCAGCGGTTAGGTGCAGGTCCGAAGCGTTCTTCTCGACTACCTGCAGTACGACTTCGGCGAAATCGAGCTCCATCGGGTCTCCTATCGGACGGCAACGCCCGGCACCTGAGCGCTCACGCGGAGAGGGAGCGGGGATGCAGGCGTCACCTGCACCTATCGGCAACTACGTGCGGCCGCTGAAGTCGTCGACATTCAGGCCGCTACGCGGGCGACCTCGGCGATCGACGTGATGCCCTGCTTCACCTTTTCGAAGCCGTCGTCACGGAGAGGCCTCATGCCCTGCTCGATGGCCACCTTGCGGATTTGATCCGCCGAGGCTCGCTCGACCGTCAGTTCGCGGATCTCATCGCTCATCAACATCACTTCGTGGACGCCGGTACGTCCCTTGTAGCCGCTGCCGCCGCACTGCTTGCAGCCGACGGGCTCGTACGCCTCGATGTCGAACGCCGCGTGGTAGCCAGCCGCCCGCAGCGCGTCGACGGTGAGGATCGTGCGCTCCTTGCAGTGCACGCAGAGCATCCGCACGAGACGCTGCGCAACAACGCAAACGACGGCCGACGCGGTCAAAAACGGCTCGATGCCCATCTCGGTGAGACGAGTGATCGCCGAGGGCGCGTCGTTGGTGTGCAGGGTGGAGAGCACCAGGTGGCCGGTCAACGCCGATTCGATCGCGATCTGCGCGGTCTCGGCGTCGCGGATCTCGCCGACCATGATCACGTCCGGGTCGGCGCGCAGCATCGCGCGCAGACCGGTGGCGAAGGTGAGACCCGCCTTCAGGTTCACCTGCAGCTGATTGACCCCCGGCAGCTGATACTCGACGGGATCCTCGATGGTGATGATCTTGCGGTCCGGCGAGTTCAGCTCGTTGAGCGCTGCATAAAGCGTCGTGGACTTACCCGAGCCGGTCGGCCCGGTCACCAGGACCGCCCCGTGCGGCCGCTTGAAGGACTCCTCAAAGCGCTGGCGGTTGCGCGGGCTCATACCGAGCTTGTCGAGGCCGATCAGCGCCTTCTCCTTGTCGAGAATGCGCATCACGACGCCCTCGCCGCGGACCGAGGGCATCGTCACCACGCGCACGTCGATCTCGTGGCCGTCGACGTTCAGCGAGACGCGGCCGTCTTGGGGTACGCGCTTCTCGGCGATGTCGAGGTTCGCCATGATCTTGATCCGCGAGATCGCGCTGGCGACGAACTTGCGCTGGATCGTGCTCACCTCGCGCAGCACGCCATCCACGCGAAAGCGCACCTTGAGCTCGCTCTCTTCGGGCTCGAAGTGGATGTCGGAGGCGCCCTCCTCGATCGCCTGCTGAAGGATCTGGTTGACGAGCCGAACGACCGGCGAGTCAGCGGCCGTTTCGCGCAGCTCGCCGAACGCTTCCTCGAGCTCTTCCGCCTCCTCCTCGGCCTGCTCGGTTCCGAGCTCGACCGTCGACGACATCTTTTTGATCAGCGCCTGGATGTCGTCGCGCGAGGCGACGACCGGCTTGACGTCGCGACGGATCAGCAGCTTGAGGTCGTCGAGCGTGACGATGTCGCGCGGGTTGGCCATCGCCACCGTCACGACGTCGTCCCCTTCGAAGCCGACCGGCACTGCCTGGAAGCGTTTGGCGTCCTCCGGTCGGATCAGGTTGAGCGCGTTGGGGTCGGGCTTGCGCTCCTGGAGGTCGAAGTACTCGAGCTCGTAGCGGGCCGCGATCGCCCGCGCAAGTTGGTCGGGCGTGAGCGCGCCCTGCTGGATCAGCAGCTCTTCGGGGGTCGTGCCCTCGGCGCGCGCCTGCTCGACTGCGGCGTCGACGATCGCCCGCGAGACGAAGCCGAGCTCGACTATGACGTCGGAGACGAAGCGCCCCTTGACCGGTCCGCGCGCCCCGTTGCTGCCACCCGCTGCTTTGCCGTTGCCGTTGGCCCGGCCGCTCTGACGGCCAGCGGCTTGCTTGGTGGCGACGGCGGCCTCGTCCTCGGAATCAGCCGTCTGCTTGGCGTTTCCCGGGGCCGAGACCGTCCGCGTCTGCGGTTGGCCCCTGGCGTCGCTCATCGCCGAGCGTCCCTGACCTCCTGCACGAGGGTCGGCTCGTCCACGAAGCCCTCGACAACGTGTGCCTTACGCGCGCGATCGACGATCACGACCGCCGGCACCTGCGCCAACTCGAGTTTGCCGAGCAGCGGCGTGTAGCGATCGACATCGCTTGCGCGATCACGGAACACGCGGGCGAGCCCACGGCGTTCGACCGCGCGCACCGCGGCGGCGACCTGCGCGTCCTCGATACCGCCCGGCTCGTAGAAGAAGAGCACGACCGTGCGCCCCTGCTCGAGTGCCCGCACGAGCCCCCTCGGTACGCCCGCGGCGGCGCGCGGACGTGCGGCGGCACGGGGACGCGCTGCGGGCGCGGGCTTGGCGGGACGTCGCACAACCGGCTTTCGAACGGTCGGCTTGGCGGCAACGGCACCGCGCTGCGCGCTCACGCGCCTCTTCGCCGGTAGCTTCGGCGTGTTCGCCTCCGCCCTCGGCGGCGCCGGAGTCGCCACCGGGGTCGAACTCTCCTCTGAACGACCGTTGACCGCCACCAGGTAGGTGGCTGCCGTCAGTACCGACGCGAGCAGGGCCAGGACGAGGGGACGCGAAATCGCCATGTGGTCGCTATCGGCAAGAGCGGGCGATCGTCTTAGTCCCGACGATCCACCTGCGCGGCGCCCACCGCTGCTCGCATCACGGCAAGCGAGGGCACGCGCCCGGTCCAGATCTCGAAGCTGCGGGCGCCCTGGCGGACCAGCACCTCGAGCCCGCCTACGAAGCGCACTTCTCGCCGGCGCGCCCAACGCTCCAGCGGGGTCGGCTGGGCGCCGTAGACGAGGTCGACCACCAACGGCGGCGGTTCGCGCCCCGCGAGCCCGAGCATCGCGAGCGCCTCCTGCATCGGCAGGTTCGGATCGAGCCCCACGGACGTGGCGTTGACGAGCAGGTCGGTGGGTCGATCGAGTGGATCCGTAACGGCCTCGATCGCCAGCGCCTGTGCGAGCTCGCGGGCCCGCTCGGGAGTTCGGTTCCACACCCGAACCTGTGCTGCGCCTGCGCTGCGCAAGGCGTAGGCCGCGGCGCGACCGGCCCCGCCGGCGCCGAGCACCACCGCGGCGAGTCCGCGCGGAGAGATCGGCAGGGCGTCGAGCAGGCCAGCCACGTCGGTGTTCTCGGCAAACACTCGGCCGTCACGGAAGTGCAGGGTGTTGGCGGCACCGGTCACGGCGACCGCCTCCGAACGTTCGTCGGCGAGTCGTGCCGCCGCGAGCTTGTGAGGAATGGTCACGTTCAGTCCCACGTAACCCAGGTCCCGAAGGGCCCGTACCACCCCCTCGAACTCCCCCGGGGGGATTGGCAGCCGCAGATACCGCCAGTCGCGCAGTCCGACGTCAGCCAGCGCTGCTTGCATCATCTGCGGAGAGCGGCTGTGCGCGATCGGCCAGCCGGCGACCGCGAGTAGCCTGGCGGCTCGTCGCGCGCCCTGCATCGCCCCTCAGCAAGTAGTCGGCGAGCGGCCGCCCGCGCGCTCACGCGCGCGCTGGTAGCGGGCCACGTCACGGGCGAATTGGCGGGCGTCAGCGGAGAACGCGTGCTCGCCACAGCTTCCTGGCTTTACGACGTAGTAGAGGAAGGAGGTGCGCGCTGGGTTTGCCGCCGCCCGCAAGGACGCGAGACCGGGGTTGCCGATCGGCCCGGGCGGCAGACCGACGCGTAGGCGCGTGTTGTAGGGGCTCGGCGAGCGCAGCTCGCTGAGACGCAGCGGCCGCGTCCAGTTGTCGAGTGCGTAGCGCAGGGTGGCGTCGATGCCGAGCGGCATGCCGGCGCGCAGCCGGTTGTAGATGACGGAAGCGATGAGTGGGCGTTCGCGGGCGAGTCGCGCCTCGCGCTCGACCATCGACGCGATGATCAAGACGTCGTACGGAGTGAGGTTCTTGGAACGCGCGTAAGAGAGGTCGATGCCGGCGAAGGCGCGTTCGAAGGCGCGCAACTGACGTGCCACGAGCTCCTCGGCGGAAGCGCCTGGTCGCAAGTCGTAGGTCGCCGGGTATAGAAAACCCTCGAGGCCAGCACCCGCTGGGGCGCCGTAGCTACGGGGGTCAAGCAGCGGCGATGCCCGGCTCGCGGCGAGGTAGTCGCCGCGCAGCCGGCCCTGCACCAGCCGGGCGATCTCGCGGCGCGAGAGGCCCTCGGGGATGGTGATGCGCAGGACGTGCTCCGCCGCTCCCTTAGAGAGCACCGCGATGGCCGCTCCGTAACTCATGTCGCGGCGCAGCCGATAGGTGCCGGCCTCGATCCGGCTGCCGAGACCGGCGAGCCGGGCGCGCAGCTCGAAGAAGCCGGCGTCAGCGACAACCCCGCGACGCTCGAGCAGCGCCGCCACCTCCCCGAGGGTCGCGCCGCGCGGGATCGTGACCGCCACCGTCCCGTGCCCGCGACCGTGGAACGGCTGCCACAAGGAGAACGCGAACCAAGCGGCGACTACACCCGCCAGTGTCAGTGCCGCCACGGCGGCGGCACGCCTGCGGCCTGTTCGCACGCTCAACCCCGCTGCTCCCGCGCCAGCCAGTCGTCCAGCAGCACCGCCGCAGCCCGCGCATCAGTGGGTGCTCGCCCCCCTCGGCGCTCGGCGATACGAGTCGTCAGACGTTCGTCGTAGAGCTCCACCGGAACCGCAACTACCGACGCCAACTGGCGGGCAAAAGCGGCTGCTCGACTGGCTTGCTCGCCCCGCTCACCGGAGGGAGTCAAGGGCAGACCGACGACCACTTTGCCGACGTCGCGCTCCGCGACGATCCTGGCAATCGTCGCGAGCGCCGCCGCTAGCGGACGCGCTGGTATCGCCGCGAGCGGCTGAGCAAGCGTGCCCGACGGGTCCGAGATCGCGAGACCACAACGCACCTCGCCGGGATCGATCGCTAGCACGCGCACCACTCAGCTCAGCGCGCGCTCGATCACGGCACGTCCTTGTTCGAGCGCCTCGGCAAGACGGGCCGCGTCTCTGGCACCAGCTTGTGCCATTGTCGGTCGACCGCCACCGCCGCCGCCGATCGCCGCGGCTGCCTCGCGCACCAGCTGATCGGCACGCAGGCCTACGTCGACCAGCTCCGGAGCGACGCTCGCGACCAGATGGGCCCGCCCCTCGACCGTGGTCGCGAGTAGCACCACCGCCCTCCCCAGCTTTTGACGCACGGCGTCGGCGAGGTCGACGAGTGCACGTGGCTCTAGGCCCTCTACCGCCTCGACGACGACAGCGGTGCCGTCGCGCCGTTGGGCCGACGCCACGATGCGTTCGGCTTGGGCCCTTCCGTCGCCCGACTGCGCACGCTTGCGGGCTTCCTTGAGCTCTCGTTGCAGCCGTTCGACTGCCGAGACAAGCTCCTGCTCGGGCACCCGCAACAGCTCGCTAAGTCGCGCCAGCGTCGCGCTCCGTCGCGCGAACAGGGCGGCCGCCGCGGGACCCGTGACCGCCTCGATCCGTCGTACGTTGCTGGCACTCGAGGTCTCAGCCTCGATCTCGAAAAGACCGATCTCGGCACTCGACGCGACGTGCGTACCCCCGCACAGTTCGCGCGAGACGTCGTCGATCTCGACGACGCGCACCCAATCGCCGTACTTCTCGCCGAACAGCGCGATCGCGCCGAGCCGGTTCGCCTCCTCACGCGTCGTCTCGAAGGCGCGAACGGGCAGGCGCTGCTCGACCCAGGCGTTCACGAGTCCCTGGATCTCCTCCGCCTCGTCCCGCCCCAGACGCTTGCCGTGGGTGAAGTCGAAGCGCAGCTTGTCGGGACCGACGTACGAGCCAGCCTGACGAACGTGGCTTCCGAGCTGCCGGCGGAGGGCGGCGTGCAGCAGGTGGGTCGCCGTGTGGTTACGCATCGTGCGCCGCCGGCGCTCCTCGTCGACTTGCGCGTGCACCTCCGCCCCGACGCTCGGTGGCTTCCCCTCGAGCAGTTCGCAGACCAGCACCTGATCGTCGGGCAGGCGGATCGCGTCGAGCACGCGCGCTCTCCCCCATTCACCCTCCAGCAGCCCGGTGTCCGAAACCTGGCCGCCACCCTCGGGGTAAAAGGGGCTTTCGGCGAGTTTGACCAGCAGCTGGCCGTCGTGGTCGGCGCTCCCCAAGACCTTGGTGTCGGTCGCCAGACGCTCGTAACCGACGAAGCGGCTCGCCGCGCCGCTGGCACGCGCCAACTCGGCGGCCCGCTCCCGACGCTCCGCCGCCGTACCGGCCTTGCTCGCGCCGCGCCGCGCGACTTCGCGGGCACGCTCCATTAGGCGTTTGACGGCTTGCTCGTCGACGCTCAACCCCTCCTCGGCCAACAGCTCGCGCGTCAGCTCAAACGGAAAGCCGAAGGTGTCGTGCAAGCGAAAAGCGTCTTCGGGGTCGATCTCGCTCGCACCCTCGCGCTTCGCGCGCGCGATCAGCTCCTCGAGCAGGTCGCGGCCCTGCTCGATCGTGCGGGCGAAGTTCTGCTCTTCGGTGCGCGCCCAGCGCAGAATCGTCGAACGCTCGTCGCGCAGGTAGGGCCAGGCGCCACTCATCGTCTCGATCACGCGCTCGTAGAGCGGCTCGAGCAGTGGCCGATCGATCCCCAGCACGCGCCCCTGCAGCACCGTCCGGCGCATGATCCGGCGCAGCACATAGCCGCGCTCCTCGTTCGACGGCACGACGCCGTCGGCGAGCAGGAAGGTGGCGCCGCGGCCATGGTCGGCGATTATGCGCAGGGCCCGCGTAACCCTGAAATCCTCCCCGTACCGACGCCCGGATAGCTCCTCGCCGAGCTCGACAAGTGGCCGGAAGAGGTCGCTTTCGAAGACCGACGGAACCCCTTGCAACAGCGCCGCCAGCCGCTCGAGACCGGCACCGGTGTCGATGTTGCGCTGCGGTAGCTCGCTCAGCCGATCGCCGGGATGCAGCTCGTACTGCATGAAGACGAGGTTCCAGAACTCCAAAAAGCGGTCGGTGTCGTCGCCCGGCCGCTCGGAGTCGGCGCCGTACTGCGGCCCGCGGTCGTAGTAGAGCTCGGAGCAGGGTCCGCAGGGTCCGGTCGGTCCCGCCTGCCAGAAGTTGTCGTCACGGCCGAGGCGAACGATCCGGTCCTCGGGAATCCCAACCCCCCGCCAGTACTCGATCGCCTCCTCGTCGGGACCCAACCCAAGGGCGGGATCGCCCCCGAAGACGGTGATCCAGATGCGCTCCGGATCGAATCCGAAACCCTCGGTCGAAAGCTCGTACGCGTACTCGATCGCCTCGCGCTTGAAGTAGTCGCCGATCGAGAAGTTGCCGAGCATCTCGAAGAACGTCAGGTGGCGCGCGGTGCGCCCAACGTTGTCGATGTCGGTCGTGCGGAAGCAGCGCTGACACGAGGTGAGACGGCGCGCCGGGGGCTCCTCCTCGCCCCGGAAGTACGGCTTCAGCGGCTGCATACCGGCGGTCGTCAGAAGGACCGAGGGGTCGTAAACGGAGGGCACCAGCGAGGCGGACTCGAGTCGCCGATGCCCGCGCCGCTCGAAGAACTCGAGGAAGGTCTCGCGGATCTGCTCGGCGCGCATCGCCCGCAGTCTAAGCGTGGTCGCAACGAAAACTGCCGCGCAGGCGCCCATTTTTCGGCTCGAAACTGCAGCCTTTTTGCGCAACCTTGGTCGCCGGCGGCGCGGCCGCGGACGATTGCCGACATGACCTCTGCGCAAGGCGTCGCCGCAACCGAAGTGATCTGCGCCGCGCAGGCGAGACGCGGCAGCTACCACCGCCTGCTGGCCCGGCTGCGAGAGATCGCCGCCGGTAGTAGAAACGCGAGGCACTCGCGCCCCTCTGCGAACACGCGGTCCCTCGCCGATAAGGACGCGCCGCCGCCGCGGCGCGTTACCAGCTCACCCGGCCACAGGCTTGACGAGCGAGCCTGGCGGAACGCCCGCATGCTTGCGGCGCTGCTCGAGGACGAACACGCCTACACCGCCGAGCACTCGACGTCGGTCGTGGAAATTGCCTGTGCGGTGGCCGAGGAGTGCGGACTCCCGGAGGCGGTGCGCGAACGGGTCGCGTTGGCGGCGCTGCTCCACGACGTCGGCAAGATCGTCGTGCCGACGGAGATCCTCGACAAACCAGGACCGTTGACCCCTCGCGAGTTCGAGCTCGTCAAGCGCCACACCCTGAGCGGCGCGGCGATCATCGTCGGCACCGACCCCGAGCTCGCCGAGATCGCGGCGATCGTGCGCGCCAGCCACGAGCGTTTCGACGGTCGCGGCTACCCGCTCGGCCTCGCTGGCGAGGAGATCCCGATCGAGGCGCGCATCGTCTTCGTCTGCGACGCCTACGACGCGATGACCAGTCGGCGCGCCTACCGTCGCCCCTGGCCGGAGGCGCTGGCGCTCGCCGAGCTGCACCGCAGCGCCGGCACGCAGTTCGATCCGCAGGTCGTCGACGCACTGACCGCCATCGTGCGGCGCCAGCGAAGGCGTCGAAGCGATCTCGCTGAGCCGCACTAGCGCAAACAGAGACGGGCATAGTCGAGCCCGTCGAGCGGGTCGACGCGAAGGCAAGCGTCGACGTCGATGCGGCGCGAAAGAAGGAGCGGTGAGCGGAGCGTCCCCAGCGGCACCACCCATCCCTCACCGAGCACGCGGTCGAACAGCCCCTGCCAGGGCTCGGCATCGTCGGCTTGGCGCCTCAGCACAGCGAGCTCACGACGCGCCACCGGATCGAGCAGGCGTAATTGCGCGAGGTACGCGTACGGGTGCACAAGCTGCGGATCGACCACCGCTAGCCCGGTCTGCGCGCGCGTCCAAAGCCGCGGCAGTGCGCGCCGGAAGGAGGCCGCCCCGAGCAACCGCAGCCGCACGCGGAAACCGAGCTCGTTGAGCGTGCGCGCATATTCACGGGCGACGGCGAAAGTGACCGCGGAGCGCTCCGCCCAGACCGTCACCGGCGCACCGAGCACGCCGGCATCGGCCAGTATCCGCTGAGCGTCGTCGGGGCGCGGCGCGCCGCCCCGGGCACCCCGGGCGCAGAAGCCATCGCCGCGATGCCCCAGCACTCCCTCTGGCAGCGGATCGCAAGAGCCGTCCAGGAAACCGAGCGCGAGCCGCCGGATCTTGGCGTAATCGAGAGCGAGCGCTACAGCTCGCCGCACCCGGCGGTCGCCGAACGGCCACAACCGCGGGTTCAGGAACAGGTAAGCGACGGCCCGCGTCGGCACGTCCCGATAGCGGTCCGCGTAGGTGGACCTGAGGATCGGTATGCGCTCGCGGTCCGCTCGCCGCTCGACCACGTCGACGCGATCCCGCAACGCCAAGTTCAGGGCGTCGCCGGATACCGCCGACGCCTCGATACGGTCGAGGTATCCCGGTCCTAGCGGCTTGAGCTGAAGCCGGCGCCGCCGCACCAAAACCAGCGATCCACCACGCTGCCGGCGCAGGAACGCGGCGTAGAGGCCACTCGCCGACGGCGGCTGCGTGCGCGAGCCGCGGGCGTCGGTAGCGGCCGGGACGATCCCGGACCACGGCTCAGCTAGTACCCAAGGCAGCGTCACGTCGGGGTGACGCAGCCTCAATTGCAGACGCAGCCCGCGGGCACTTACGCCGCGCAGGCGACGGACTTTACCGCGCGCGAAGGCGCCCCAGCCGTCGATCGCCGAGAATGCCCGCGCACGTTCGCCGCCGAAGCGCACCAACCGCTCGATCGTTGCGGCCGCGTCGCGCGCCCGTAGCGGTCGACCGTCGGCAAAGCGCAGGCCGGGCCTCAGCTCGATCACCAGCGTGCGTCGATCGTCGCTGGTCTTTGGCAGCGAGCGCGCCAGCACGGGCTCGAGCTGCACCCCGCCGTCCCCGTCGACGCGTCGATAGAGCGGCGCGTAAGCGGCGGCGGCCAGCTCTAGGAGAGTTCTCGAGCGCAGACGCGCGGGGTCGAACTCGCGCACCGGGGCCGACAGCGCAACCTCCGCCGAACCGCCACTGAGGGCGGAGCCGACCCGGCGCTCGCCGTCGCCGCAACCGCCGACGAGCAGCGTGGCGATGAGCAGCGCCGCGCAACCAGCGCGGCGGCGTGCCGGCTCCACCTCAGCCGATCTCCTCGCGCATCGCCGCCAGGGCGCGCCTTATCAACCGCGAGACGTGCATCTGGGAAAGTCCTACATGACGCGCGATCTCGGCCTGCGAGAGGCCGAGGCCGAAGCGCATCCGCAGGATGTCACGCTCGCGACGCGGCAGGCGGCGCAGTGCCGGCTCGATCGTCGCCCGCATCTCCGAACGCGCGTAGCCAGGCTCGTCGTGACCGAGCATCTCCAGCGCGTCGGTCTCCTGTTCTTCGCTTCCTTGGTCGAGCGACGCCGGTGCGTAGGCGGAGCCGAGCTCCAGCGCCTCGATCACCTCCTCGACGGTCGCGCCGACCTCGCGAGCGAGCTCAAGCACGCTCGGCGAGCGACCTAAGCGAGCACCAAGCCGATCAACCGCGGCAGTCACTGCGGCATGCAGCTCCTGGAGAGCGCGCGGTACCCGCACCGCCCAGCCGCGATCGCGGAAGTGGCGCCGGATCTCGCCCAGGACAGTCGGGGTCGCGAACGTCGCGAGCGAGACGCCGCGCGACAACTCGAAGCGGTCAATCGCCTTGATAAGCCCAATCGCGCCGACCTGCTCGATGTCTTCGACCGGCTCCCCGCGCCCTGCGTAGCGTCGTGCGAGGGCCCGTACCAGCGGCAGGTGCCGGCG
Source organism: Thermoleophilum album (assembly GCF_900108055.1). Taxonomy (GTDB): domain Bacteria; phylum Actinomycetota; class Thermoleophilia; order Solirubrobacterales; family Thermoleophilaceae; genus Thermoleophilum; species Thermoleophilum album. The sequence goes on along the minus strand of NZ_FNWJ01000002.1, from coordinate 286,173 downwards.
GATCAACTCCTCGCGCGCTCGGCGATCGCCGCGCTCGTGGTAACGCCGCAGGAGCTCGAGGTCTGGAGCCCCCGCTGCCATCCCTAGCCGCCCCTCAGCCGCCGCTTCTCCAGCGTAACTGCGAGACCCTCACGTGCGCGCTCCACACGACAGCCGTCGGCGAGCGTCGTGAGCACCTCGGCGAGCGAGGGCACGTAGGGACGATCCTCGGCGCCCGGCGCACGGTCCTCGCCGAGACCCGGCGTTGTTGCGGCGTCACCAGCCAAAAGCGGTTCGATACGGGCTGGCAAGGGCGCGACGCGTACGCTCAGCCGTTCGCCGTCGAGCACGAAGTCGAGCTCCAGCTGTGCGCTGTCGTCGACCGTCGCCAGCACCGTCTCCAGCGCAAGCTGAAGGTCGTCGATAGCGGCCAGTGTGAGGTCCGCTCGAGCGGCTATCGCGCCGACGAGCATCCGCAGCATCGGGTCGTCTTGGCGGGCAAAAGCGGCAACCAGCTGCACGCGCTCGCGACCACCAGCACTGCCGGTACGCACGGAAGCTGCCCCGACCAAGATCACTTCTCCCAGCCGGCAATCGTCGCGGCGCCGACGACCAGCTCACCGTCAAGCAAGCACGCCGTCTGACCGGGGGCGGGGGCGAGCGCTGGCTGGGCGAGCTCCAGCCAAGCCCGATCCTCGTCTTCGACGAGCACACAGGGCAGGGGGCGCTGCCGGTAGCGCAACTGCACTGCCCGCACCCGCTGGGGGGCGCGGTGGAGGATCAGATCACGGTCGAGATAGACGCGGCGCGCCCAAAGCTCATCGCGGGTGCCGAGAACCACGCGGTTGCGCTGTGGGTCCTTGGCTACGACGTAGGCGGGGTACCCCATCGCCACGCCGAGCCCTCGCCGCTGCCCCACGGTGTAAAGCTGGTGACCGTCGTGTTCGCCAACCTCACGCCCGTCGCGCGTAACGAACTTTCCGCGACGCAAGCTGCTGGCGGCGTGGCGACGCAGAAAGGAGCGCGTGCCGAGCCCGGCTACGAAGCAGAGGTCCTGGCTCTCCGGTCGCTCTGCCACCGGTAGCGCAGCGGCGCGCGCGATCTCCCGCACCTGCGTTTTCTCGAGACTCCCGAGCGGGAACTCGAGCCGCTCGAGAAGCGCGGGCTCGAGCCGCGCCAGCATGTACGACTGGTCCTTGCAGGGATCGCTGGCGCGACGCAACAAGAGCCCTTCGCCATCGTCGGCGAGGCGCGCGTAGTGACCGGTCAGCAGTCGCTCCGCGCCGAGCGCGTGAGTCGCCGCGATCAGGGCATCGAAACGCACCTGCCCGTTGCAGACGACGCACGGGTTGGGCGTGCGACCGGCGTCGTGGAGACGCAAGAACGGGGACACCACTTGCGCGCTGAAGCGCTGCCGCAGGTCGAGCGTGAAGTGTGGTAGCCCGAGCGTGTGCGCAAGGCCTCGTGCGCGCAGCACGGCGCGGGGCGAGCAGCAGCTGCGCTCCGGGTCGGTGGCCGGGTCGGCCCACAATTCGAGCGTCACCGCCACCACCTCTTTTCCGCTCTGCGCTGCCAAGTAGGCGGCGACGGTGCTGTCGACACCGCCGGAGAAGGCGACCACCACCCGCCCGCTGCGCTGCGGGTGCGCGACCGCGCCGGCCGCCAACGCCATGCCGAGCGCCCGGTGCAAGGCATCGGCGGCAAGCGCAGCACCGTGCCACTTGCCGGGGCTGAGACCCCCGACGTACGCCGCGATGTCACTAGCCCCGAGCTTCGCGACCTCGAGCAACGGACGCCCCTCGGCGAGTTCGACGGTGGCGGCAGCGCACGCTCGAGCGGCCCCGCAACCGCTGGCCGTGAACCCGACCTCCTCGACCGTCTCGCCGGCGCAGCGAACCGCGATTCGCACGAGATCCCCGCACGGCGCTCCGCCCGCGATGCCCGCGTGCGGCCACTCGACCAGCGCGCCATCGCCCCTGCACGCAGTCAGGAGTTGCTCGAACTGTTCGCGCGCCTGCGGGCTAGAGGCGCGCGCGGGAGCGGCTCGATCGGCGGACACCGTCGTCAAGGTTAGGCCGCGCCGAAGAGTCGGCGAAACCCCCGGATTTGCGCCCCATTGCGATCGCTTCCGCACAAGTCACGGTCCCGTCCCGGCACAGATCAGCGTCAGCCCACTGCACAAAACGCCCCAGCCTGCCGCTGCCGGTGCGGGTGTTGGGCCTTGATCGACACGATCGGGAGTCGCCGCCTCGGCTGCTGGGCTCACTGAGCCTGGCGTCGGCGAGCCGACTCCCTGACGACCCGTGGTGTTGGCTCAACCGCGCTAACGAAAACCGGCTGGCGTACAGGCTCGGGCGCGGCCGAGGCTAGCAGCGGCGCTCGCGCACCGCAAATCGCTCGTCAGCAGCGGCGACGCCCGGCGCCAGGCGGATACCCAGCTCTTCGAGCTGTCGCGGCGAGACCGGTGCTGGCGCACCGGTCAAGGGATCTGCGCCGCTCGCGGATTTGGGGAAGGCGATCACATCGCGGATCGAATCGCGACCCGCGAGTAGGGCGACGAGTCGGTCAAGGCCGAAGGCGATGCCGCCGTGCGGCGGCGCTCCGTAACGCAGCGCTTCGAGCAAAAAGCCGAACTTCTCGTGGGCCTCTCGCTGGTCGATCCCGAGCGCCGCCAACACTCGTAGCTGGAGATCGTAATCGCTGATGCGGATCGAACCGCCCCCGAGCTCCCAACCGTCGACCACGAGGTCGTAGGCGCGGCTTCGCCAGCTCGTCGGATCGCCAGCCAGATCGCCGGTCGGCGCGGTGAAGGGATGGTGCAGCGGATCGAGCCGCTGCTCCTCCTCGTTCCACTCGAACATCGGGAAATCAACCACCCAGTAGACGTCGTGACCCTGCGGCTCGACCGGCGCCGCCTCGACCCGCAACGTCCCGAGTACCGCAGCGGCGCGGGCGGGAGCGTCGGCCACCAGCAACAAGGCGTCACCGACCCGCGCCCCCAGTTTTTCAACGGCCGTGCGCATCTCTTCTGCGGTCAGGAACTTCGCGACCGGTGAGCGCCAGGTGCCGCCCTCCTCGACCTGTCCCCAAACGAGGCCGGCGGCCCCCAGCTCGCGCGCGCGCTCTGTCAGCTCGTCGAAGCGACGTCGCGGGAACTCTCCGCTGCAGGCGAAACCACGCACGCAGCCGCCCTTGGCGAGCGTCTCGGCGAACACCCTGAAGCCGCTGGACCGGAAGACGTCGCTGAGGTCGTGAATCTCGCGACCGATCCGGCGGTCGGCGCGATCCGATCCGTAGCGCAGCAGCAGGTCGTCGTAGCGCACCCGCTCGATTGGCAATTGCACTTCGATCCCGCCGAGCGCGAGCAGGCGAGCGATCAAGCGATCGCAGAGCTCGATCACGTCGTCCTCGTCCACGAACGACATCTCGATGTCGAGCTGCGTGAACTCCGGCTGACGGTCGGCGCGCAGGTCCTCGTCCCGGAAGCAGCGGGCGATTTGGAAGTAGCGCTCGTAGCCGGCGATCATCAGCAGCTGCTTGAAGAGCTGCGGCGATTGGGGCAGCGCGTAGAAGGTGCCGGGTCGCAGGCGCGCGGGCACCAAGAAGTCGCGCGCCCCCTCTGGAGTCGAGCGGGTCAGGAGTGGCGTCTCGACCTCGACGAAACCGTCCTCGGCAAGTTGGTCACGGATTTCGCGGTAAACCCGGTCGCGCAGCAGCAGTGCCTCACGCATCGCGTCGCGACGCAGGTCGAGGAAGCGGTACCGCAACCGCGTCTCCTCGCCAAGCTGGCGCGGCTCGTCGATCGGAAAGGGTGGTGTCTCGGACGCCGCTAGGCGCTCGAGCTGCTCGACGACTACCTCGATCTCTCCGGTCGCGAGATCGGGATTCACGGTCTCGGGGGTGCGTTCGACGACGGACCCGCGGACCGTGATCACATCCTCCGCCCGCAGCCGGCGTGCGGCCTCGTGCACGTCCGGCGCTTCCTCGGGACGAAAGACCAGCTGAACGATCCCGCTGCGGTCGCGGAGATCGCAGAACACCACCCCGCCGTGATCACGGCGGCGATGGACCCAGCCCGCGAGCCGCACCGTCCGTCCCGCGTCGGCACGGCGCAGCTCGCCCGCCCAGCAGTCGCGGAAGCGGTTCCCGCGCGGCTCGGTCACGACGCCTCCTGACCGACCTGCGACGGGTCCTGCGTTCGCAGGATCTCGACGACCTCCGCGGCCCCGCCGATCGCCACCTGGCTGCCATCGGCGAGGCGTTTGAGCTGGAGGTCGTCACCAACGATTACCGCCGCTCGCGCACCGAGGCGGTCAGCGTGACGCAACTGCCGGCGCAACGCTCGCCGTGAATCGCCGAGCTCGACACGTAGGCCCAGCGAGCGCAGCTCGCGCGCCAGCGTCAGGGCGCGCGCCGCCCGCGCCGCGTCGACCGTTGCGACCAGAACGTCCACATGGCTTTCGCTCGCCGGCTGATCGCCGGCCGCCAGCAGGATCCGCTCGACCCCAGCCGCCCAGCCGCAGGCGGCGGTGGGCGGCCCCCCGAGCTCCTCGATCAAGCGGTCGTAGCGGCCGCCGCCGCCGACCCCTCGCTGCGCGCCGAGCGCTTGTGACTCGAACTCGAACACGGTGCGCGTGTAATAGTCGAGCCCGCGCACGAGCGTCGGATCGACCTCGTACTCGACGCCGACGGCATCGAGTAGTGCCCGCACGCAGGCGAAGTGCTCGCGATCATCGGCGTCCAGCCGGTCGAGCAGCCGCGGCGCCTGAGCCATCACCGCCCGCGTGCTCGGGTGATCGGAATCGAAGGCGCGCAGCGGGTTCTTGTCGATCCGTTCGCGCACCTCTGGGGCCAGCAGCTGCTCGCGCTGCTTCAAGTACTGGCGCAGCTCCTCGGCGTAGACGGCCCGCGTAGCGGGGCTGCCAAGGCTCGCGAGCCGCAGTCGCAGGTGCCGTGCGCCGGCGCGTTCGAGAATCTCCCGCAGCAGCAGGATCAGTTCCGCGTCGAGCGCCGGATCGTCGGATCCCAGCGCTTCCGCGCCGACCTGCGTGAACTGCCGGTAGCGGCCCGCTTGCGGTGCTTCGTGGCGGAAGAAGGGGCCCCAGTACCAGAGACGAACCGGCTGCGGCCATTTGTGCATGCCGTGTTCGACATAGGCTCGGCAGATGCCCGCGGTGTTTTCGGGACGGAGGGTAAGGGAGCGGCCACCCTTGTCGGCGAACGTGAACATCTCCTTGCGGACGATGTCGGTCGCCTCCCCCACGCCGCGGACGAACAGTTCCGTGTGCTCGATCACCGGCGTCTCGACGTAGCGGTAGCCGGCTCCCGCCAGCACTTCCGCGCAGAGCGCGCGCAGGCGCTCGCGGCGCTCACTCTCTGGGGGCAAGACGTCGAAGGTCCCACGCGGGGCCCGTGGCCGCTCGCCCGGCACGTCAGCGCGCGATCTCGGCGAGGAACGGGTTCGTCAGCCGTTCCCGCTCGAGCGTGGTGATTCCCATGTGCCCGGGGTAGACGACCGTCTCCCCGGGCAGACGATCCAGCAACGCGCGGATGCTCGCGAGCAGCGTGTTCCAGTCGGCGCCGGGCAGGTCGGTGCGACCGACCGACCCGCGGAACAACACGTCGCCCGAAAAGAGCGCGAGCTCGTCGGCGATCCAGTAGCTCACGTGCGCAGGGCTGTGGCCAGGGGTCGCGATCACCTCGATCGTGAGCCCCGCAAGCTCGAGCCTCTCTCCCCCCACCACTGTGTGCTCAGCCTGCCAGCTCTCGAACGGGCCAAACCCGGGCCAAGGAACGTAGCTGTTGATGTCCGCAAGCACGTGCTGCTCGCCGGCCGGAACCCACACCGGCGCACCAGTCTTGCGCGCCATCGGGGCGACGGCGCCGATGTGGTCGAAGTGGCAGTGCGTGATGAGGATCGCCTCGACGCGCGCCTGCAAGCTGTCGATCGCTTGCGCGAGGCGATCAGGCTCATCGCCCGGGTCCACCAGCAACGCGCGGGCCCCCGGCGCGCTGCTCTCACGCACCAGGTAGCAGTTCTCGGCGACTGGGCCGACAGTGAAGCAGCGTACGTCCACGCCCGCGAGCCTAGCCCTTCCCGCGGCCATCGCGCCCGCGGCGGGCAGCTCCCAGCCGCCGCGCGCGCCAGCGCCAAAGCGCCCGATCGGTGGCGTACCCCAGGGGCACGTAGATCAGGAACATGAAAGCCGCGAGCCCTGCCGCGACCAGCGGTGGACGTCCGATCACCACGAAGACGACGGCGACGATCACGGCCGCGATCGCTGCGCGCGTCGCCGATTGACGCCAGCTGGGCGGCTGCAGGAGACGGTCGGTCGGATGGCGGTATCCGGGCCCCCGCGTGCGCTGCCGGGCCGCCGGCTGGCCGCGCTTGCGTTCGACCGTGCCGGCGGGTGTACCACGGTGTTTACGTCGTCGCCGTCTGCGCGTCTCGCCCATTCCGGGCGGCAGCGTATCGCGGCCCCCGCCGCGGGCCGGAGCGAACTTTGCGACCTCAGCTCTTGCGCAACCGCGCGAGGGCTCGCTCGAGCACCTGCCGGTCGCGGTCGAAGTCACGCAGCGGGACGTCCTCGGGGAAACCTTCGAGCGCTGCCGCCGGAACGAGACCGACGATCTCCGCGCTGGCGACCGGGGCGCGCTGGCGCACCAGGGCAACGATCTCAGCGAGCGGCACGCGCAGCGGGTCGTGCACGTTGAACGACACCTGCACGGTGCCGCGCGACGGCAACGGTACGCCGATCGCTCGCAGACCGCTCGGTCCCCCTGCCGACTCGCGCAGCTCGGCAGCCACGCGGCGCGCCAGCGCGAGATCACCATCGCGCAGCTCTACGTTGAAGGCCACCAGCGGCGGGCGCGCGGTGACGAGCAAGGCGCCGGCACGAGGGTCGAGAACGGCGGGTCCGAAATCCGGTCGCAGCTCGCCGCTGGCGAGTCGCCTGCCGAGTTCTTCGGGACCGCCGCGTCGCAGTTCAGCGCGTTCGCGGTGAGCGGGATCGGTGGCGAGCTCCCCGTACAGGAACACCGGCAGCGTCAACTCGTCGCCGATCCGCGCCGCCACGGTCAGGGCCAGGGCGATCGCGCGCGAGCGCTCTTGCTCGCGGGGATAAACGATCGGCAAGACATCGACCGCACCAACCCGCGGATGGACGCCCTCGTGGCTGGCCAGGTCGATCGCGGCGAGACAGCGGCGAACGCCTGCAAGCAGCCCTTCTACCGCCGGCTGATCGGCCTTTTGGGAGGCAAGCGAGAGCACCGACCGGTTGTGGTCGGGATCGGCGTGGAGGTCAAGCAGCAGCCACGGCTCGAAAGCACCGGCTAGTTCGCCGAGCAGGCGGCGATCGCGCCCTTCGCTGACGTTCGGTACGGCGAGCAACACGGGGCTAATCTTGGGGGTCGCGCGGCTCCGTAGCTCAGCGGTTAGAGCGCTCCACTCATAATGGAGAGGTCGCAGGTTCGAATCCTGCCGGAGCTACTCCCCTCCCCCACTCTTCGCCGCTGTTCCACCGCTTCGACGCGCGGTCAGTAGGCGTCGACACCGTTATCGGGCGGGAGCGGTGGCACTTCGGGCGCTGACGGCCCTTCGGGTGTTGGCAGCTTGGCCCTCGGGCATCCCTGCGGCCCTGACCGGTAGGGCAGGCGCACGACCACGGCGGCGCGGTTGTTGCGCTCGTTCGACTCGTAGATCGAGTTCGCTGGGTCAGCGACGTGCACGTAGGCGAAGCAGCCGTGCAAGCCGGTGACGTCGATCCACTGTTCGGGGTAAGTGGGCGGGTAGATGTCGGACCACCCCGGAGACGTCCCGAGCGTCACGCGCTGTGCTTGCGGGTCGGTGCTGCAAGCCGGATAAACGGGCGTTTGGGGCGAGCGCATGACCCACGGTCTGGTGCGTCGCAGGTCGCGAAAGCAGTACGAGACCTTGGGACCGACGCGCACCCGCACGGTCGCTCTACCACGCTGGTCGAGTCGCCAGAGCTCGAAGCGCGCTGCCCGCCACACCTTCCACCAGCGCAAGCCGAGGTGGGCGCGCTTGAAGTAGAGGTAGGCGCGCGTGCGAACGCGCACGCGGCCCCCGTCACGCCGATAGATCCGCTGCCAGGCGACCATCCAGCTCGCCTTGCGTCGCACCCCGTGCAGCTCAGCGGGCCCGGCACCGATGTTGTCGATCGAGTTGCCCGCCCGCAGTAGCAGGCGCCCCGGTTGCGTGCGAGCGTCGACGTACAACCCGAACGGTCGCTTCATCACGAGATCCGGGCAGTACAGCCGCTTGCGCTGCAGCGGATCTATACAGGGGTTGGGGTCGAGACCGGTGGGTGCGGGCGGCGGCGTGAAACGAGCGGGTTGCGCGCGCGCCGCCGCAGCAGCCGCGGCGTAGCGCCGGCCCTCGGAGGGAGCGGGGAGGGCAGTGAAAGCGCTCGCAGTCAGCGCAAATGCGAGCACTGACGCAGCAATGATGAGCGGCTTCGGCATCTTCGCGACCACGGGACCGAGCTCGCCATCCTCTCACGATCGCCGCACTGAAGCGCCGCTAGCGGTGGGGCAGCTCGGCTAGTCGGGGCCGCTCGGCGGGTATCAGACGAGCTGGTCGAGCCTGCGGCGAAAGCTCTGCGCCGAGACAACGACCGCTCCCACCGCGCGCGCGGCGTCGGCTAGCCAGGCGTCGGAGGTGACGACACACACGCCCTGCGGGCTGCGCTCCCGCCGCAAGCGCTTAACGAGCTCAAAGTCACCGGCGTCGCGTCCAGCTCGCCGCGCGTGCACGATCTCCACGAGCGGCGAGCGCAGCGGCGGCCGCGGCGGCCGCTCGAACACGACGCAAACGTCGTCGCCAGTGGCCGCGACGAGGCGCTCGAGCCGACCGACCAGCTCGGCCATCGCGCGGTCGCGATCACGCTGCCATCCGGCGGGACCTGCTGCCACGACGTTCATGCCGTCGACCAGCCACAGCACAAGGCGAGCGTACCCGCAGAGTCGCGGGGCGAAGCCGGCGGCACCGATGCCCGCGGCGTTGCCGGCTCGAGCTACTGCTAGACCAGCCACAGGCCGCCGCCCGCCCTGCGCCCCTTCCTCGAAAGGTCGCCGAAAAAGGACGAGGGCGGTGCCCCCACAACACCGCCCTCGTGCTGGACGCCTCCCATGTCGGTCGGCGATTCCCCTGCCCCCTGGGGAAGTCTTTTTCGGCGCTTCTGTCAGGGGAAACGAAGGCGGCGGCGAAAACTTGCGGCCTCGGCGAAAAATTTTTTTTCCGCTCGCCGCGGCGAGCTTCTAGCGGCCAGCAGCCAGCAGCGTGCGCAGCAACTGCCGGAACACCGCGAACGCCGGCTTGGCGCTGTAGTCGCTGCGCAACAGCCCGAAGTGCTGGAAGGGCAGCGGTGACGAGCTGTCACCGTCACGCAGGTTGAACCAGCGCAGGTCGGTGATCCCGAGCTCGCGCCGCGCTCGCCAGGCGGCGCGGACCATGCGTTCCAAGGCGGTCGCTTGATAGCGCTCCGAGCGCCCCGGGAAGGTCGGCCAGCCACACTCCTCGATGCGCACGGGCGTGCTTCGCGGGAGACCCGCAAGCTGCATGTAGCCGCGCAGCTCGCGAACCGCCGTGACCAACGCTAGGCCCTCGTCGAGACCGGGGCTCGGGCGAGGCAACACGGTCCCCGGGTAGGCGTCGATACCGACCCAGTCGACCGCTCGCAGGAAACGCCGACCACCCAGGCGCCGAAGGTCGCGCCAAAAGTCCCGCTCGTAAGCCTCGTCGCGCCGGTAAGCCCAGTTGAAACCGACCTCCAGCCGGCGCAGGCGCAGGCGCTGTTTCTCATTTTGCGCGGCGATCACGCCGGCCACGAGCGCACGACGGGCCCCGCGGAATGCGCCATCCGAAGAGTCGCGCGAGAAGTCGAAATTCACCTCGTTGGCGATCTGCAGCGCCACCACGTTGCGAATCCGTCCGAAGCGACGTACGACCTCGCGGACGTGGCGCGCCCAGGCGGCGATATCGCCCTCGTGGCCGACAGGCGGCCGGTAGCGAACCTGCAGCTCCACCAGATAGCCGCGGCCGGCGAACCGCCTGGCGAGCGCGAGGTAGCGGGTGAAGGCGCGCTCGCCGTCCGACCAGAAGAAGCGGTTGAGGCGCACGACGAACGGTGCCCGCGGTGGGCGCAGCCGATCGAGCGCCGCGAACGTCCGCTCGAGGCGCTCACCGACCGCTGGCGCTGGGCGGTCGCCGATCTGCCCGGCCTGCGCCAACGGCGTAATACCGAAGCGCAGCGGTGGCGCGCCCGCGCGCGCGTCGGCCGGCGGCGCCAGCGCGCCGATCACCCCCGCGCCCAGCACCAGCCACCCGCACAATGCGCTAGCGGGGTGCCGACGCCACCGACGCGCTCGCGTCCTCACGCTCGCTGGACGCACCACACGCCCTCCCACGGCCGTGAAAACTAGTTGGGCAGCTCCGCGTGCACGCCCCGTACAGTCGAGCGGATGCGCACTTTTCGGCGACTGCTCGGCTTTCTGCGGCCCTACCGGCTGGCGGTCGCCGCATCGGTCGTGCTCGCCTGCGGCGCGCTCGCCGCGGGGGTCGCCATTCCGACACTGATCGGTCGGGCGGTCGACGATATCCGCACCGGCGGTGGCCGCCTCACCACCTACGGTCTGGCGATCGCAGGGCTCGCTTGCGCACGGCTCGCCCTGAGCGTGAGCAGGCGCTTGGTCGCGGGACGCGTTTCGCTCCGGGTCGAGCTCGACCTGCGCGATCGTCTCTACGAACACTTGCAGCGCCTCGAGGTCGGCTTCTTCGACCGCGCGCAGGTGGGACAACTGGTCTCCCGCGCCACCGTCGACTTGCAGGCGATCCGTTTCTTCCTTGGCTACGGCCTGGTGTTCGCAGTGCAGTCGGTCGTGACGCTGCTTGCGGCACTCGCCGTGATGCTGTGGGCAAGTCCCTTGTTGACCGCCGCTGTTCTGTGGCCGGCACCGCTGCTGGTGCTGGTCGCTGCGCGTTACGGCCGCCGCAACCGTCCGGCTAGCCAGGAGGTTCAGCAGCGGATGGCCGAGCTCGCTGCCGAAGCCGAACAGTCGCTTTCGGGCGTGCGCGTGATCAAGGTCTACGCAGCGGAAGCGGTTCGTAGCCGACGCTTCCGAAGCGCGGCGGAGCGCGTGTACGACCAGGCGATGCTGTCGACCCGCCTGCGCGCCTTCTACTCACCGCTGATCGCGTTCCTGCCACAGCTCGGGCTCGCGACCTTGCTGTTGGTGGGGAGCCGAGCGGTCCCGAGCGGTGCCGTCACGCTCGGCGAGTTCGTAGCGTTCTACGGCTACTCGGTGGTGCTGGCCGGTCCCTTGCGGATGCTCGGGATGGTGCTCGGGATGGCGCAACGGGCGGTAGCGGCCGGCAACCGCGTGTTCGAGCTCCTGGATCGGGGGCCGCAGTTGCCCGAGCCGACTTCTCCGGTGCCTGTGCGCAAGGTGCGGGGAGCGCTCGAGTTCCAGCGCGTTTGGTTCGGTTACGAGCGCGGGCGCCCGCTCCTTCGTGGTCTCGACCTGCGTGTCGAGGCCGGCGCGACGATCGCTCTCGTCGGGCCCACCGGTGCGGGCAAGAGCACGATCGGGATGCTGGCGGCACGCCTCTACGACCCCGAGCGCGGGGCCGTGCTGCTCGACGGTGTTGACGTCCGCCGGCTGAGCACGCGCGAGCTACGTCGCACGGTCGTGCTGGTCGGAGAAGACGGCCACCTGTTCTCCGACTCGCTGCGCGCCAACGTCGCCTACGCGCGGCCGGACGCCAGCGACGAACAGGTGCTGGCGGCGCTGGCGTGGGCCGGCGCCGACGAACTTGTCGAGCAGCTTCCCGAGGGTCTCGACACGCGCCTCGGCGAGCGCGGCTACCGACTCTCGGGGGGTCAGCGCCAGCGGGTCGCCTTGGCGCGCGCCTTGCTGGCCGCCCCGCGCGTGCTGGTCCTGGACGACGCGCTGAGCCACGTCGATCCGGCGACCGAGCGGCGCATCGCTCGACGATTGCGCGAGACCAGCGGCGACCGCACGATGCTGATCGTCTCGCATCGGCCCACGCTGCTCGAGCTTGCCGACGAGATCGTGCTGATCAGCGACGGGCGAGTCAGCGCCCGCGGCGCCTTCCCGGAGCTGCTCGCGCGCTCTCCTCGCCTTGCCGAACTGGTGTCGACAAGCGGCGCTTCGGTCGCGCGGACGGCGGTTTCGTGAGCGCGCAGCGGGCAGATAGCGGCCGGAGGAGCGGCGACAGATGAGCGGCCGCGCCAAGGCTTGGGACGGGTCGCACGGCCGCGGCAACGGTGCCGACGGGTCGCGCGGCCGCGGCCCGCAAGCCCCGCCCGGGGAGCGGCAGCAGCTGCCGGACTCCCGCTTGCGGGCGTTGTGCGCGCTGCTGGCAGCGCAGCGCGCGCGGGCGGCGGCCGCGGCCCTAGCGATCGTCGTGACCACGGCAGCGGGGCTAGCACCTCCGTATCTCGCCGGACGCGTGGTCGACGCGATCGCGACTCGACGCCCGCCCAGCGAGGCGCTGCTGCTCGCTGCCGCCTTTTTAGCCGCGGGCCTCGTGGTGCTGATCGCGAACCGCGCGCAGACATTGCTCGTCGGCGCGGTCGGTCAGGCACTGTTGCGTGACCTCCGGGTACGCGCCTTCGACCACCTGCTGGGACTACCGCTCGCGTATCACCAGCGCGTGCCTTCGGGCGTGTCGATGTCGCGGCTGACCAACGACGTGCAAGCGCTCGATCAGCTCGTCAGCGACGGCTTCACCACCCTGCTTGGCTCGTCGTTGACGCTCGCGGGCCTGGCGGTGGTGCTGGTGCTGCTGGATCCCGAGCTGGCGCTCGTTGCCTTCGCTTTCGCACCGCCGATGCTGTTGTTCGGCTTCTGGTACCGGGCAACCGCGCAGCGCGCCTTTCGCGCGACGCGCCGCCGCGTCGCAGAGCTGACCGCGTACCTGCAGGAGACGCTCGCGGCCGTCCGCGTGATCCGCGCGTTCGCACAAGAGCAGCGCCACATCGCCGACGCTCACCGCCTGGGCGAGCGCAACTTCGACGCGAACATGCGGACGGTGCAGCTCAACGCCGCCTACTTCCCGGTCGTGGAGTTGGTTTCGGGGCTCGCGACCGTCGCGGTCCTGGTGATCGGCGGACGGCGAGTGCTCGGCGGCGAGACCTCGCTCGGAACGCTCGCCTCCTTCGTTTTCTACCTTCAGAGCTTCTTCGATCCGATCCAGCAGCTCTCGCAGCTGCACACCACCTACCAGGCCGGTGCCGCCGGCCTCGATCGCATCCTCGATCTGCTGCGCACTCGACCGACCCTCGTGGAACCAAGCAACCCCCGGCGCCTGCGCCGCGCGCTTGGCGAGCTGCGCCTGGACGACGTCACCTTCTCATACAGCGGGAACGGCGATTCTCGACCGGCGGTGTGCGGCGTGGACCTCGCGCTGGCGCCCGGCCGCACTGTGGCCCTGGTGGGACCGACCGGTGCCGGCAAGTCGACCGTGGCGCGTCTCGCGTGCAGGCTCTTCGACCCCGATCGCGGGCGCGTCACGCTCGACGGCATCGACCTGCGCGAGCTCGCGCAGCGTGAGCTGCGCCGCCACGTCGTGCTCGTTCCCCAGGAGCAGTTTTTGTTCCCCGGCACGGTCGGCGAGAACATCGCGCTCGGCCGCCCCGACGCCACGCGCCGGGAGGTCGAACGGGCAGCACGCTTGGTCGGCGTTCACGAGGCGATCGCCGCGCTGCCGGACGGTTACGACACCGACGTTGGCGAGGCGGGGCAACGCCTCTCAAGCGGGGAACGTCAACTGGTGGCGTTGGCGCGCGCGGCGCTGGTCGAACCGGTCGTGCTGATCCTCGACGAGGCAAGCTCCGGTCTCGACGCGGTGACGGAGCGGCGGGTGCAGTCGGCGCTTCGCGCGCTCGCCGCGGGGCGCGCGACGCTGGTGATCGCGCACCGCCTCAGTGGCGTCACCGAGGCCGACGAGATTGCTGTGCTGGACCGCGGCCGGATCGTCGAGCGCGGAAGTCACGAGCAGCTGCTCCGCGCCGGCGGCCACTATGCGGAGTTGTGGGGGGCCTGGAGCGGTTCGCAACCGAGCGACGGCACGCCAGCCAGACCCGGCGCGGCTACACTCTGACGCGTTCGCTGCGGCGTCGGCTCGGCGCTCGCCGGCGCGCTGCGGCGTGCTTCTCGATCACTGGGGAATGGTGTAACGGCAGCACGACGGGTTCTGGCCCCGTTAGTCCAGGTTCGAATCCTGGTTCCCCAGCCTCAGCGACGGCCTTAGCCCTAGCGGCTGTCGGGCACCAGTGACGCGAGGTCGCTGCTCTCGTCGGCGAGGAGGCGCTCGTCGACCGTCGCACCCTCCTTGATCAGGCGTCGCGCGTATTCGAGATCCTGGCCGCGGTCGCCGGCGGTGAGTGCTGCACGGACCCGCCCGTCTTCGACGTAGAAAACCGTGAACGAGGCCTCCTCCAGCGATCCCCGGACGATCGGCCGGCCCTCCCCGGGACCGACGTACTCGATCGACAGCCAATCGGCGAGGTCGCTGAAGAAGTAGGGCACGACGTCGTGTGGACGCTCCCGGCCGAGCATGTTGGCCGCCGCCGTGCGCCCGTGGTTGAGCGCGACGTCCCAGTGCTCGACACGAATCGCGCGCCCATGGATCGGGCTTTCGTACTCGGCGATGTCGCCGGCGGCGAAGACCCCGTCGGCCGAGGTGCGGAGCATCGCGTCGCAACGCACACCACCCGTCTCCCCCAACTCAATGCCTGCACGGCGCGCGAGCATCACGTCCGGCATCACCCCGGCACCGACGATCACGCAGTCCGCCTCGACCCGGAGACCGGACTTCGCGACGACCGCCCGTACCCGACCGTCACCCTCGAAGCGCTCGAGCTCCTCGCCGGGGTGCAGAACGACGCCGTGGTCGCGCAGCACCCGGCCGAATGCGCGGCCCACGAGCGTCCCGAACTGCCGCTCGAGCGGCTCTTGTTCGAGCATCAAGAGCTCGCAGTGCTTGCCCCAGCGCGCAACGATCGAAGCCGCGCACTCGCAAGCGATGAAGCTGCCGCCGATCAAGACCACGCGTTCCGCCGCCTCGACGTCCGCGCGGATCGCATCGGCGTTACCGAAAGTGCGTAGGTAGTGGATTCCTTCCAGCTCGGCGCCGGGTACCCGTAGGCGGCGGACGTTGGCGCCGGTGGCCAACAACATTCCTCGCCGCCACGCGACCTCCTCGCCGCTCGAGAGTTTGGCCCTGCGGGCGCCGAGATCGATCGACATAACGGAGGTGCGTGTCGCTAGCTCGACATCGTTCTCCTCCCAGAATGAGAGAGGTCGCCAGTAGGCGTCCTCGCGGCCTTGCTCGCCCCGCAGATACTCCTTGGAGAGCGGTGGCCGGTCGTAGGGCGGGTCCGGCTCGCGCCCCACCAGCAGGATCGAGCCGTCCGCACCCTGTTGGCGCAGCGCTGCTGCACAGCTACCGGCGGCAAGTCCGCCACCAACCAGAAGGAAGTCGACCTCACGAACCGCTGCCACCTGCTAGCCCCCTTGCACCTCGTTGGCTTTCCGGGCGCCGCGACCGACCCTCGCTAGGCGGCTTCCGGTCGCGCATGAAACAGTTGCGTAACCTGCTCCTCGAGACCCACATCGAGCACCACGAGGACCTCGTCACCGGGCTCGATCAGAGAGTCGGCGTTGGGCACGAAGCCGCTCCCGTTGCGCAGGATCGCGGTAACAAGTGCGCCGTCCGGCAGTTCGAGCTCGCCGACACGGCGGCCAGCGGCGGCCGAGCCAGGTGTCACTTCGAGCTCGATGATCTCGAGCTGCTCGGCCGGTAGGTCGAGCAGGTGAACGAGCCCGTATTCCGGTACCTCGTGCTCGATCAAGCGCAGGATCAGGTCGGTTGCGGAGACCACCGGGCTGATCCCAAGCAACTGGAAGTGCTGGAGGTTGCGCGGGTTGTTGCAGCGCGCAACGATCCGCTGCACGCCGTATTTTTCGCGCGCGACCTGGGAAATCAGGATGTTGTCCTCGTCATCGCCGGTGACCGCAATAACCAGGTCGGCGCGCTCGATACCTGCGCGTTCCAGAACCCACAGCTCGGAACCGTCGCCGTACTGGATCGCGTGCTCGAGCTCCTCCTCAACGATCTGGTAGCGGCGAAGGTTCGACTCGATAACGGTTACCTCGTGGCCCTTATTGATTAGCTCACGGGCGAGGTTCCACCCAACCTTGCCGGCCCCGACGATGATTACGTACATGCGCCGCCCCATTCAGCCTGAGACGCCCTCAAAGCGGATCTGGCCCTGGACCGCCGCGTGCATGAGTTCGATCGCGGTTTGCGTCGGACAAACGGTTTGCAGCCCCTGCTCCGAGTACCACTTGGCACGGTGCGGATCGAGCACGCGGACCACCATCCGCTCGATGTTGAAGCGCCGGCGCGCGATCTGAGCTACCACGAGGTTCGTGTTGTCGCCATCGGTCGAGGCGACAAAGGCGTCGGCTTGCTCGATCCCCGCCTCGATCAAGGCGTCGATCTCGAGCGCCGTGCCAACGGTGAAGCGCCCTCCACGCTCTTCCCAGGAGAGCTCGCTGCCCTGATTGAGCAGCTGGATCGCCTCTGGGTCCTCGTCGAGCACCGACACCTCGTGCCCCTCCTCGAGGAGCAGCTTGGCGACCGCCGAACCGACCCGTCCGGCACCGACCACTAGCACGAACATCTGCGGTTCACTCTATCCATCGCCCGCCTCCGGTGGCCTGCTCACCGCTAGGGACCCACGCCGCTGCGCTCGCCGACCTCGCCGGCAGGTGGTGCCGTCAGGATCACCGGGCACGGCGCCTTGTCCAGCACGTAGCGCGTGATGTCACCAAGCGCGCGGTCGAGCGGCGCCCCTCGACCTCCGAGGACACCGCCACCACGCGTCCGCGAGGGCGCTTCGGCGGCCAGCACGATCGCCTCAACGCCTCTTCGCCGCGCCTCCTGAACGATCGCCTGCCCGGCGGAACGCGCACGCACAATGGCGGTTTGCACGTGCACCCCCTCGTACTCCTCCCCCACCGCCTTCGCCCGCTGCAGGGCCCGCCGCGCCTGCTCCAAGCGCTCCTCCGGCAGACTCGCGTCGAGCGGTAGCGAGAGCGGCATCTCGAGCGGATAGATCACTTCGAGCATCGGCGGCCCCTCCGCTTCGTCCCCTTCCTCGGCCGCCAGACGGCCAGCGGTCGAGACGATCTCGACGTCGATCGGGTCGCCGGTGACCGGCACCAGAATGCTGCGGTACTCGCGCTCCTGAGGCTCGCGCAGGACTGCCTCGGGTACCCGGAAGCGCCTCGTCAGTTGCTTGCCGGTGGTGCGCCGATAGCCGACGTACAGGGCCAGCCCGAATAGCATCCACGCGAGCCCCAGCCAGCGCGCGCCGGCATGCAGGATGATCACGCTTACCCAACCCGCGGCACCGGCGAGCGCCCCGAAGACCGCCGGCAGCGGCACGCCCACCCCCCTCACCGGCACCGCCAAGGGGACCGCGAAGACGCGTCGTCGGTCGCGCTCCCGGAAGCGCAGCACCAAGACCGATAGGTGCGCGATCGTGAACGCCAGAAGCGCGCCAAACGCGTAGAGGCCGAGCAAGAGGTCGACGTCGCCGATCGCCACAAACGCGAAGGCGAGAACGGCGGCGCTGGAGATCGCCAGGTGCGGAGTGGCCCACCGTTCGTGCAGGCGGCCGAGGGCGCTCGGCACCTGCTGGTAGGTGGCTAACGAGTAGGTCAGCCGTGCAACACCGAGCAGCTGGGAGGTGACCACTCGCCCTAGAACCAGGGTGGCCATCGCGACCACTGCGATGCGTGCGGCGTCAGCGAGGGCGGGCGGCGAGAGCGTTTCCGCAAGGCCCACCACGGGGGTCAGCAGGTACTCGCCACCGAGCGGTGTCTGACCCCCACGCACCGGAAGCGCGGCGAGCGCGACGATCGAGACACCTCCCAGCAGCACGGCCACCGAGAACGAGCCGGCGCCCACGACTCGGCGCAACGCCCGGCGGCTCAGGCGCACCTCCTCGGCAAGTCCGGAGGCTGCCTCGATACCGGTCGCAGCGACGGTGGCGACGGCCGCTGCAAAGGCCAGGTCGGATACGGACGGGAAGGGGCCGCCACCGTTCGAGAAGGGGTCGCCAAGAGGCGGACCGAGAGCAACCACCAGCGCCGCTAGCACGACTAGAAAGGCGAGGTTCAGCAGCCCGATCCAGAACGAGCGCCGCAACCTCTCCACACCCAGCCCCCGCGCGTTTCGCAGCGCGGCGGCCGCGATCAAAGCCCCGGCGATCGCAATCTCCCAGGCGCGCGCATCGAGGGCCGGCCAGAGCGCCGCGAGGTAGTGCGGAACCGCCACCGCGCAGATCGCCGCCACCAGCACGTAATCGAGAACGATCGCCCACCCGGCAACGAAACTGATCAGCTCGTTGAAGGCGTAGCGTGCGAATGTTGAGGCACCCCCGCGCTCCGGGTGGAGGACGTTGCCCTCCAGATACACGAGCGAGGTCACCAGGTAAAAGAGCGCCACGGCGAGCAGCACGAGGGGGGTCACGCCGAGCGCGTCGCGGGCCACGAATCCGAGCGCGAAGTAGACCGACGCGGAAGCCGTGCTCACGGCGACCGCGACGATCGCCGGCTCGCCAATTCCGCGCGTCAGCCGTGCCTCGAGCTGTTCGACACGCCCCTCGAGACTCTCCAACGTCTCCGCGCCGCGGCGAAGCCGCTCAGCGCGTGGCCGACCCCTCGCTGCTGACCCGTCGTCGTTGCGTTTCACCGGGAGCGACGCAGAGCTAGCAGTCGGAGCGAGCCGAGGATGCAGAGCGCGGCGCCAGCCAACACGCCCAGGGCGAGCGGGCCACCACCGGCCACGATGGTCACCGACACCATCGCCAGCCCGATGCCCAGTAGCGCCGCTGAGAGCAGTCGCGCAGCAGCGATGTAGAGACGACCCACCTCCTGAATCGTACGTACGCAAACGGCTGCGCCGCTGTCAGCTACCCGCCGCAAACCGCGAACGCCGGCAATTCGCCTAAGCCGCCCTGGGTAGCGGCGACGAGCCGCCCCGTGCGGAGACGAGAATCACGCGCCCCGGCCTTTCCTCCAGCACCGTCTCGATGGTGCCGCCGAAGCCTCCGCCGGGCCGCTTCGCCGGCACCGGAAGGACGACCGCGCGTGCCCGGATTGCGCGCGCCTCGTCGACGATGCGGCGGCCGGCACCGCCCGGTCTGACCTTCTCCCAGTGACCGGTGACACGCCGACCACCGATCACTCGCGCGGAGTCGATGAGCGCTTGAGCCGCCTCCTCTTCTGCCGGCATCTCGGCATCCAGCGGGAGGTTGTAGGGCACAGGAATAAGAACCAGCACGTGCACCGCACGGTTGCGCCGGGCCGCCAGCCGGCAGGCGGTTCGGATCGCCTCCGGCTCGAGCTTGGGACCTTCAAAAGCGACCAGGATCGACTCGTACTCGACTTCGCGCTCCACGACCGGTTCGGGGAGAACCACCTTGCGCGTCTCGGTCAATCCCAGCCCCTGCCGTCGCCGGTAAACGACGTAGAGCGCGAGACCGATGAGCAACCACGCGCTTCCGACGGCGAGCGTTGTGAGGTTGAGGGCGCTGACGACGACCAGCGCGATGCCCGTGCCCAGGCCGCCCAGCAGCGAGTAGAGCGGCAGCTCGTAGCCTGCCACGCGCAGGTTGCCCGGTCCTTTCCAAGGCCGCGGGACCTGCGGCGCGCGTACCCGCAGCGTCGCGACCGCTGCGTGCGCGATCGTGAAGGACAGCATCGCCCCGAACGCGTACACCGTGCCGAGGAATTCGGCCTCGCCGGGCAGCAGCGTGACGCAAGCGACGAGGCCGAACAGGACGATCGACACGTAGGGCGTGCGGAAACGGGGATGCAGCGCGCGTAGGCGCTCGGGGAGCTGGCGGTATTGCCCCATCGAGTAGGTGAGCCGCGAGACCCCAATGAGGCCCGCATTGGTTGCCAGGAAAAGGATCGTGGCGGCGAGCAAGCCGACGTAGATCTCGGCGGGCCGCTGCAACGCGCCAAGGTCCATGTTCTCGACGATGCCAAGTACCGGATCGTCGGCGAACCCGCCTTGCTCTTTCGGCAGTGCGAGCACCGTGCGTCCCTCCTCGACCGGCATTGCGGAAAGCGCCACCGCCGGCAGGAAGGCGTAGATCGCCGTGACGGCCGCCACCACCGCTGCGATCCCGCGGGGAATCGTGCGCCCGTAGTCGCGGGCCTCCTCGGCCATGTTCGAGATCGTTTCGATGCCCGTGTAGGCCACCATCCCCACGGGGATCGCGATCAGGAAGTTGGAGATTGTCGGGTAGCGACCGAGATCGACGTTCTGCACCAGCGTCTCCGGCGAAAAGACGAGGACCAGCCCGATCGCGACCAGCGCGAGCTGCGTGAGGAAGTCAGTGACCGCGAGGATCACGTTGAGTCGGGCGGATTCCTTGACACCCACCACGTTGAGGGCGACCAGCAACGCGATCGTGATCACGCCACCGACGATGTCGCCCGGGGAGCGCCCTAGCTCAGGCCAGAAGACCCCTAAGTAGTGAGGGACGAAGAAGGCCGATATCGCGACCGTGATTATGTAGTTGAGCATTTGGCCCCATGCCGCCACGAACGCCCAGAGCTCGTTGAAGGCATGGCGCGCAAAAGACGACGAGCCACCCGCTTCCGGGTACATCGTCGTGCCCTCCGCATAGGTCGCGGCGGTGCACGCGAAGATGACCCCCGCGATCACGAAGACCGCGGGGGTCAGACCGAGGGCGAAGACGGCAACGAGGCCGAGCGCGTAGTAGATCGAGCTGCCCACGTTGCCGTAGGCAGTGCTGAACAGAGCGGCGGTGCCGAGCACCCGCTCGAGGCCAACTCCGCGCGGCCGGAAGCGAGCCACCCGCCGGAGAAGCTACCGCCCTACCGGGCCCTACTGCGATGCCACCGATGTCGCGTTTGCGCTCAGACGAGGAACGGGATGATCAACAACGCCACGATGTTCGCGACCTTGATCATCGGGTTGATCGCCGGACCGGCGGTGTCCTTGTAGGGGTCGCCGACCGTGTCACCGGTTACGGAAGCTGCGTGCGCCTCCGATCCCTTCCCGCCGAACTCGCCGTCCTCGATCAGTTTCTTCGCGTTGTCCCAGGCGCCACCGCCAGAGGTCATCGATACCGCCGCGAAGAAGCCGACGATGATGACGCCGATCAGTAGTCCGCCGAGCGCCTTATAGGAGAGCAGCCCGACCACCAGCGGCACCAGGATCGGGATCAGCGCAGGCAGGATCATCTCGCGCTGGGCTGCCGCTGTGACGATCGCGACCGCCCGACCGTAGTCCGGCTTCTCGGTGCGGTCCATGATTCCCGGCTTCTCGCGGAACTGTCGGCGCACCTCTTCGACAACGGCGCCGCCCGCGCGGCCGACCGCCTCGATCGCGAGCGACGCGAACAAGTAGACCATCATCCCGCCGATCAGCAATCCGACGAGCACCTCCGGCTGGGAGATGTCGAAGGAGCCCGACGTGATCCGCTCCGCGCCGGGTGTCTTCGCAGCCTCGGTCCTCAGCTCCTCGACGAAGGCTGCGAACAGCACCAGGGCGGCGAGCACTGCCGAACCGATCGCGTAGCCCTTGGTGACCGCCTTGGTGGTATTGCCGACGGCGTCGAGCGGGTCGGTGACGTTACGAACCGAGTCCGGCAGATCCGCCATCTCGGCGATACCACCGGCGTTGTCGGTGATCGGTCCGAAGGCGTCGAGCGCAACGATCAGACCGGTCAGCGAGAGCTGCGCCATCACCGCCACGCCGATCCCGTAGAGGCCGCCGAGCGCGTGGGCAGCAATGATCGCAACCGCGATCAGGATGGCTGGCGCCGCAGTCGCCTGGAAGCCTTGTGCGAGGCCCTGGATGATGTTGGTGGCGTGACCGGTCTGCGAGGCGTGCGCGATCGTGCGCACCGGCCGGAAGCGCGTCGAGGTGTAGTAGTCGGTGATGATGAACAGCCCGGCGGTGACCGCCACGCCGATCAACGTGCACAGCCAGAGCTCGGTCGCGGTCGGCACCCCGCCACTGCCCTTCAGCAACGAAGAGGCGTCGGGGCGGAAGGAGAGATCGCCCATCAGCCAATGGCTGACCGGCAGGAAGGCGACGGCCGAGAGCACGCCGGAGGTGATCAGCCCCTTGTAGAGGGCGCGCTCCACGTTGTCGTTGCGCGTGCGCACGGCGAAGGTGCCGATGATCGAGGCGATCAGGGAGACGCCACCGACCACCAGCGGGTACACCGCCGCTTGGGTGGTCTGCGAGAAAGTCAGCACGCCGAGCAACATCACGGCTACCGCCGTCACCGCGTAGGTCTCGAAAAGGTCGGCGGCCATGCCGGCGCAGTCGCCGACGTTGTCGCCGACGTTGTCGGCGATCACCGCCGGGTTACGCGGGTCGTCCTCGGGAATACCGGCCTCGATCTTGCCGACAAGGTCAGCGCCGACATCGGCGGCTTTCGTGAAGATGCCGCCGCCCAACCGCGCGAACACGGAGATCAGCGAACCGCCGAAGCCGAGCCCAACCAGCGCGTCGACGGCGTCCTTCTCGTCGACCCCCGCCAGTAGCAGGACACCGTAGTAGCCGGCGACACCGAGCAGCGCCAGGCCGGCCACCAGGAGGCCGGTCACCGCGCCGCCCTTGAAGGCGACGCTGAGCGCGGCGGCGACGCCGCGTCGAGCCTGCTCGGCGACGCGTGCGTTCGCCCGCACCGACACGTTCATGCCGATGAAGCCCGCAGCACCCGACAGGGTTCCGCCGATCACGAAGCCGATCGCTACCTGCAGGCCGTTGGCCCCTTGCGCCTCGAGGGCGACGCCGAGCAGCACCGCCAACACCAGCCCGACGGCGCCGATGATCGAGTACTGGCGGCGTAGGTAGGCGCTCGCACCCTCCTGCACGGCGGCGGAGATCGCACGCATCTGGTCGTTGCCTGCCGGCTGCGCCAAAAGCCAACGCGTCGTCAGCAGGCCGTAGACGATCGCCGCTGCCGCGCACAGCAGCGCAAAGACCACTCCGTAATCGCTCAGGAAGTCGGTCAAGGAAGCTCTCCTCCGTCGTGTGACTGGCTCTCAGGTGCCGCCGGTCCGGCGGGGACGCTCCTATCCGTGGACGGTCGCGCGATCGAGGGCGCTCGCGCACGGGTCGTCCGGCTGCGGCCCGACGCGCGGAACCGCCCGGAACAGGAGCGCGCGCAGTCTATCGATGTTGCGGGCAAAGACCTCGAAAGCGGCGTCCGCGGAGACCGGTTCGACCTCCGGGTCGTCTTCCAGACCCACGTCGTAGTCGGTGACCAGCGAGACGTTCGCGTAACAGATACCGAGCTCACGCGCGAGCCAGACCTCCGGATACTGGGTCATGTTCACGACGTCCCAGCCCATGCGCGCGAACCAACGCGACTCTGCGCGAGTCGAGAATCGTGGGCCTTGGATTACCACCACCGTTCCCCCCTCAACGACCGGTATCTCGAGCTCGCGTGCGCATTCGGCGAGTAGTCGCGAGAGGTCGGCGCAGTAGGGGTCGGCAGCGGAGACGTGCGTCGTGCGCGGTCCGTCATAGAAGGTGTCGGCGCGCCCGCGCGTGCGATCAACGAACTGGTCGCAGATCACGAAGGTGCCCGGTGCCAACTCGCGCCGCAGGGATCCACAGGCGCAGGGCCCGATGATCCGCTTCACCCCCAGCTCCCGCATCGCCCACAAGTTCGCGCGGTAGTTGATGCGGTGCGGCGGCAAGGTGTGGCGATCGCCGTGGCGAGGCATAAAGGCGACTGCCCGCCCGTCGATCTCACCAACCCGAATGGCGGCGGAGGGCGGTCCGTAGGGCGTGTCGAGTACGACCTCCTCGACGTCGTCGAGAAACGAGTAGAAGCCCGACCCACCGAACACGCCGACCGGCTCCGCTGCTCGCCAACGCTCGAGCTCGAGACGGTTCACTGGTCTCCCCCGGTCGCCTCGCCGGGCGCCTGCTCACGTCCTGCCTCCGGCCCCTTTTCGTGCTGCGCGCCGCCCTCGGTGACCGCTCGTGCGTAGCTCAACTGAACACTGCTGAGCGCGTCGCGCAACGGTCGCACCGCCTGCTCGGGACAGTGCTCGAGGAGGGCGCGCGCAAGATCGATGGCCTTTCGCGCCTCGCCTAAGTCACGGTGCTCGCCAGCAGCGACACGCAAGGCCGCGAGGTTCACGAAAGCCGTGGTGCATTGCACCACCAGCTCGTCGTAAGCCGGTGGCCTCGGCGCCTCGCGCCGGGCGCTCTCGGCGGAGCTCTGGGCGTCGCTCAAGTTGCCACCCCCGTAGCCGCGTAGGTGCGTTGGGTCTGCTCGACCTCGGCGCGAAAGATCTCTTCGATGCTGGCACCCGCGGCGAGCGCCCGCCGCTGCCGCTGCGCGCCGTTGTGGGACGGCAGTTGCGGGTCGAGCCCGAGTTCCGCGCGCGCCGGCTCGGTCCAGGCGAGCAAGCGCTCACCGACCGCGGCGGCCGGGAACTCCTCCCCGCGCCGCAGATCGATGAGCTTGCCGTTGAGCCCGAACCGGAACGCTCGCCACAGGTTTTCCTCGATTAGACGCACTGGTGGATGCTCGAAGGGCACCCCCTGGTCGTGCTCCCGTGCGGCTTGAGCGACGCACGCGACGATCAGTTCCGCGAGCGCGCTCGACTCCTCGGCAGCGGACTGCGCGTCGCAGATGCGAACCTCCACCGTTCCAAAGGCATGGTGCGGTCGGACGCTCCACCAAAGCTGCGTGTGCTCGACGATCGAGTTGGTGCGCTTGAGGAACTCGACGTGGCGCGCGTAGGCGTCGAACCCGAGCCACGGCTCGGGGATGCCGCAACGCGGAAAGGCGCGCGTGAAGATCTGGGTACGCACGCTTTCCAGGCCAGTGTCGCGGCCATCCAGGAAGATCGAATTCGCGGACAGCGCGAGCAGCTCGGGCAGTACGGGCCGCAAGCGATCGCACACCGCGAGCGCACGATCGGCACCGCGGATGCCGACGTGAACGTGCAGTCCGAAGGTGTTGTTGCGCCAGGCGACGTACCGCAGGCCATCCGAGACCCGGCGGTAGTGCTCGGTGTCGATGATCCGCTGCTCCTGCCAGGGGCTCCAGGGGTGGGTACCGCAGGCCGCCAGCAGCAGCCCGCGCTCCCGTGCTAGCCGGAAGAGGCGAGCACGCGCCTCCTTCTGGCGGCGAAGCGCATCAGCGAAGTCCTGGCCAGCCCCTGAGCGGATCTCGATCTCGGATTGGATCAGCTCGCCCGAAACCGCCTGCGCGAGCACCGGGTCGGCGGCCGCCGCTGCTTTCAGCTCGTCGAAGCGCTGGTCGAGCGCGTAGCTGACGGGATCGAGGATCTGGAACTCCTCCTCGATGCCGACGGTGAAGTCGCGAGAGTTCTCGAAGACCTCCCGCACGTAGCGCATGTCGAGGAAACGTTCAGGGGCGTTTGTCACCGTCACCGTCGAGCGGCCGTGCTCAGGTCAAATAGAAGTAGAGAGCGTAGAGCAGGTCGACCGCTGGGCTCGAGGTGTGAACGGTCACCTCGGGAGGCACCTGTAACAGCGCCTCGGAGTAGTTGAAGATGATCCGCACACCCGCCGCGACCAGATCATCCGCAACCTGCTGAGCCACCGAGCTGGGCACGGCGAGTACACCGACCACGACCCCCTCTTCTTCGATCACGCGGCGCATCTCCGCGTAGGGCTGAACGCGCAGCCCCGGGCGTACCTCCATACCGATCTTGTCGGGATCGACGTCGAACACCGCGACTACCCGGAAGCCGTGGTCCGCGAAGATCTCCGAGCCGGCGATCGCCTGTCCGAGCCGACCGGCGCCGAACAGCGCAATGTTGTGTCGGCGCCCAGCGGTGCGCAGGATTTTGCGGATCTGCGAGACGAGCGCGTCGACGTTGTAGCCGACTCCGCGCTTCCCGAACTTGCCGAAGCCCGAAAGGTCGCGACGGATCTGGGTGGGATTGACGTGCGTGTACTCGGCGAGCTCCTGCGAGGAGATCGTCGAGCGACCCATCTTCTTGGCCTGCGTGAGGACCTGCAAGTAGCGCGAGAGCCGGGCAGCTACACCCAGCGGCAGGCGTTCCCTTGACCCCTGCGCCGCACGCTCGATCATCGTCGATTCGCCCGCGCTCACGCGATCAATCTATCGAGCGCGCTCGCGAGCTCGTCCGGCCCGAAATCGAGCTCTGCCAACACCCGCTCGCGGTGCAACAAAACCGGCACCCGACGCCCGTAGAGCCGTTCTAGCGCTGGGTCCAGCGAAGCGTCCAGCTCGACCAGGCGCAAGCCCCGCGAGCGCGCCGCGGCACGCACCCACTCCGCCCGCTCAAGACACAGGTGACATCCAGCCTTGCCGACAAACACGAGCTCCTCGCCGGTCATGCCAAAACTTGCCTTTCGAGCCGCGCCTTGGCGTCCAGCACCAAGTAATCGGGAAACGCCAGCGGTTCGAGGAAGCGCGCGGCCCCCGCGATCATCGCCGCGTTGTCGGTGCAAAGCGCGATCGGCGGTATCCACAGCCGCACCCCTAGCTCGTCGGCGAGCTCTCGTGCCCGCTCGCGGAGCTCGCTGTTCGCCGCCACTCCCCCGCCCAGCGCGACGCGCTCGATCCCTGTCTCTTCGACCGCGTCGCGAAGCCGCGCCAGCAACGCGTCGACGATCGCCCGCTGGTAGGAGGCCGCGAGGTCCGCTCGCCGCTGCTCAGCCTCCGGGCCGAGCTCGCGGACCTTGTAAAGGAGCGCCGTTTTTAGGCCACTGAAGCTGAAATCGAGGCGGCCGGGGCGGGCACGCGGGAAATCGAAGGCAGCGGCGTCGCCCTGGCGGGCGAGGCGATCTAGCGCGGGCCCTCCCGGGTACGGCAAGCCGAGCAGACGAGCGCCCTTGTCGAACGCCTCGCCGGCCGCATCGTCGAGGGTTTCGCCGAGCACGCGATAGGCCGCAGGGTCCTCGACAAGCGCGAGGAAGGTGTGTCCGCCGCTGGCTACGAGCACCAGGAAAGGGGGCGTGATCGGCTCGGCTTCGAGCGTGCTTGCCACCGCGTGGCCGTGCAGGTGATCGACCGCCGCCAGCGGTAGCTCGCGCGCGGCGGCGAAAGCCTTGGCCCACGACAGGCCGACCAACAGCGCGCCGATCAGTCCTGGGCCTTGCGTAACGGCGACCAGCCCGACCTCCTCGCGCTCCGCTCCGGCGCGCTCGAAGGCATCGGCTGCGACCGCGTCGAGTACTTCGAGGTGCCGACGCGCGGCGACTTCCGGAACCACTCCCCCGTAGCGATCGTGTAGCAAGCCTTGCGAGGCCACGACGTTGGCGAGGATCTCACCGCCGCGCGTTACCAACGCGACGCCCGTGTCGTCGCAGCTGGTCTCGACCCCCAGGATCAGCTCACCAGGTCCACTCATCGTTGCTCCTCACCGTCGCTGCCGCGGCGCCCGCGAGCGGTCATCTGCGCCTCCGGTTCCGACGGTATGCGCCGCCACATCACCAGAGCGTCCTCACGGTTGTCGTGGTAGTAGGCCTTTCGGAGGCCCTCGACCCGGAATCCGTACCGCTCGTAGAGCCGGATTGCAGGCGTGTTCGAGGGCCGCACCTCGAGCGTGTACTCAGCGCCCGGGCGGTCCGCCTGGGCGAACAGCGACTCGAGCAAAGCGCTGGCGATGCCGCGCCGCTGGTAGGCGGGATCGACGGCGACGTTCATCACATGCCATACGTGCGCGTAGCGTGAGCAGATGAGGTATCCGACGAGCGAACCCTCGAGTTCCGCCGCCAAGCAGATCCCGGACTGTTTCGATAGCTCTAGAACGAACATCGCGAGCGACCAAGGGGCCGGAAACGCCCGTCGCTCGATCGCGATTACTTGCGGCAGATCGCCGTACCCCAGCCGGCGGACCCGTAAGCCGGGCAACGGCGGACGGGATCGCTCGTCTGCACGATCGATCATCGGCGTGGCTCCGCATCTGGTTCGCGGAGGTAACGGGGGCTAACTGCTGCCGCTTCGACCGGCTCTACGCGCGCGGCGAGCTCGAAGAGGAAGCGGCCGTGCACGAGGTGCGCGGGCGAGCTTTCCGGCTCGACCTCGGCGCCGGCAGTCTCCAGCAGAGCGCGATAACGCAAGGCGCCGTCGCCGGCCGCGCGCACCCGCATGCCAGCGTCGCGCAGCCGCTGCGCCACGTCCTCGGGATCAGCGACGTGTGCGTCCCAGACGACCTCGCCGTCGCCGACCTCGAGGCGACAGAAGAGCTCGCCGCGGCGCGCGTCGATCGCTGCCAGACGGGCCTCGCCCGGTATCCCCCGCGCCAGCGCTGCCAGGCTGTCGACCGGGCGAACCGGTAGATCCAAAGCGGTCGCCAGCCCGCGGGCGCTCGCGATACCGATCCGAAGCCCGGTGTAACCCCCCGGTCCGATGCCCACGCAGACCTCCGCCAGATCTCCGAAACGCAGCCCCCGTGCTGTCAGCAAAGCGTGCGCGGCTACCAGCAACTCGCGCGCGTGCGCCGGACGAGCTGCGAGCAGCTGACTTGGATCGCAGGCGTGCTCGACGATCTGGCCGCTATCCGTGCGCAGCGCCACCGACACGAGCGGCGTGGAAGTGTCGATCGCCAGCGCGTGCCCCACCTACATCCCCTCCGCAGCCACCTTCGCGAGCTCCTCGACCGCGACCTCGCGGCGATCGCCCCCCGCGTGCCTCAGCACCAGCCGTAGGGTCGGCTGCGGCAGCACGCCGGCGTGCTCCGCGACCTCCGGCCATTCGACGAAAGCGATGCGTTCCGGCGTCAGGTAGTCGTCGAGTACCGCGAGCTCGTCGCGACCGAGCGCCTCCAAGCGGTACAGGTCGAGATGTGCGATCTCCACGCCCTCGCCCGGCAGCAGCTGGCCGATCGTAAATGTCGGGCTGGGGATCGGACCACGCACCCCGAGCGCCCTACAAGCGCCCCGGATCAGCGTGGTCTTGCCGACGCCGAGTTCTCCCTGCACCAGCACCAGATCACCGGGCACGAGGCCTTTCGCAAGCTGCGCGGCCAGCCGCATGGTCTCCTCCGCGGAGCTGGTGACTGCACGCATCCCGCGATCTCGGCGCATCAACCGGAAGTGTGGCTGCTCGAGCGCCGAACGATGCGTGCCGCTACCCGAACAGGCCCAATTGGAGCGCGCCGTCGGCCGCGGCGGTGGCCTGCGGCTCGCTCTCCGCGCTACTACCCGCGCCGGAGGAGCCGTCGGCGACAGCGAACGCGTCCGACCGCACGGGCGCGGGTAGCGGTGCACGCAGGAGTTCGGCCAGCGCGCGGAAGTCGAGTCGCAACTCGTCGACCAGACGCGGCGTGCGCAGCGCGGCGGCGGGGTGGTAGAGCGGCATCACCCAGCGCCGCCGACCGGCGATCTCGTGAACTTGCGGGGTGCCGTGCACCGCGCCGATACCCCGCTGAGAACGCGTAAGCAGCTTCGTCGCGAAGTTTCCGAGCGTCGCTATCACGCGCGGATCGACGAGCTCGATTTGCCGCAACAGGAAGGGCTTGCAGGCCTCGATTTCAGCTGGCAGCGGGTCCCGGTTGCCGGGTGGGCGGCACTTGAGAACGTTGGCGATGAAGACCTCGCGGCGCTCGAGGCCAATGCCCCGGAGCAGCTCTTCGAGCAGCTGCCCCGCCCGGCCGACGAACGGAAGACCCTGCTGATCCTCGTGGAACCCGGGAGCCTCGCCGACGAACATCAATGAAGCGTCGGCGTTGCCCATTCCGAAAACGACTTTTGTGCGCCCCTCGTGAAGTGGGCAGCGACAGCAGCCGCGCGCCTCCCGCAGCAGCTCAACGAGTAGCTCGCGGCGCCGCTCGGCAGGGAGCTCGCTCACAGGCTGCAAGCGTAGGGCTCGCGACGGACGTCGGGCCGGTGCGGGTATCGTTGACGCGCCCGGCCGCTACCCGCCCACGGGAGTGGACCGGCGACCCGCTTCCTCGATCGCGAGGGCGATGCGCTACACGACACACCCAGCGAGGGCGTTGCCGCGCCGCCTGGCCGTGGTTGGTCAGGGGCGTGTAGGTCGTACGATCGCGGCGGCCCTGTCCGGTGCTCCCTTGAACGTGCTGGGTCCTTACGGCCGCGGCGAGTTGCCGCCTCGCTGCGACTGTCTGCTGTTGTGCGTACCGGACCGGGAGATCGAGGCGGTGGCACGCGTGGTCGCAGGAGTAGCGCCGCTAGTCGGTCATACGAGCGGCGCCACACCGCTCGCCGCGCTGTCACCCGCAGCGGAGAGCGGTGCGGGCGTCTTCTCCCTCCACCCCCTGATGAGCTTCCCCGAGCCCATCGACGATCGCGCGGCCGCGCGCGCTCATCTGGCCGGTGCTGGCTGCGCGATCGCCGGCGACTCGGCCAGGACCCGGGATGTGGCAGCGGCGCTCGCAAGCGCCACAGGGATGGTGCCGTTCGAAATCGACGAGGTCGGTCGCGCGGCGTACCACGCCGCCGCCTCGATCGCGTCCAACTTCCTCGTCACGCTCGAGGCAGCGGCCGAGCAGGTAGCGAGCGGCGCGGGCTTGTCTGCCGAACAAGCGCGCGCGCTGTTTGCCCCACTGGTGGCTCGCACCGTCGAGAATTGGGCGCGTAAGGGCCCGGCCCGCGCCCTAACCGGCCCGATCGCAAGAGGCGACGAAGCGACCGTTGCGCGGCAGCGGGCGGCGGTTGCGGCGACCGCGCCGGCGTTAGTGGACCTTTTCGACGTCCTCGTCGAACACACCCGGGCGCTGGCCGCTCAGCGTCCGTCAGCGCCCGCTCCGGCCGCCGAGGTGGCGTGACGCGATGCAGGTGGTGCGCTCTAAGGCTGAGCTACGCGAGGCGCTGCGACCGCGGCGCACCGGCACGGTCGGATTGGTACCGACGATGGGCTACTTCCACGACGGCCACTTGGCGTTGATGCGGCGCGCCCGCGCAGAGTGCGACACGGTCGTGGTGTCGGTCTTCGTCAATCCCATCCAGTTCCGCCCCGGTGAGGACCTCTCCTCGTACCCACGCGACGAGCAACGGGACCTCGCGCTCGCGCAGGAGGTCGGGATCGACCTCTTCTTTGCGCCCTCGGCCGACGAGATGTATCTCCCCGCTCACTGCACCGAAGTGCGGGTGCGCGGTGGCCTGACCGAGGTGCTGTGCGGGGCTCCCGAGCGCCGCGGACCGGAGCACTTCGACGGCGTCACGACGGTCGTCGCGAAGCTCTTCAACCTGGTCCAGCCCGATCGTGCCTACTTTGGCCAGAAGGACGCCCAGCAGGCGCTCGTCGTGCAGCGGATGGTGCGCGACCTCGACTTTCCCGTGGAGATCGTCGTCTGCCCGACCGCCCGCGACCGCGACGGCCTCGCCCTGAGCTCCCGCAACGTCTACCTGACCCCGGAGGAACGCGTGCGCGCGACCGCCCTGCCGCGCGCGCTGGAGGCTGCGGCGCAAGCGGCACGCGAGGGCGTGCGCGAGGCGTCAGCGATCATCGCTACGGCACGGCGCGAGCTGGAGCGTGCCGGCGTAGCTGCGGAGTACCTCGAACTTCGTTCCGCCGAAGACCTGCGGCCGCTGGCCGAGGTCAACGGCCCCGCACTGTTAGCCGTGGCCGCGCGCATCGGACGTGCGCGGCTGATTGACAACACGATCATCGGAGGCGCCCAAGGATGAGACGGACGATGCTCAAGTCGAAGATCCACCGTGCGACGGTGACAGGCAGCGACCTCAACTACGTCGGCTCGATCACCGTCGACCAGGACCTACTGGACGCTGCCGACATCCGCGAGCACGAGCTCGTCCACGTGCTCGATGTCAACAACGGCAACCGTTTCGAGACCTACACGATCTCCGGCCGCCGCGGCTCTGGTGAGGTCTGCGTCAACGGCGCCGCTGCGCGGCTGGTTCACACCGGCGACACCTTGATCATCCTGTCCTACGCCGAGTACGAAGAGGAGGAGCTCGACGACCATCGCCCAGTGGTCGTCCACGTCGACGAGCGCAACCAGATCGTGGCGGTTAACGAGAAGGCCTCGGAGCTGGTCCGATGAGCGCAGCGCCACTCGCCTCGGCACCGCCGCCCAAGGGCCGGCCGGTGACGCTGTCGACGCTCGCCGAGAAGAAGGCGCTGGGCGAGCCGTTAGTGATGGTCACCGCCTACGACTACCCGAGCGCGCGGGTTGCCGAAGCGGCGGGCGTGGACCTCGTGCTGGTCGGTGATTCGGCGGCGATGACCGTGCTCGGCTACGAGAGCACGGTGCCGGTATCGCTCGACGAGATGCTGATGCTGGCGGCCGCTGTGCGCCGCGGACTGCGCACGCCGCTGCTGGTCGGCGACCTGCCGTTCGGTAGCTACGAGCGCTCCAACGAGCAGGCGGTGGCGACCGCACAACGCTTCGTCAAGGAAGCTGGTTGCGACGCAGTGAAGCTGGAACGAGGTGGGCCGTCGGTGGAGCGTGCGCGCGCGATCGTCGACGCGGGAATTCCGGTGATGGGGCACGTCGGCCTCACCCCGCAGACCGCGACCGCGCTGGGCGGCTACCGCTCGCAGGGTCGCACTGCCGAGCAGGCGCTGGCAGTTTTGCGCGACGCCATCGAGCTAGAGCGCGCTGGCTGCTTCGCGATCGTCCTGGAGGCGATCCCGCGCGAGCTGACGATCGAGATCGTCAAGCGTGTCTCCGTGCCGACGATCGGGATCGGCGCCGGCCCGGACACCGCCGGCCAAGTGCTGGTCTTCCACGATCTGCTCGGCCTCTTCGAGGGTCACACACCGCGCTTCGTCAAGCGCTACGCCAACCTCCGGGAACAGATGGTCGCCGCTGTCAGGCGCTTCTGCGAAGAGGTGCGGGGCCGCGCGTACCCCGCCGACGAGCACTGCTACGAGATGGCGCCGGACGAGAGCGCACGCCTCCAGGCGCTGCTCAGCGCCCAGGAGGAGCACGTCGAGGAGCCGTTCACCGGCGGGCCGAGCCTCTAGGTCTGCGCGGCCGGACCGAAGCGCCGCAGCACGCGTGCGGGTGCCCCCGCCGCCACCGAGAAGGGCGGGATGTCACGGGTCACGACGCTGTTCGCGCCGATCACGCAGCGTTCGCCGATCGTCACGCCGCTCGTAACCACGACGTTCGCGCCGCACCAAACGTTGTCGCCGATGCGCGTCGGCCCCTTCGAGGTGAAGCCCTGCCATGTCACCGGCAGCGTCAGGTCGTCGAAGCGGTGATCGGCGTCGCTGATGAAGCAACCGTTGGCGAACATGCAGTGCCGCCCGATCTCGACCCGCTCGAGCGCCGCCACCATCACCGCGATGTTGAGGAAGCTGCCGGCGCCGATCGCGATCGTCGCCGACCCCGGCGCAGCGAGCCAAACGTGCGGCTCGAAGTGGACACCCTCCCCCACCTGCAGACGACCAGCGCGGAGCGCTTCCAGCACGTCGCCGTGGAGCGGCCATCGGCAGTAGGCGCCGCGGCGCGCGAGTTCCAAATGGATCTGCGCTCGTCGCCAAGGCAGCGAGTTGCGCTCGTACCAGCGCCACTTGCGCCACCAGGTGAGGAGCCAACCGGGCCGCTCCGCCACGGCCGCGCAGTGTAAGCCGCAACTCGGGTGCTCCCGCTGCCGGGGGAACCGCGTTAGAGTCGAACGCGGCAGGGGGAGGCGTGCGGTGCCCGGCCGTTAGGGAGCGGCTGCTGAGACAACTTGAGCGCTCAAGGTCGGGGTAACGCGCCGCCGATGTCACTGATAGGGCCTTGAGCAAGCGACGACGATTCGGCGGGTTTCGGGCAGGGTGTTTGGGCGCGCTCGCGGTCGCGCTGGCGCTCGGCACAGCGGCTGCAACGGGCGGCGACTCCGAGCACTCACGTACTGCGCCGACCCGCCAAGCGCCGATAGCGGCTGCGAAGCTCGACCCCCGGCCGGGGAAGTTGCCACGCCCGCGCAACGGCCCCTCGGCCGCTCAGCGCCCGCCGCTTGGCGCCACCAAACGCGCCCTGAGCAACCTCGAGCGGCGCCTCCGGCGCCGCCCGCCACCGAGGGCGGCAACGGCGCTGATCGTGCGCTTCCGTGGCGGGGTCGACCGACGGCGGCGCAGTGAGCTGCTGAAGGCCGCGGGAGCGCGGGTCAGCGAGCGACTGCCGCTGCCCGGTGCTGTCGTCGTACGCCCGGCGCGGGGAGCGAAGCTCGAGCGCCTCCTCGCGATCCTTCGCAGCTCCCGTGCCATCGCCTACGCCCAGCCGGACTACCGGCGCGTCCCTCTCGCCACGCCGTCCGATCCGCTCTTCCCGAAGCAGTGGGCGCTCGTCAACACGGGCCAGCAGTTCGACTCTGCCTATCCCCCGGGGACGGCGGGAGCGGACATCGATGCCGATGCTGGGTGGGAGATTGCCAACACTTTCGCAGCGCCGGTAGCGGTGGTCGACACGGGCGTCGCGCTCGGGCATCCCGACCTCGCGCCTGAGCTCTGGACCAATGACGCGGAGGCACGAGGCCGACCAGGGGTCGACGACGACGGCAACGGCTTCGTCGACGACGTGCACGGCTGGGACTTCGCTGGTGGCGATCCCGATCCCAGTGACTACGACGGGCACGGCACGCACGTCGCGGGCACGATTGCCGCGCGCGCCAACGACGGCACCGGCGTTGCCGGCGTCGCCTGGCGCGGCCCTTTGATGCCCCTGCGCGTGGTTGGCATCGCTGGCGCTACGGATTCCGCGTTGATCGCCGCCTTCGACTACGCGGCCCGCATGGGAGCCCGCGTCGTCAACGTCTCGCTCGGTGGCCCCGGCTACTCGCCGGCCCTCAAGGAGGCGATCGACCGGCACCCTGACGTGCTGTTCGTGACCGCGGCCGGCAACGACGGCATCGACAACGACAGCTCCCCGCAACGCAGCTACCCGTGCGCCTTAGACAGCCCGAACCTGGTGTGCGTCGCCGCCACCGACCAAAACGACGGCGTCCCCACGTGGTCGAACTTCGGGGCGGCAAGCGTCGATCTCGGCGCGCCCGGCAACGCGATCATCTCGACCTGGCCAGATCGCAACCTCGTGGTGCGCACCTGGTCGTTCGACGACGGCACCCCGCTGAGCGTCGACTGGGTCACGAGCACCAGCGGAGCGCTACCGGAGCGGGGGCTCGTGAGCGGCGTCGCCGGCACTGGGCTTGCCGCTGCTGGCGTCACGATCGCACCCTCGGCAGCCACGCAGTACGGCAACTCCGAGGTCGTCGTCCGCACCCCGCTCGACCTGAGCGCCCAGCACGGCTGCCGCCTGCGCTTCCGCTATCTGATCGACGATCCTCAGGCCGCTAGCGGTGGCAGCCCCGCGGTCTCGCTCTACGTCAAGCTCGGTTCGCTCACTGGCGCTGGCGGAGTCCAGATCGTCGACACGAAAAGCGGCGACACTGCTGGCGCGCTCCGCCAAGCGGTTGTCGACCCATGGCAGATGATGCTCCCGACGCCGGCGTTCGACGGGCGGCCGGACGCGATCATCGGTTTCGGCGTTCTGTACGACCACGGAACGCAGGGCGGACGGGTGATCGTCGATGACGTCCGGGTGCTCTGCGTCAACACGGCATCCGGCAGCGGCAGCTGGCAGTTCTCGAGCGGCACGTCGATGGCCGCCCCGCACGTAGCTGGAGCAGCGGCACTGGTGCTGGCCCGTCGACCGGACCTCACTCCTGCGCAGCTGCGCGAGCTATTGCTGCGCAGCGCAGACCCCGTGCAAGCACTCGCCGGGCGGACGGTCTCGGGTGGCCGTCTCGACTTGCGACGCCTGCTCGACCTCGTCGCCACACCGATCGCTCCGCAAGACAACGGTCCGGCGCGGCCACCCTCTCCGGGGCCCGCGGGTTCCACCGGCGGGGGGACACAAAGTATCCAGTCCGGCCCAACATCGAGCAGCGCTCAGCTGGCCGCGCTGGCGCGGAGCGCGCGCATCCGCTGTCCGCGCTGGAGCGCACGCGCGCTGCGCTGCAAACTGGTCTTGAGCGCAAGCGCCTCCCGACCGCTCACGCTTCGCTTCGTGCTGCGCAAGGCTCGGCGCACTCTCGCCACCGCGAACGGTCGTCTCGGGCGTTACGTCACCTTGCATGCCAAGCACCGGCTGCGGCGCGGAACTTACGCACTCGAAGTGCGGCTAGGCGACCGCTCCGGCCGCACGGCGTTGCGCAAATTCCGACTGCGGCTGCGGTGAGCGAGTAGCGGTAAGCAAGGGCCGCAGGAAGCGCCCGGTGTGCGACGCGTCCACCATCGCGACCTGCTCGGGAGGACCGGTCGCGACCAGCTCGCCGCCCTCTTCGCCACCCTCCGGCCCGAGATCGATGAGCCAGTCGGCGGCCTTCACGACGTCGAGGTTGTGTTCGATCACCACCACCGTGTTGCCCTGGTCGACCAGCCGGTTGAGGACCGCGAGCAGCCGTTCGACGTCAGCGAAGTGCAGGCCGGTGGTCGGCTCGTCGAGGATGTAGAGGGTGTCGCCGGTGGCGACTTTGCAGAGCTCGGATGCCAACTTCACGCGCTGCGCCTCACCGCCGGAGAGCGTCGTCGCGGGCTGCCCGAGGCGCACGTAGCCGAGCCCTACGTCGTGCAGTGTCTGCAAGCGGCGCCGGATCTTCGGGATCGGGTGGAAGAACTCGAGCGCCTCGGCAACAGTCATCTCCAAGACGTCGGCGATCGTCCGACCCTTGTAGCGGATGTCGAGCGTCTCACGGTTGTAGCGCCGCCCGTGGCAACGGTCGCACTCCACGTAGACGTCGGGCAGGAAGTGCATCTCGATTCTCAGCTGCCCGTCGCCGCGGCAGGTTTCACAGCGGCCGCCACGCACGTTGAAGGAGAAACGTCCCGGCTTGTAGCCGCGCGCGCGGGCCTCGGGGGTGCGCGCGAATAGCTCGCGGATGTGGTCGAACAGACCGATGTAGGTCGCCGGATTGGAGCGGGGCGTGCGGCCGATCGGCGCCTGGTCGATTGCGATCACCTTGTCGATGCGCTCTAGTCCGCGGATCCGACGGTGAGCACCAGGCCTAGCCCGAAGACGATGCAGCCGCGCAGCGACAGCCTTGTAGAGGATCTCGTTGACAAGCGTGGACTTCCCGGATCCCGACACGCCCGTTACGCAGCAGAGAACGCCGAGCGGGAAGTCGACGTCGATCTCCTTGAGGTTGTGCTGGCTGGCACCCTCGACGTGCAGCCAACCACGCGGCTTTCGCCGCCGGGCTGGCACCGGAATCTGCAGCCTGCCCGATAGGTAGCCGCCGGTCAGCGACTCTTCGTTGGCCATGATCGCCTCGGGAGGGCCCTGCGCAACGACCCGCCCACCGTGCTCTCCCGCCCCCGGCCCGAGGTCGACGATGTGGTCGGCTGCGCGCATCGTGCCTTCGTCGTGCTCGACGACGATCACCGTGTTGCCGAGATCGCGCAAGCGCTCGAGCGTCGCGACCAGCCGCGCGTTGTCCCGCTGGTGGAGGCCGATCGACGGCTCGTCGAGGATGTAGAGCACGCCCACGAGACTCGATCCGATCTGGGTAGCTAGGCGTATGCGCTGCGCCTCGCCGCCGGAGAGCGTGCTTGCCGGGCGGTCGAGCGAGAGGTAGCCGATGCCCACGGCGTCGAGGAAACCCAGCCGCTCCTCGATCTCCCGCAGCACGCGCGCGGCGATGCGCTGCTCGGTCTCGCTGAGCTGAAGTCTGCGCAGCCACTCGAGGGCGTCGCGTGCGGAGCGCGCGCTCAGCTCGTGGATGCCGAGACCCCCGACCTT
The DNA here is from genome assembly GCF_900108055.1 of Thermoleophilum album. Classification (GTDB taxonomy): domain Bacteria; phylum Actinomycetota; class Thermoleophilia; order Solirubrobacterales; family Thermoleophilaceae; genus Thermoleophilum; species Thermoleophilum album. The sequence goes on along the minus strand of NZ_FNWJ01000002.1, from coordinate 248,403 downwards.
CACCGCAAGCGCCTCGGGCCGCAGTCGCGCACCGCCGCACTGCGGACACGGTCGCAGCGTCATGTAGCTCTCGATGCGCTCCCGCACGACCTCCGAATCGGTCTCGCGGTAGCGGCGTTCGAGGTTCGGGATGACGCCCTCGAACCAGGTGCTTCGCCGCCGCCAACGGCCACGGCGACTGCGGTAGGTGAACTCCACCCGCTCGTCGCTTCCGTAGAGGATCGCTCGGCGCACGGCGGCCGGCAGCTTGCGCCACGGCACCGTCGGATCGATCCCCTCCTGCTCACAGAAGGCGTCGAGTAAGCGGTCGTAGAAGCCCACGCCGTTCGCGCTCCAGGGAGCGATCGCGCCTTCCGAGAGCGAGAGCTCGGGGTTGGGAATCACCAGCTCCGGATCGATCTCGCGCTGATGCCCGAGGCCGGTGCAGTGCGGACAAGCGCCGTACGGCGAGTTGAAGGAGAACATGCGGGGCTCGAGCTCCGGCAACGAGATGCCGCAGTCGACGCACATGAAGCGGTCGGAGTAGAGCTCCACCTCGCCGCGTTCGACGTCTTCGATTTCGACCAGACCGTCGGCGAGGGCGACGGCCGTCTCGATCGAGTCAGCGAGCCGCCGTCTGATCTCCGGACGCACGATCAACCGGTCGACGACGACCGACAGCGAATGCGCTCGCTTTTTGTCCAGCTCGATCGGCTCGTCGAGGCGACGCACCTGCCCATCGACCTTGATCCGCGCGAAGCCCTCCGAACGCAGACGCTCGAGCAGTTCGCGATGTTCGCCCTTGCGTCCCCGCACCACCGGCGCCATCACCATCACGCGGCTCCCTTCGGGTCGGGCGAGCACCCGATCGACGATCTGGTCGGGCGCCTGCGCCTCGATGCGCTTGCCGCAGCGATGGCAGTGAGGGACGCCGATCCGCGCCCACAGGAGGCGCAGGTAATCGTGGATCTCGGTGATCGTGCCGACCGTCGAGCGGGGGTTGCGGGAAGTCGTCTTCTGGTCGATCGAGATCGCCGGCGAGAGCCCCTCGATGGAGTCGACGTCGGGCTTGTCCATCTGGCCCAGGAACTGGCGGGCGTAGGCCGACAGCGACTCGACGTAACGGCGCTGCCCCTCGGCGTAGATCGTGTCGAAGGCGAGGCTCGACTTGCCCGATCCGGACAAGCCAGTGATCACGATCAGGGCATCGCGGGGAAGGCGCAGCGAAATGTTCTTGAGGTTGTGCTGGCGCGCCCCGGTGATGACGATCTCGCCGCTTGCCATTCGCAGGCGAGTGTACGGACCGCTAGATGCAGAACGACCGGGCGGCGGTCGCGCCGCGCGCCCGGCCGTCTCACCCGTTCAGCGTCCGCTCTACTGGACCCTGAACGACCCGCGCATGAAGGGATGGATGCGACAGAAGTAGGTGTACGTCCCCGGTTTGAGGCGGGAAGTCGGGAGCTGCCATTCGACCCTTCCGACCCCCGGCAGGCGACTGCCAAGCTGGCCGGAGTCGAAACGGCCGTCGGCCAGCGGGTAGCCGATCCCCGAGGAGCGGTTGCAGGGCTCGCGGCAGGATGTCACCGAGTGGTAGATCTCGCGGCCGTCGTCGCCATTTACGAACAGGACCTGCTGCCCACGACGCACGACCGGCGGTCGCTTGCCGGCGCCAGGCAACAGGAAGTCACCGACCTGGTAGCGGAAGTCGGAGATGCCGATCACGCTCGGCGCCGGTCCCCCCGCTGGCAGCGCCAGCGGGTTGGGCAGGTTCGTCGGGCGACCGCCGCGATCGATGTTCTCCGGCAGGCGGCCGTGGGTGGTCGTGCCGATGTAGTCGACCTTGGTGCGTAGCGGGTCCTTCCCGCCCGACCCATCGGCCATGTACAGGACCATGATCCCCATCGACTCGTACCAAGCGGCCCGGCTCGAGTCGTAGGTAGCGGTGATGCGCAGCAGGTCGCCCTTGCGGACCTGCACCTGCCAGTCCGGGCGGCTGCCGGTCATCGCCAGGTCCCAGTCGATCGGCCCCTTCTTGCCGAAGTACTTGGCCTTCGAACGCAGCAGGTGCACCCACTGCCCGCGCACCGTTGGCGCCTTCGCGAGACAACGGCGGCGGGCGGCGCCCGCAGTCGCCGCGCAGCGGGCACGCGCCGGCGTCGCGCCGGGACGATTGAGCCAGAGATCCGTGTAGAGACCACCGGGGTGCACGTGCCCCGCGCCGGCCACGAGCACTCCGTCGCGATCCACTCGCCACACGTTGCGCGGCCCCCCGCGGTAGGGGTTGCGAGCCTGATCGGGGAAGGTAAAGCGACCGCCCTCGCCGGAGCCCTTGAGCACGTCGAACACCGGGTAGAGGCTGCCGTTCTGAACATCCATCCAGATCGGGCGCACCGCTTTCATGCGGCGGCCGGTGGGCGAGTCGGCGGGAACGAAGTCGATGTCGTAGGTGACGTAGACCTCGGCCGGCTTACCGACCAGGTCGTGGAGCATGTGGTTGAGAACCCACCGGTCTTTGGGGTCGTAGTAGTAGCCGTATCCCGGCGGCACTCGGAAGATCGTTTTCTCCTCACCGGCCGCGAAGAACCGCTCCGGGCCCCCCATCGTGGCGTCCTTACGCGAAAGGTTGAGCCAGACCGCGTGGTGCAGATGGACGATGTCGACGCGAGGAATCTTTCCGTTCAGGTACGTCAGGTTCGGCTTGATGCGCGTGATGTACCCCGGAACCGCGGGGCGCTGCGAGGGTGCGATCGGGGCAAAGGCAATGCGGTTCTGGCCTGGTGTGATGTGAAACGGGCCGATCCGGTAGCTCAGGTGCTGAACGTCACCGGCGGCCGCGGCCGTCGCCGGCGCAAGGGCCAGCGCGAGCGTCGAGACCGCTAGCGCACCGGCGACTCGCAGTCGATCCCGAAGACGTGCAGGCAGCGTGGGGTTCGTGGGGGACTCGCAGAGCATGGGTCAATCATGACCGATTGGTCAGTTATTGGCTACCCCGTAGCTGTCTGGCGCGCTAGGTGGGAGCGTGCTCGAGTGCGTCAAGCTCGCGCCGCAGCTCCTTGATCTCGTCGCGCAGCCGTGCCGCCTGCTCAAAGCGGAGGTCTTCGGCGGCCGCGAACATCTCTTCCTCAAGCTCAACGATTAGGCGCCGGAGCTCCTCGGGCGAGCGCTTTCTGGTGGCACGCATGCGCTCCCCGTGCCCGCGCCGTCCCCGACTGCGCGGGGTCTGCTCGAGCGCCAAGAAGTCGGTGATGTCGGAGATGCCCTTGCGGATCGTTTCGGGCGTTATGCCGTGACGCTCGTTGTAGGCGATCTGGATCCGCCGGCGGCGGTTGGTCTCGGCGATCGCCCGCCGCATCGCTTCGGTCTCGCGATCGGCGTACATGATCACCTTGCCATGGACGTTGCGCGCAGCCCGACCGATCGTCTGGATCAGCGCCGTCTCGCCGCGCAGGAAGCCCTCCTTGTCGGCGTCGAGGATCGCGACGAGCGAGACCTCCGGCAGGTCGAGACCCTCCCGCAGCAGGTTCACTCCGACCAGCACGTCGAACTCGCCAAGCCGCAGCTCGCGGATGATCTGGATGCGCTCGAGCGTGTCGATCTCCGAATGCAGGTAGCGCACGCGCAAGCCGTGGTCCAGCAGGTACTCGGTGAGGTCCTCGGCCATCCGCTTGGTCAAGGTCGTGACGAGCGTGCGCTCGCCAGCGTCGACGCGCCGGCGGATCTCGTTCATCAGGTCGTCGATCTGGTTCTCCGTCGGGCGCACCTCGACCTCCGGGTCGACGATGCCGGTGGGCCGAACGATCTGCTCGACGATGCGCGTCGACACCCGCCGCTCGAACTCCCCAGGGGTGGCCGAGACGAAGACGATCTGTGGCACGATCGCCAGGAACTCTTCAAACGTTTGCGGGCGGTTGTCGAGAGCCGACGGCAGGCGGAAGCCGTAGTCGACGAGCGTCTGCTTGCGCGAGCGGTCGCCCTCGTACATGCCGCCGATCTGCGGCACGGTCTGGTGCGACTCGTCGATGAAGCAGATGAAGTCGTCGGGGAAGTAGTCGATCAGGCAGTACGGGCGCGCACCCGGCGGCCGCCCGTCGAGGATCCGCGAGTAGTTCTCGATCCCGTTGCAGTAGCCAACCTCGCGGAGCATCTCGATATCGAACTCGGTGCGCTGGCGCAGGCGGTGGGCTTCGAGCAGCTTCCCCTGCTCCTCTAGCTCGCGGCAACGCTGCTCGAGTTCCGCGCGGATCTCCTCGATCGCGCGCTCGATCGTCGGCGGGTCGGTTACGTAGTGCGTGGCCGGCCAGATCCCCACATGCTCCGGCTCACCCAGCACCTCCCCGGTCAGCGGATCGACCTGCAGGATCTGCTCGATCTCGTCTCCAAAGAACAGGATCCGGTAGGCGCTGCGTTCGGCGTACGCCGGGAAGATCTCGAGCGTGTCGCCACGGACCCGGAACCGTCCGCGCGCGAGCGCTTGGTCGTTGCGTGAGTACTGCATCGCAACCAGCTGTCGTAGAACCTCGTCGCGATCGACGAACTGTCCGCGCGCCAGCACCAGGTTCTGCTCCCGGTAGCGATCGGGTGAGCCGAGGCCGTAGATGCAAGAAACCGAGGCGACGATGATCACGTCGCGTCGAGCCAACAATGCCGCGGTCGCCGAGTGCCGAAGGCGGTCGATCTCCTCGTTGATCGACGCGTCCTTCTCGATGTAGAGGTCCTGGTGCGGGACGTACGCCTCCGGCTGGTAGTAGTCGTAGTAGGAGACGAAGTACTCGACCGCGTTGTCCGGGAAGAACTCGCGGAACTCGTTGCAAAGCTGGGCCGCGAGGGTCTTGTTGTGCGCGATCACGAGCGTCGGTCGCTGCACCCGCTCGATCGTGAAGGCCATCGTGGCGGTCTTCCCCGAGCCCGTAACGCCGAGCAGCGTTTGGAAACGCTCGCCGGCCTCGATCCCCTCCGCCAGCTGGTCACGTGCGCGCGCCTGGTCGGCAACCGGTTGGTATGCGGGATTGACGCGGAACGCGGGCACCCGAGCAACGGTAGCCGGCTTACTGCCGCTTCCAGCGACCCTCAGAGCCCGAGCTCTGCGGCGTAGAGTCGCCGGTACTGCTGGCGCCGACGAGCTACGTCGCGCACGTAGTCGCGGGTCTCGGGGAACGGGATGTCGACGTTCGGGTCAAACTGCTGCGGCCCCCCAGCGCGCCTAAGCCAACGGTCGACGTTCGTGTGTCCCGCGTTGTAGGCGGCGATCGCCAGCGTCTCGTTGCCGCCGTAGCGCCGGATCAGGTAGCGCAGGTACCAGCAGCCGTAGGCGATGTTGACGGGCGGCGAAGAGAGATCGCTGAGCACAAACCTCGAACCCCCGGAGCGCGCGGCGATGAAGCGGGCCGTGGCGGGCGTGATCTGCATCAGCCCGCGCGCACCGGCGTGCGAGGTGCGGTCTTGGAACTTCGACTCCTCGTAGATCACGGCAGCCACCAGTGCCGGATCGAGCCCCTTGGCCCGCGCTTGCTCGCGGATGATTGCGGCATATTCGAGCGGCAATAGCGCGCGCTCGAACTGACGCCGCAAGGGGCCGAAGGCGGTCACCACGGCGCCCACCGCGAGCAGCAACGCAAGCACCGCGGCGAACAGCCGCCGGCGGGCCACGGCGCTGCGCGAACGGCGCCGCGCACGCGTCGTCATCGGCACCTTCCTGCTAGCGCCGCGCCTTGCACGGTGCAATGGTCGCGAGCACGGCGGACAATTGCGCGCGGAGCTGCTCGATGGTCCCGTCGTTGCGAACGGTGAAGGTCGCTCGCGCCGCCTTCTCGTGTTGGGGAAGCTGACGACGGTCGCGCTCGGCGAGCGCCCGTTGGTCGCGGCCTACGAGCCGCTCGGAGCGCACCGAATCGTCCGCTACGACCGCGATCGTCGCGTCGAAGGCGCCTTCCATACCAGCCTCGAAGAGCAAGGGCACCTCTACCACCAGCGCCCGCGGCGGCGGCTGTTGCGCGGCGGCACGGGCGCGCCAGGCCGCCACCTCTGCGCCCACCCGCGGCCACAGTATTTGCTCGAGCGCGCGGCGCGCCTCGGGATCGGCGAAGACCGTCTCCGCCAACCGGCCCCGATCTACCCGGCCGTCCGCTAGCACCCGCTCGCCGAAGCGCTCCGCGATCTCGGCTACGACCTCTGGCTGTTCCAGTAGCTCGTGGACGACCTCGTCGCTCGAGAGCGTCGCCGCCCCCAGCTCACGCAAGAGCGCGAGCGCCGTCGTCTTGCCGGCGCCGAGACCGCCGGTCAGCCCGACGAACGGCGGCGCCTGCTCGCCGCGATCGGCGCGCTGCCCGTCGGCGCGCGCCACCGGTTCAGCCGCCCGACTCGCCCTCAGCGTCGGTGGGCTCTTGGTCGCCGGGCGCGGCAGCTGGCTCCGCGCTTTCGCCCGCGTCGGCTGCTTGAGCCCGCGCCACGGCCGCCCGCAGGTCACCGCCCTCCACGGTGATGTCGGCGCCCGCGAACACGCCACTGCGTTGACGGCCGCCGCCCTTGCGCTCTCGCTGCGGACGCTCGCGCGACTCGCCACCGCCGCTGCCACCACCGCGGAGTTCCTCTTCGACCCGCTTGATGGACAGCGACAGGCGCCGCCGGTCGGAGTCGATCTCGAGGATCTTGACCCGCACTTCCTGCCCCGGCTCGACGACCTCGCGCGGGTTCTCGACGTGCTCTTGCGAGAGCTCCGAGATGTGTACGAGCCCCTCGACACCGTCGAGGATCTCGACGAAGGCGCCGAAGTTGACGACCTTCGTCACCTTGCCCTCGAGCACGTCGCCGACGTTGTAGGTCCGCACGACCCGCTGCCACGGGTCCTCCTGCGTCTGCTTGAGGCCGAGCGAGATGCGCTGGCGCTCGCGGTCGATGTCGAGCACCTTCACCGGCACCCGCTCACCGACCTTGAGTACTTCCGACGGGTGGTTGACGTGGCTCCACGACAGTTCGGAGATGTGGATCAGACCGTCGATCCCGTCGAGGTCCACGAAGGCGCCAAAGTCGACGATGTTGGAGATCGTGCCCTCGACGATCATCCCCGGCTGCAAGCGATCGATGACCTGCTGACGCTGTTCGCGCCGCTCCTCCTCGAGCACCGCGCGTCGCGACAACACGACGTTGTTGCGGGCGCGGTTCAGCTCGATGACCTTGCAGCGGATCGTCTGACCGAGGAAGCTGTCGAGGTCGGAAACGCGCCGGATATCGACCAGCGAGGCGGGTAGGAAGCCGCGCACCCCAAGGTCGACGATCAAGCCGCCCTTGACGACCTCGATCACGGCGCCCTCGACCGGCTCGCCGGATTCCGCCGCCTGCTCGATGCGGCGCCAAGCCTTTTCGAAGCGGGCGCGCTTCTTGGAGAGTACGAGTCGTCCCTCCTGATCTTCCTTGGTCAGGACGAGCGCCTCGATCTCCTCGCCGAGCTCGACTTCTTCGTGGGGATCGACGTTCTTGCGGATCGAGAGCTCGTTGAGCGGTATTACGCCCTCGGACTTGTAGCCGATGTCGACCCAGACCTCGTCTTGGTCGATCCGGACGACGCGTCCAGTGACTACATCACCCTCGTCGAAGGGGATGATCGTCGCGTCGTAGTTAGGGATGATTCGGCCGTCGATCTCGAGCAGTAAACCGCCCGATCCCTCGACGGCTCGCGGCGCTGGTTCGGTTTCCGTTGCTGGCACTGGGCGCCTAGGGTAGCGGAGACCCTGGGGCGCGCGCCGAGCGCCAACAGCGTTACGCTGCGGTCGTGCCGACGCGCAGAACCAAGAGGGGCGCGGAGCGGACACCGCTGGGCGGGGTTTGCGACGTATTGGTCTGCGGAGCGAGCTTCGCCGGTCTCGCTGTCGCGCGTGAACTCGCGGGCAGTGGCGCCCGAGTGCTGGTGCTCGACCGCTACGAGATCGGCGAGCGCCCGACGAGCGCTTGCGGCATCCCGACCTGCTGGCTCGAGGCCTGCGGCCTGATGGAGGCTCACCGGCAGACGTTCCGCTCGCTCGTGATCCACACGCCGCTGGGCAGCGTCCGGCTGGAGCTGCCCTGGACCTTCTCGACCTTCGACTACGAGACGCTCTGCAAAGTGCTCTGGCGAGACTGCGGCAACGCCATCTTCGAAACAGCGACCGTTACGGGCCGCAGCGGCAACGTCGTGCACACCGACCGCGGCGACCTCGAGGCGCCGCTGATCGTCGACGCGCTCGGTTGGCGCCGCGTCCTCGGTCGCCGGGGTTACCAGCCACCCGACGCGCCGCTGTCGCGGGGACTCGAGGTGCACCCGCACGGAAGCGGCAAAGACATGGAGGTGTGGATCGACCGCTCCTACGTGCCGGCGGGCTACGGCTGGAGCTTCCCGGCGGGCGACGAGCTCCGCATCGGAGTGGGGTCGTTCGACCCTCGCTACCACGTGCGCGAGCCGACCGTGCGCTTGGCCACCCAGCTGGGCCAGCCGCCGATCCGCTTCCAAGGCAACTGGATACCCCACCGTCTACGCGAGGCGACCGAAGACGGTGTCTTCTTCGTCGGCGATTCGGCAGGCCACTGCTTGCCGCTCACGGCCGAGGGTATTCGCACCGCCTTGTACTTCGGCATCGCCTGCGGTCGCGAGCTTCGCGCGGTGCTGAGCGGCGAACGCAGCCGCCAGGAGGCACTGGCCAGATACCACGCGTTTTCGGCGGCCCACGCCTGGAAGTTCCGCTGGATGTTGCGCACCCAAAGGCTCGTACCGCGGGTACCGCCGAGGCTCCTCTGGCGCTTCCTGCGGGCGATGGAGCGCAGCCCCCGTTTCACCGCCTGGGCGTTCGGCCACTACCTGCGCATCGCTCCGCCCGAGTTCGCAATGGGCGGTGGCGCTGGCCGCGGTCGCGTCGCCGACAGGGCACAGGCCGGCGGTGTCGCAGCGCGAGCGGCCTAGCGGCTTGACGCCTAAAGCGCAGTCAGCCGCGAACGACCAGCGCCGTCCCGGCGACCAACAGGGCTACCCCTGCCAGACGGGTGATATCCAGCGGGCGCTGCGGGAGCCCGAGCAGGCCGAACCGGTCGAGCAGCACCGACATCGTTAGCTGGCCGACGATCGTCGCCGCGGCGACCCCGCCGGCACCGATCGTGCGAACGCTGAGGAGTACGCAAGTCACGTAGACGGCGCCGAGCAACCCTCCGATCAGGTAATACCAGGGCAGGCCCCTGATCTCGCCGAGACGACCGAAGCCGCCACCGATCAGGACGGTAAGCGCAGCTAAGGCAGCAAGCCCGACGGCAAACGAGACCGACGCCGCCGCCAGCGTCCCGATGCGTTTCCCGAGCACCGAGTTGATCGGCGCCTGCATGCCGACCAACCCCCCGGCGAGGACCGTCGCCAGCACCGCCAGCAGACGACTCACTTGGCCTCCAGCCAGTTGCGTCCGATGCCCACGTCGACGGCGAGCGGCGGATCCATCTCGAGCGCCGCGACCATCTCTCGCCGCACCAGGTCGGCGACCTCCTGCGCCTCCTCCTCGGGCGCCTCGAACAACAGCTCGTCGTGGATCTGGAGGACCAGTCGCGCGCGCAGGCCGCGTGCGGCGAGCTCACGGTCGCAGCGGACCATGGCGATCTTGATGACGTCAGCTGCAGTTCCCTGGATCACCATGTTGACGGCAAGACGCTCACCCAACATCTGTGTCTGCCGCTGCCGCGAGCGCAGCTCCGGAACGCGGCGCAGGCGGCCGAACAAGGTCCGCACTTTGCCCTCGCGGCGGGCGCGCTCGATCGTTTCGTCGATGAACCGCCGCACCGCTGGAAAGCGTTCGAAGTAGCGCTCGATGAATTCTTGCGCCTCCTCGCGCGGGATCGCCAGCCGATCGGCAAGCCCGAAAGCGGACAGTCCGTAAACGATCCCGTAGTTGACCATCTTCGCTTTCGACCGCGTCGCCGGATCGGCTTCCTCGGGTCGAACGCCGAGGATCTCCGCGGCCGTCGCGGCGTGCACGTCGACGCCCTCGCGGAAGAACCGCTTGAGCCGCTCCTCGCCGGCGATATGGGCGAGCAGCCGCAGCTCGACCTGCGAGTAGTCGGCCGACACGAAAAGCCAGCCGGGGTCGGCGACGAAGGCGCTACGCACACCTCGACCGAGCTCGGTCTTGATGGGAATGTTCTGGAGGTTCGGGTTGGTGCTCGAAAGACGACCGGTGGCCGTACCAGTCTGGTTGAAGGTGGTGTGCAGCCGCCCGTCGGCGGCGACGTATTGCGGCAGCGAATCGATGTACGTCGACTTCAGCTTGGTCAACTCGCGCCACTGCTCGATCAGCGGGACGATTGGATGCTCGTGGCGAATCTGTTGCAGCACCCGAGCGTCGGTCGAGAACCCGGTCTTGCCACGGCGCTTGCGACTAAGCCCGAGCTTGTCGAAGAGGATCCGTCCGAGCTGCTGGGGCGAGCCGATCGTGAAGCGCTCGCCTGCAAGTTCCCAGATGCGACGTTCGAGGTCAGCGATTTGTTCCGCGAGGCCGGACGAAACCGCCCGTAAGCGCTCGACGTCGAGGCGGATGCCGACCCGCTCCATCGCCGCCAGGATCGGCACCAGCGGCAGCTCGACGTCCTCGAACAGTCGCGTAAGCCCCTCACGTTCGAGCTCTCGGCGCTGCAACCGTGCCAGCTCGTGGGTGAGCACAGCGGCCGTCGCGACGGCACGCAACTGCGGCGCTCCGTCCCACTCCGCCGTGCTACCCGACTGAACACTGTCCGCGCGGGGCCGCGCGACCAGCTGACGCTCTTCGGCGAGCTCGTCAAGCGGGTAGCGGCGGCGCAGGGCGTCCAGCAGCCAGGCGGCGATCCTTGTGTCGTGCGCGAGGGTCGGCAGCGGCGATTCTCCACTCGCCTTGCGCAGCGCCGGCTTCCAGTCGTGGACCGTGATCCGCGCTCGATCGAGGGTGAGCAGCACAGCGTCGACGCTCTCGGCCTCCGCAACCCGCACCTCCTCGCGCGCCCGACAAGCAGCGACCGTCAAGGTCTCGCCAGAGGGCGACGCTTGCGCGGCGAGCGACGACTCCTCGTCGGCTTCGTCGGCCAAGCCGGCGAGGGCGAGCGCCACCGGCCCCTCGGCCGCGGTCGCCGGGACGAGCTCCGGCAAGGGGACCCGCTTGACCTCGAACTCAATTGCCTCCCGTGCCCGGTCTCCCCCGTCACCACTGGCCGTCGGCGAGGCCCCGTCGACCGCCACGCCGGCCGCTGCCAGCGCCTCCTCGAGGCGCCGCAGCGGTTCCCGCAACTCGAAGCGCATGAACACCTCGCGTACGCGCTGGGGATCCGGCGGCTCGACCTGTAGCTCGTCGAGATCGAGAGCGATCGGGACCTCGTCGATAACGGTCGCAAGCTGCTTCGAGACGCGCGCCTCGTGGGCGTGCGCGCGAAGGTTCTCGCGGCGCTTGGGCCCCGGCACCTCGTCGACGTGCTCGAGCACAGCCTCGAGGCTCCCGAAGCGTTGCAGTAGTTCGGCAGCGGTCTTTTCGCCGATCCCAGGCACACCGGGGATGTTGTCCGACGTATCCCCTTTCAGCCCCACGAAGTCGGGGATCAGTTCGGGAGGGATGCCGTACCGCGCGAGCACCGCCTCGCGGTCGTAGAGCTTGGTGTCGGTGATGCCACGGGCGGTCGCCAAAACCTTGATGTGGTCGTCGACGATTTGGAACATGTCGCGGTCGCCGGTGACGACGATCACGTCGATCCCCTCGCGGGCAGCACGGCGCGCCAAAGTCGCGATCACGTCGTCGGCCTCGTAGCCCTCGACGCGCAGGTTGCGGAAGCCCAGCGCCTCGACCAGCTCGGGCAGCTTGGCGAGCTGTTCCTGCAAGAGGTCGGGCGTCTCCTCGCGCTGCGCCTTGTACGGCTCGTACGCCTCCTCGCGACCGGACATGCCGGCGTCCCAGACGACCAGCGTCGGCTTCAAGCCGAACTCCCCCACTAGCTTCACGAGCATCGAAGCGAAGCCGAAGATCGCGTTCGTCGGCTCGCCCTTGGAGGTCGCGAGCTCTTCCGGCAGGGCGAAGTAGGCGCGATAGGCGAGGCTGTTGCCGTCGATCAGTAGCAGTTCACGCGGCCGCTGCGCGGGCACGGCCCGAACCGTACCGGCGGCGGAAGCGGCGCATCGGCGCAATATCCTGCCGCCGATGGCCACGCCGTCTGCCCAATACTCCGTCACCTTGCGCGTCGAGCTACCGCACGGCGGCGTGCTGAGCAAGGTGACCGCGGCAATCGCGCGCGCCGGCGGCGCGATCGTGGCGGTGGACACCGTCGAGGCGAGCGGCGATTCGACGGTTCGCGAGATCACCATCGAGTGCACAAGCGCCTACCACCGCGGCGAAGTGATCAGCGCCGTTCAGGCGGTCCGCCAAGCCCGGGTGCTCGAGATCACCGATCGCACCTTCGAGATCCACCGCGGAGGCAAGCTGCACACCGGGCTCAACCATCCGATCAAAACGCGCGACGACCTCTCCATGGCCTACACGCCCGGCGTCGCACGGGTCTGCATGGCGATCGCCGAGAACCGTCAGAAGGCTTTCAAGTACACGATCAAGGGCAACACCGTGGCGGTCGTCTCCGATGGCACGGCGGTGCTTGGCCTCGGCGATATCGGCCCCGAGGCGGCGATGCCGGTGATGGAAGGCAAGGCGATGCTCTTCAAGGAGTTCGCCGACGTCGACGCCTTCCCCATCTGCCTAGCAACGAAGGACGTCGACGAGATCGTCGAGACGGTCAAGCGCATCTCCCCCACCTTTGGCGGCATCAATCTCGAGGACATCTCGTCGCCGCGCTGCTTCGAGATCGAGCAGCGTCTGGTCGAGGAGCTCGACATCCCCGTCTTCCACGACGACCAGCACGGCACCGCGATCGTCACGTTGGCGGCTTTGATCAACGCCTGCCGGCTCACCGGTCGCAAACTCCAGGACCTCTCGGTGTGCATGGTGGGCGCCGGGGCAGCCGGTGTCGCGGTCGCGAAGATCCTGATGCAAGCGGGCATCACCGAGATCGTGGCCTGCGACCGGTTCGGCGCGATCCACCGCGAGCGAGAGGACTACCTGGCAGGCGAGATGAACGCACCGAAACGCTGGCTGGCCGAGAACACCAACCACGCCTGCCGCTCGGGAGCACCGAGTGACGTGATCGAGGGGACCGACCTCTTCATCGGTCTTTCGGGACCCGGGATCATCAGCGCTCGCGACCTCCAAAAGATGAACCCCGAACCGTTCGTGTTCGCGATGGCCAACCCCGAGCCGGAGGTGCGACCGGAGGAGGCAGCCCCCTACGTGCGCGTGATGGCCACCGGTAGGTCCGACTACCCGAACCAGATCAACAACGTGCTCGCCTTCCCGGGTGTCTTCCGTGGCGCACTCGACGTCCGCGCCGAGCGAATCACCGACGAGATGAAGCTGGCGGCGGCGCACGGAATCGCGCAGGTCGTCGGCGACGAGGAGCTCGACGAGGACTACATCGTCCCGAGCGTCTTTAACCGTGATGTCGTGCACGCGGTCGCCGAGGCGGTCGCCCGCGAGGCTCGCCGCAGCGGCACCGCTCGCGCCACCACGCCGCCGGAGGCGCGGCGCCCCGCGGTCGTCTAGCTGGCGCGACGGCAGCACCGTGAGCCGCTGCGCGGCAGCGCCCGTACCCTGCAACGTATGCGCGTTCTGATCACCGGTGCGAGCGGCACGATCGGCAGTGCCCTGGCGAATGAACTAATCGCGGGAGGCCATACGGTGCTTGGCCTCAGCCGCAACCCGGCGCAAGCGGCACGCAAACTGCCGGCAGTTGACTGGCACGCTTGGCAGCCACCGCAGCCGCCGCCCGAGCGCGCCCTCGCCGGCTGCGACGCCGTGGTGAACCTCATCGGCGAGCGGATCGACCAGCGCCTCACGGGAGCCGCCAAGGAGCGCATCCGGCGCAGCCGCGTCGACGCGACGCGGGCGCTCGTCGATGCGATCGCCGCGCTACCGGAGAACGATCGTCCGCGCGCCTTGATCAGCCAGTCGGCGGTCGGCTATTACGGCGATCGCGGTGACGAGGAACTGGACGAACAATCGACGCCGGGTAGTGACTTTCTCGCACAGGTGTGTGTTGAGTGGGAGGCGGCGGCGAGGCAGGCCTCGGCGCACGGCTTGCGCGTCGCGGTGCTGCGCACGGGCCTCGTGCTGAGCAAGAACAGCGGTCTGCTGGCGCGCCTCGTGCCGATCTTCAAGCTCGGACTTGGCGGCAAGATCGGCTCTGGCCGCCAGTGGATGCCGTGGATCCACCTTGCCGACGAGCTCGGGCTGTTGCGCTGGCTGGTTGAAGGCGCGGGTGAGGGAACTTTCAATGCGACCGCGCCGAACCCCGTCCGCAACGCCGAGTTCACCCGGACGCTGGCTCGCGTCCTGCGTCGTCCGGCACTCCTGCCGGTCCCGCGCTTCGCTCTCGACCTGGCCTTCGGTCGGGAGCTCGCGGCAGCCCTCGTCTCGAGCCAACGAGCGCTTCCCAAACGCGCTCTCGAAGGGGGCTACCGCTTCCGCTTCGAGCGGCTCGACGCTGCCCTGAGCGACCTGCTTCGCTAGCTGACCACCGCCGCGCGATTGACAAGCGCCGTCGCGGCGCTCCCGCCTGCGCCGGAGAGTTGGCGCTTGGCGGCTTTTTCTCTATTCACTTTTTACGTGGGTGGCGCGTGGCTTGCAGCGGTCGGCGATTTGACGCTCACGGCGCTGCTCACGGCGACCTGCGCCGTGCTCGTGTTCGCGCCGTGGCTCGCGCCGCTGCTCGCGAGTGCCATCGCCGGCCTGCGATCGCGCGGCGAGGCGAAGGAGGCCGCCGCGCGTCCGACTGAACTCGCGCCGCTCGCCGGCGAAGCGGCAATTCGCTCGCGGCTTTATTCGGCGTCCGCGCTCGGCCGCCCAGCCGTGGTGCGGCGCGGTCGCCTGCGTATCGCGATGCTCGCTCCCCCCTGGATCGAGGTGCCACCGCGCGGTTACGGAGGGATCGAGTTAGTGGTCGCGCACCTAACGGACGCCTTGGTCGACCTCGGGCACGACGTCGTCTTGTTTGCGCCACCCGGCTCGCGCTCGCGAGCGCAGCTCCTGACGCCGCTCGAGCGACCCCATCCGCAGGTGATCGGGCAGGCCCTCGAAGAGGCCGACCATGTCGCCCAGGCGCTGGCGTACGTCGAAAACCCTGCCAACGGGCGCTTCGACCTGGTGCACGATCACAGCGGTTTCGTGGCGCTTGCCTTCGCCGATCGCTTGGCGACGCCGATGCTCCACACACTGCACGGCCCGTTCGACGAGCGCACCTACGGCTTCTACGCGCGGCACGGCCACAAGGCGGCGATGGTGGCGATCAGCGCGGCCCAGCTGCGGGCCGCGCCGCCGGGACTCAACGTAGTGGGGGTAATTCCCAATCCGCTGCGGGTCGACGACTGGCCGTTCAGGCGGGAGAAAGAAGACTTTCTGCTCTGGATCGGTCGCATGTCGCCGGTCAAGGGACCGCACCGCGCGATCGAGGTGGCGCGCCTTGCCGAGCGCCCGCTGGTGCTCGCCGGACCGGTTCAGCCCGGTCAGGAGCGGTTCTTCAGCGAGCATGTCGAACCACACATCGACGGCCAAAACGTCCGCTACGTCGGCGAGGTCGGCGGCGAGCTTAAACAGCAGTTATTCGCGCGCGCGGCGGCGCTCCTGATGCCGATCCGTTGGCCCGAGCCGTTCGGCATGGTGATGATCGAGGCGCTTGCCTGCGGCACGCCGGTGATCGCCTTCCGCGAAGGTTCGGCCGAGGAGATCGTCGACGACGGGCTAACCGGCTTCCTGGTTGCCGACGAGCGGGAGATGGCGCGGGCCGTCGGTCGCCTCAGCGAGATCGACCCCGAGCGTTGCCGGTCGGTCGCGCGCGAACGCTTCGACGTGGAGCGGGTGGCACGCGCCTACGAGTCGGCCTACAGGCTGGTCGTCGGCGCGACGACCCGTTCGCTCGCCAGGTCGCAGACCGTCCCGCGCACGCGCACGCCGCGGAGCGCGATGCGCGTCGCCCGCTCGCATTCGAGCGGCAGCGTCGCCGCCCCCGCTTCCGTTACGTCCAGACCCATCAGCACGCGAACGAGGAGCAGCGCGGCACCCGCCGCCCAGGCCTGAGGGCGCGACGAGGTCGGGTACTCGACCGGCACGTCCGTCAGCGAGCGCGGGTAGCCGGCGAAAACCTCGGGGAGAGTGAAGCGGAAGGCCTCCGCCGCATCCGCGACCGCACACGCCAGCTGGCCGGCTTCGCGCCGGAAACCGAAGCGTGCGAGCCCGCAGGCGACCAGCGCCGTGTCGTGCGGCCAGACGCTGCCGTTGTGGTAGCCGACGGGGTTGTAGGCGAGCTCGTCGGCCGCCAAGGTGCGTACTCCCCAGCCACTGGCGAGGCGATCGGACATGATCAGAGCCGCTAGGCGCTGTGCCCGCTCGGGCGGCACGATGCCGCTCCACAGCAGGTGCCCGACGTTCGACGCGAGAACATCCACACGACGCTTGTCGCGATCGAGCGCCAGTGCATAAAAGCCCTTGTGCTCGATCCAGAAGGCGTCGTCGAAGGCCCGCGCTAGGGCCTCCGCCTCGCGCGCGAGTCGCGACGCCAGCTGCTCGTCGCCCCAAACCTCCCGCGCCAGCCGCGCACAGCGGCGCTTCGCGTCGTAGGCGTAACCCTGGATCTCACAGCTCGCGATCGGTGGCTCCGCGAGGCTGCCATCGCCGAAGACGATCGAGTTCCAGGAATCCTTCCAGCACTGGTTGCGCAAGCCGCGCATCGCGTTGCGTGTCGCGTACTCGATGAAGCCGTCGCCGTCGCGGTCGCCGTACTCGTCGATCCAGGCGAGGGCCGCGCGGGCGTTGCCCTCGAGCTCGCGCACCAAAGCATCGTCGCCGGTCCAGCGGTGGTACTCGTCGAGGACGATCAAAAACAGCGGTGTTGCGTCAGCCGATCCGTAGTACGGCGAGTGGGGTGTCTCACCGAAGGCCGCGAGCTCGCCGAACCGCAGCTCGTGGATGATCTTGCCGGGCTCGGCGTCGCGTAGCGGATCGTCTGTGGTGGCCTGCAAAGCGGCGAGCACGCGCAGCGCGGTGGCCGCCAGTTCCGGAATGAACGGCACGACCTGGTAGCTGGTGATCAGCGTGTCGCGTCCGAACAGCGCCATGAACCACGGCAGACCGGCGGCCGGTAGCTCGGCTCCGGGCAGCACACGGGGATCGAAGCGCAGCGCGGCGAGGTCGGCGAGGCTCTGCTCCCATAGATCCCGGAGCTGCTCCCAATCGGTTTCCAAGAGCGGTGCCGAGGCGCGCCACGCTTCGAGCCGTTGGCGCACGTCCGCTACCACCTCTTCGAAGCTCTCAAAGGGTCCGCGTGGGGCTCTCTGGGCACCGCCCTTGCCGGCCACTCCAACCGGCAGGGGTCCCTCGGTCAGGGGACTGACACGGATCTCGAGGCGCGCGCTCCCCCGTCCCTCGAGCTCAACGGGTATCCGCAAACCGCGACCATCGAAGCGCGGTTGCACGGTGACCGCGGAGGTGTTCGACGTTCCGGCCGCCGGCGGCACCGCCACTGCCACGCGCGCACCACGCGTGAACTGCTCACGGCGGTAGCGCACGAGCATCGCGTCTCCGTCCAGGCGCCGCTCGGCCACGCGCGGCCTCACAGCACCCTCCTTGACCTCGAACAGGTCGGCGAAGTCGGCGTCGAGCTCCACTTCCAGCTCGATGCGCGTGCGCTGCGGCGTGTGGTTGAACACCGTGATGCGGTCGACCCACTCCGAACGCACCACCCGCTCGCGGATCACCGACAGGCGCGGGTCGTCGAAGCGGCGGCGCGCCGCGGGAACAAGGAAGAAACGAGCGAGGTAGTGATGCTCCTGCGAGCAGGAGAGCTCGGTTAGGTCGTTGCCGTCGACCCGCAGTCGAAAGAGCGAGAGGACGCGCGTGTCGTCGACATAGAAGCCGTGCGTGGGGTCGCGACCCGCATCGAGGTCGCCTGTGCGGTCGGCGACGACGAACGTCGCTCCATCGAGGACAGTGACGGTCGTGTCCGACACCGGGGCGCCAAAGGCTATCCGCGCCTGCCCGGTTGTTTCGCGTCAGGGCGCGGATCGACGCGAATGCCGAGCGCCTCGGCCGGGACGAGACGCGGCGTGAGCAGCTCGCCGGTCGCCCGCGCGCGCAAAACGCGCAACAGGCGACCGGATCGCTGGGCGCGAGCGCCGAGCGTCGACAGCGCGCCGGCGAGCAAGCGGCCCGCGCGCCGACCCAGCTCGCGATAGGCGGTCTCGGCGGGCCGCCGTGCCCAGGTCACGATCAAGAGCCGCGAGCTGGCGCGCGCCGCCGCAGCGACCGCACGGCCGTCGAAACGGTCGAACGTGGCGACGACGGCTTGCCGTGCCGCGGCAAGCGTCGCGAACATCAGCGTGAGGCCGCGAGCGCCGCCCGCCGTCGCCAGGAGCACACAGAGGGGGCGCGGCGCGGCAGCCAGCGCGTCGGCAACTCCGAGGTCCGCTCGACCGCCGATGTAGCGCCACTCGTAGGGTGCCGCGAGACCCGCGCGGCGAGCTTCGAAGCGAAACGCGCGTAGCGCGGCATCGCCATCGAGGGTGCCGTCGGAAACCACCGTCGGCGTCTTGCAGCCGCGGCGGCGGAAGGCCGCCGCCACTAAGCGCACCCGTGCACGGTCGTCACTTACCAGCCGGACCAACGTGCGGATACCCGTCGGGTAGTAGCGCGCGGGTTCGCCGATCAGTTGACCCGGACCGCGACCGGACAGCCCGACAGCCCCGGGCGCCCCTACCACAACGGGGATCCCCCGAGCTGCCAGACGTGGCAGCGAAACCGCGGTCGCCTGCGCATCGAGCTCCCCGACGTAGGCCAGCAGCCGCGGGTCGCGCGCGTAGGCGTCGGCGGCCGTGGCAATGCGACTCGGATCGCTACCGGCACCGTCGAGGGCCGCCGGGTCGGTCCGCACCACCCGCACGGTGAGCTTCCCGAAACGCCGGACGCGACCGTCGAAGCCGGCGAGGAAACCTTCCGCGAACGCCTCTCCGAGGTTCGCCTGCGGACCGTTGCTCGGCGCACTTACGACGACCAACAGGGGACGCCCAGCGCCAACCCCGACCTCGTCGCCCCCGCATCCGAGGAGGCTCATGGTCAATAAGGCCAACAGAACGACCAACACCGGCGGGGATGTCGCGCCTGCGCGCCGTGAATATCTTCTGTTGCCGTGCGTATCGGTGTGTTGACCGGTGGTGGCGACTGCCCGGGACTGAATGCCGTGATTCGGGCGATCGTGCGGCGGGGCGTCGAGCACCATGGGCAGAGCTTCGTCGGCTTTCGAGATGGCTGGCGCGGGGTGCTCGAGAACGTTCACGAGGAGCTCACGATCGAGTCGACGCGGGGCATCCTGCCACGCGGCGGCACCATCCTCGGCACCTCGCGCACCAACCCCTTTAAGCGCGAAGACGGGCCGGCACGGGTGCGCTCCACGCTAGCGGAGCTCGAACTCGACGGCTTGATCGCGATCGGCGGCGAGGACACGCTCGGAGCGGCCGAGCGACTCCACCGCGAGCACGGCGTGCCAGTGGTGGGAGTACCCAAGACGATCGACAACGACCTGGGCGCGACCGACCTGACGTTCGGGTTTGACACTGCCGTGTCGGTCGCGACCGAGGCGATCGACCGGCTCCACACGACCGCCGAATCGCACAATCGAGTGATCGTCGTCGAGGTGATGGGCCGCCACGCCGGGTGGATCGCCCTCTACTCGGGCCTGGCGGGCGGTGCCGACGTGATCCTGATTCCGGAGCGCCCGTTCGACATCGAAGAGGTCTGCGAGCTCGTGCGGCGCCGCCATGCGCGTGGTCGCTACTTCTCGATCGTGGTGGTTGCCGAGGGTGCCGTGCCACGCGAAGGGACACTGGTCGTCCAGGAGGGCAAGACCGACGAGTTCGGGCATGTGCGCCTGGGGGGCATCGGTCACGTGTTGGAGCGCGAGATCGAGGCTCGCACGGGGTTCGAGACGCGGGCCGTAGTACTCGGTCATACCCAGCGCGGAGGCACGCCCACGGCCTTCGACCGTGTGCTCGCGACGCGCTTCGGTATCGCCGCAGCTGACGCCGCCAGCCAGCGCCGCTGGGGCGAGATGGTTGCGCTGCGCGGAACAGACATCGTGCTCGTTCCGCTCGCCGAAGCGGTGCGTGAGCCGAAACTCGTCCCTGACGAGCTCTACGAGCTAGCCGCCACTTTCTTCGGTTGAGCGACGACGCGCGCCGGCTGGCGCTGCGTCAGTCGCGCTCCCAGCGCAACGCGCGCCGCAAGCCCGGGCGTGCGATGTGCGCGGCCGCCGCAGCGAGCGTCAAGAAGACCGTCACTAGGAAGGCGTCGAACGCCTTGGCGCCGAACGCCCAGGCCGTGACCCAAAAGACGAGACCCACCGCGATCGCAACCAGTACGCCCATCCGCTCAGCCTCCGAGTCTGCCGAAGATGTCCTTGCGAACCTTCACGTACGCGTTGAAGAGCGACTTCAGCGCCCGTTCCGCGGTCGAGTCGGCGGGGGGCAACAAGCCCACCTGCCGCGCGAACGCCGCGCCATCGTAGTAAGCAGCGTTGCGCACAATCAGGCCAGCCTTCACCTCGACTAGGTCGACACCGCGAAGCTCGAGCTTCTGGCCGGTCGGCGCGATTCCCTGGAAGGGCCGTCCGCTGAAGGTGCCCCGCATCCGCCACTCCACCGCGGCGCAGCGCTCGTCGCTGACGATGCGCCGGACTTGCGTCGTGAGATCCGGGAAGGCAGCGAAGAGACCCTCGAAGAACGAGCGGATCTCGTCGCGCCCGCGCAGGACGCGTAGCGGCACGATGTCGTCGACACCGTCGGGCGCCCAATAGGCGACCATCGCCTCTGGATCGCGTCGCGCTAGCGCCTCGAAGTAACCGCGCGCGCACTCCTCCGCGGTGCTCGGCGCAGCCTCGACCGCGGACTCCCGCGCCGCACCCCGCGTCTTACGGTCCTGATCCCCGGAAGCCACCGGCCCGTGACCCTATCAAGCGGGCTGGCGAACCTGTGTGAGCGCGCCGGCGAGCTCGCGAACGACTGCTTCCACCCCTTGCGGACCCTCCTCGCCTGCCGCGCGCACGATCCGGCTGCCGACGATCACGCCGTCGGCGAACTCCGCCACGCGGGCAGCTTGCCGCGGACCCGAGATGCCGAAGCCGACAGCCACCGGTACGCTCGTGTTGGCCCGAACTCGTGCCACGAACTCGGGCAGACCGGGCGGTAGTTCGGCTCGCTCACCGGTCGTTCCGGTAAGCGAAACCGCGTACACGAAGCCGCGTGCGACCGCTCCCAGCGACTTGAGCCGCTCGTCGGTGCTGGTCGGCGCCGACAGCGGCACCAACGCGAGTCCCCGGCGGTCGGTCTCAGCGCGCAGCTCGTCCGCTTCGTCGAACGGCAAGTCGGGCACGATCAGCCCGGCGACCCCGGCTGCCTGCAAGCGCTCGCAAAAGCGCGCCGCCCCGACGGTGAAGACGAGGTTGGCGTAGGCCATCAGCACTACCGGACAGCGGTCGGCAACTGCCTCGGCGATCGCCAGCACGTCGCCCGGCGTGACGCCACGGGCCAGCGCCTGACTCGCCGCCTCGTGGATCACCGGACCGTCGGCGAGCGGATCGGAGAACGGCACGCCGAGCTCGATCAGGTCGGCGCCAGCCTCGATCGCCGCCACCACGCACGCGCGGGAGCGCTCCGGGTCCGGGTAGCCGCCTAGCAGGTACGGCATCAAGGCGGCGCGGCGTTCGCCTTTGGCGAACGCCGCCTGGATGCGTTCGATACCGCTAGCCGACACCGCCCACAGCCCGCACAGTATTCGCCCGCACAGCCGCGAGCACGGTCTCGAGGTCCTTGTCGCCGCGGCCCGAAAGCGTCACCAGCGTCGTCTTGCCCGCGGCGGGCTCCTCGAACATCACCCAGGCCAGCGCATGAGCGGGCTCCAGCGCTGGCAGGATCCCTTCGAGCCGAGCGAGCTCGAGGAACGCCCGCAACGCGGCATCGTCGGGCACGGCCACGTAGCGCACCCGTCCCGAGTCACGCAGCCAAGCGTGCTCCGGCCCCGAGCCGGGATAGTCGAGGCCGGCGGAGATCGAGTGGGCCTCCAGCACCTGCCCCCACTCATCGTGCAG
This sequence comes from Thermoleophilum album, assembly GCF_900108055.1. Lineage (GTDB taxonomy): Bacteria > Actinomycetota > Thermoleophilia > Solirubrobacterales > Thermoleophilaceae > Thermoleophilum > Thermoleophilum album. Next base: position 226,236 of record NZ_FNWJ01000002.1, on the reverse strand, counting down.
GACCGCCGCGTACGAGCCGTGGAGGATGCCGGTCGCTCCGACCGTCAGGGGGGCAGAGTGGCGGCCGGAGGCGAGGCCCTCGCCCGCCGCCTCGACGCCGACCAGCTCAACCTCGTCGTCGAGAAACGCGTGGAACGTGCCGATCGCGTTGGAGCCGCCGCCGACACAGGCGACCACGCGGTCGGGGAGGCGTCCCGTGCGCTCGAGGAACTGGGCACGCGCTTCGTCGCCGATCACCCGCTGGAGGTCGCGCACGAGCGCCGGGTAGGGCGCTGGACCGACCGCTGAGCCGATCACGTAGTGGGTGGTTTCGACGTTGGTAACCCAATCGCGGATCGCAGCGCTTACGGCCTCTTTGAGGGTCTTGGCGCCCGTGGTCACAGCCCGCACTTGAGCGCCCAGCAACTCCATCCGCTCGACGTTCGGACGCTGCCGACGGATGTCCTCGGCCCCCATGTAAACCACGCATTCGAGGCCGAGTAGCGCGCACGCCGTGGCACAGGCAACGCCGTGCTGCCCAGCACCGGTCTCGGCAATCACCCGCCGCTTACCCATGCGCTTCGCTAGCAGCGCCTGACCGAGCGCGTTGTTGATCTTGTGCGCGCCGGTGTGGAGCAGGTCCTCGCGCTTGAGGTAGACGTCGGCGCCGAGGCGCTCCGACAACCTCCGCGCATGCCACAGCGGACTTGGCCGCCCGGCGTAGTCGCGTAGCAGCCCTGCTAGCTGGCTGCGGAACTCGCGGTCTTCGCGTGCCTCGAGCCAGGCTCGCTCGAGTTGCTGGAGCGCGGGCACCACCGTCTCCGGCACGTAGCGCCCGCCGTAGGGACCGAAGCGCCGCTCGACCAGCGCCCCTGTCGAATCCGCGCTCACGAGCCCCTCCGGGCGCGGCGACCCGCGCGCCCGCGCGCGCGGCCGACCGCTTGCGCCACGCCGTCGCCGCCACGCCGGTCGCCGCGAGCGGCCGCACGCGACCTGCGGGCGCGAGCAGCGCCGCGCGTCGTAGCTCTCACCGCACCGGCGGCCGAACGCGGCGTCGGCGTACCGGTGTTCCGGGGCGTGTCGCCCGCGCGATCGGCCGCCTGCGCAGGGGCATCGGCGGCCGCCACCGCCCGCACGAAGGCACGCACGCGCGCCAGATCCTTGTCACCCGGGGCGCGCTCGACGCCTGAGGAGACGTCGACTGCGAACGGGCGCACGGTCGCGATCGCTTGGCCGACATTGTCTGGGGTTAGTCCACCGGCAAGGATCACTGGCACCGCCCCGTCGTGCAGCCGAGCCAGCTCCCAGTTGAAGGTGTGGCCACTACCCCCCGGAGCGCCCGGGACGTAGGCGTCCAACAGGTGGTAATCGACGCGGTAGGGGCGCAGGCTACGCACCTGCGCAGCATCCCGCACTTGCACCGCCTTGATCACCTTGCATCCGGTGCGTCGGGCGACCTCGCTACAGAAAGCGGGCCCCTCGTGGCCGTGCAACTGCACGTGCGTGAGGCCGAAACGATCCGCTGCCCACGCGATCTCGTCGAGCGTCTGGTCGACGAATACCCCAACCAGCGCGACGCGCCGTTTGAGCCGCTGGCCGATCTCCTCCGCCGCCTCCGGCTGGCAGAACCGCGGGCTTTCCGGCCATAACACCAGCCCGACTGCCCACACCCCGAGCTCGGCACACGCGAGCGCCTGCGCGGGGTCGGTGAGGCCGCAGATCTTGACGCGCGTCACGGCGCCAATCGTCGCACACGGCGCAGCGACCCCGATCGAGCGGGCAAGGGGCGCCGCAAGGGGCCGATCACGGCAGCGGCGAGGGAAGCTCCTCAGCGGACGGCGTCGCTACCCGCGCGGGACGGGTACCGAGCCGGACGTTCGCGCTTCGCCGCTGGCGCCCTCGGTAGTAGACGATCCGCACGGTGTCCCCGGGGTTGCGCGCCCCGATGATCGCGGTGACATCCTCGGCCGAACGGACCTTCCGGCCATCGATCTCGACGATCACGTCGCCGCCCACCCGCAGGCCATTGTCGAGACGCGTGCGACCACCGCGCAGACCCGCCTGCGCTGCCGGACTGCGAGGCACCACGCTGGTGATGAGGGCGCCGCTCTCGATCGGCAGGTTGAGGTCCTGAGCGAGCTGCGGCGTCAGCGTCGTCATCTCGATCCCGAGGTAGGCACGCTTGACCACGCCGCCCCGCTTCAGCTGTGGCAACAGACGCTTCGCGAGATCGATCGGAACGGCGAAGCCGATTCCCACCGAGCCACGGCTGCCGCCCGTCACGATCTGCGAGTTGACGCCGATCACTCGCCCCTCGGCATCGAGCAGAGGGCCGCCTGAGTTGCCGGGGTTGATGGCGGCGTCGGTCTGAATCGCGTTGGGAATGGTGAAACCGTTCGGTGCCTGGATCTGCCGCTGGACGGCCGAGACGATGCCGGTAGTGACGGTTCGGGAAAGACCGAACGGGTTGCCGATCGCCACGACCGGGTCGCCGACCTTCGCCTTCGCCGACGAGCCGAGCGGCAGCGGCACGAGTCTCCCTGCCTTGTCCGGATCGACCTTGATCACCGCGAGGTCGGAGGAGGGATCGCGCCCTTTCAGCTGCGCTGCTACCTGGGGCCCGTCCTCGCTAAACCTGACGTTGATCGAGCGTGCTCCCTCGACCACGTGCCAGTTGGTGAGGACGTTGCCGTCGCGGTCGATCACGATCCCCGAGCCACTCGCCTCCTCGCCGGGCGACGGCAGGCCGAAGGGGGAGGTATCGGTCCCTCCTTGGGCCTCGACGTAAACGACCCCCGGTCCCGCCTTTTTGTAGATGTCGGTGACGTCCAGGCCGTGGCCCCCGTCGCGCACGATCGTGCGTTCGCGCACCACTTCCTTGGTCTCCCCGAGGTCGACGGCGCCCGCGAGCGCCAGCACGACCACCAGCACGGCGGATAAAAGACCGCCGATCGCACCTGCCAACAGGTGGCTCGGCGCGATCCGTGAAGTGCGGGAACGACCCTCCATCCCCGCCCATTTAAGCCGATCGGCCTAAACGGTTCCGAAAGGCGCGCACGCGGGTTGCCCGTGGCGGCGCCAAGAATCCCCTCAAGCGTCGCTCGTAGCGCCGCTACGAACGAGCTCCCGAACGGCCTGCTCGGGATCGAGTGCCCGCATTAGCGCCTCCCCTACCAAGACCGCGTCGACGCCGACCTGCTCGAGCTCCTCGATCTGGCTGCGAGTGGAGATACCCGACTCGGAGACGACCGTCTTGCCGGCCGGAATGCTCGGTAGCAGATCAAAGGTACGGCGCACATCGACGGTGAAGTCACTGAGGTCACGATTGTTGATTCCGATCACGTCAGCGTCGATCTCGAGCGCCCGTTCGAGATCCTCCTCGTTCGCGACCTCCACCAGCGCGTCGAGATCCAGCTCGCCGGCGAGGGCATAAAGCTCTTGCAGCTGCTGCGGCTTGAGCGCCGCCACCACCAGCAGAACCGCATCGGCCCCGCTGATCTTGGCCTCGTAGACCTGATAGGGATCGATCGTGAAGTCCTTGCGGAGGATCGGCAGGCTGGTCGCCGACCGGGCGGCCCGCAGGTCGGCGAGCGAGCCGCCGAAGTGGCGCTCCTCGGTGAGCACGGAAACCGCCGCCGCGCCCCCGCGCTCGTAAGCGCGCACCACGTCGGCGCATTCGAGGTCCTCACGGATCGCGCCTGCCGACGGCGACCGGCGCTTGTACTCCGCGATCACCGAGGTACCGGGCCGCGCTAGCGCCTCGGCGAACGGTCGTCCGGCACGGTCCAGCTCGACCAAGCGTTCGAGCTCGCGCAGCGGCAGTTCCGCGCGGCGGCGCGCAACCGCCTCCCGTGTCGCTGCAATCAGAGCTTCGAGCCGCACGACGATCCCTCCCTGTCCGCTCCGCTTGCCACCCGGCAGCTCACCGGGCAGCCGCCGGCTCGTTGGCCTTCGTCAACGCGACCCAGTTGCGCAGCAGCTCGGCCGCTGCGCCCTCGTCGATCGCTCGCGCCGCGACCTCGACTCCCTCTCGCCAATCCTCGACCAGGCCCCCAACGTAGAGCGCCGCCGCGGCATTGACGAGCGCGACCGTCCGCTCCGGGCACGACTCGCCGGCGAGTACGGCGCGCGCGATAGCTGCGTTCTCCTGCGGGTCGCCGGCCCGCACCTGATCGCCAGCGATCGGCTCCACTCCGAAGTCGCTGGGCTCTACCCGCAGCTGGCGGACCGCCCCGTCGCGCACCTCGAGCACGGTCGTGGCGGCGGCGGCGCTGAACTCGTCGAGACCATCGTCGCTGGAGACGACCAGGCAGTGGTCGGCTCCTAGCTCTAGCAAAGCCTCGGCGAGCGGCGCCAGGAACGCCGGATCGGATACCCCGATCACCTGCCTGCGTACACCCGCGGGGTTGGTGAGTGGGCCGAGGAAGTTGAAGATCGTGCGTACCGCGAGCTCCTTGCGCACCGGTACGACGTGGCGCATCGCCGCGTGGTGCAAGGGCGCGAACATGAACCCGAAGCCGAGCTCGGTGATCGAACGGGCGACGACCTCCGGCCGCAGATCGATGCGGGCACCGAGCGCCTCTAACACGTCGGCGGACCCGGAGCGGCCGGTCGCCGAACGGTTGCCGTGCTTGGCGACCGGCACCCCGGCGCTGGCGGCGATCAGCGCGGCCGTCGTCGAGACGTTGAAGGTCGGGCGGCCACCGCCGGTACCGGCCGTGTCGACCGCCCGCAGGTGCTCCGGCAGCTCAACCGTCGTTGCCAGCTCGCGCATCGCCCGTGCCAGGCCGACAATCTCCTGCGCAGTCTCGCCCTTCGTGCGGAGCGCGATCAAAAACGCCGCTGTTTGCGCCTCAGAGGCGCGCCCTGCCATGATCTCGCCGAGCGCGGCGCGCGCCTCGTCGGGTCCGAGGTCTTCGCGTCTTGCGAGGCGATCGATGACTTCGGTCAGCAGCTGGTTGGGCACGACTAGCGTCGAGAAGGCTAAGCGCTCGCCCGATCGGGTGCGAGGGTCAGGAAGTTTGCAAGCATGCTACGGCCCTCGGGGGTCAGCACCGACTCGGGATGGAACTGCACCCCCTCGGCGGGCAACGAGCGGTGCCGGATCCCCATCAGCACGTCGTTGGACCAGGCGCTCGCAACCAGCTCCGGCGGAAGGTCGGGAGCGACCACCAGCGAGTGGTAGCGCCCCGCCCGTAGCGGCGAGGGCAGCCCGCGAAACACGCCTTCGCCGTCGTGCTCGACAAGCGCTTCCTTGCCGTGCACCGGCTGCCCGCGAACTACCCGACCCCCGAACGCCGCGGCCAGGGCCTGATGCCCGAGACAGATTCCCAGCACCGGTACGCGCACTTCCGCGAACAGGCGAATCGCCGCCACCGACACGCCGGCTTCACGTGGCGTGCAAGGACCTGGGGAGACCACCAGCCGCCGGCCCTCGTCGATCGCGCGCGCTAGCAGTTCTTGGGCGGAGGCGCGATCGTTGCGGACCACCGCGACGTCCGCGCCGATCGCGCCCAGCAGCTGCACGACGTTGTAGGTGAAGGAGTCGTAGTTGTCGATCAGCAGGACCTTCACGCGCTCGCCAAGCTGGTCTCTGCGGGCGGTTTCACGGCAGTTCCGGCTGACGAGCGGCTAGTTCCACCGCCGCAATTACCGCACGCGCCTTTGCTTCGGTCTCCGCCACCTCCCGCTCGGGCACCGAATCGGCAACGATGCCAGCACCCGCCTGGACGTGGATGCGGCCATCCTTGATCACCGCCGTCCGGATGCAGATGCAGGTGTCGAGGTCGCCGTTGTACGAGAGATAGCCGACGGCACCGCCATACGGTCCGCGCCGCGCCGGCTCGAGCTCGTCGATGATCTGCATCGCCCGGATCTTCGGTGCGCCCGACAGGGTGCCGGCGGGCAGTACAGCGCGCAAAGCGTCAACCGCGGTGAGACCGTCGCGGAGCTCTCCCGAAACGGTCGAGACGATGTGCATCACGTGCGAAAAGGACTCCACGACCATCAACTCCTCGACGCGTACGGTTCCGTACTTGCTGACGCGCCCGAGGTCGTTGCGGGCCAAGTCGACAAGCATCACGTGTTCGGCCCGCTCCTTCTCGTCGGCCAAGAGCTCACGCGCAGCGGCGAGATCGCCCTCTGCGGTGCCAGCCCGGGGGCGGGTACCCGCGATCGGTCGCTGGGAGACGCGTCGCCCGTGAACCGTCACGAGTGGCTCCGGCGACGCTCCCGCAAGCTGAAAGTCACCGAAGTCCAGGAAGTACATGTAGGGACTCGGGTTGATGCACCGCAAGCCGCGGTAAACGGAGAACGGCGCGACCGGGCAGTCAGCACTCCAGCGCTGGCTCGGAACGATCTGGTACGCGTCGCCGGCACGTATGTACTCCTGGCAGCGCTCAACGGCCCGAATGAAGCCCTCACGACCGACGTTCGAGACGAACCGCGGTGGCGCTAGCGTGCGCCCGCTCGACGCTCGTCCGTGCGGTTCCGGCACGAGCCCCCGAAGCGCCTCCCGCACCTCGGCGATAGCCGCCTCCGCAGCGTCGTAGCCGGCGTCTGGATCGTCCTCCACCCACACGCTCGCGACCACCGTCGATTCGTGGCGCAGATGGTCGAAAGCGACCATCAGATCACAGACCATCAGGGCAAGATCGGGCAGGCTGAGGTCGTCGGGGGGTCCCTGGCCGATCACCGGTTCGACCAGCCGGGCAAGGTCGTAGCCGAACATCCCAACAACGCCACCGATAAACGGCGGTAGGTCTGGGACCGTCGCTACCGCCCGCGAGCCGAGCAAGCGCTGCGCCACCTGGAAGGGATCATCGAACGGTTCCTCGTCGCCGTCGACGATCAGCTTGCCGCCCTCCAGGCGCGCCACCGATCGCGGCCTGAAGCCGATGAACGACCAGCGGCCGAGACGCCCCTGCTCAGCGGACTCAAGTAGGAACGATGGTCCCTCACCCCGCAGTTTCAGGTAGGCGGAGACAGGGGTCTCGAGATCGCTGACGAAGCGGTGAGCCACGGGGACGATCGCGTGCTCCGCGGCGAGCTTGCGGAACTCCCGTCGCGTCGGCCAGAGATCGAGCGGCTCAGCGGCGACGCGCATTCAGCACCTCGAGCGCTGCCCGCAGGGGAACGCCGCGCGTGGCCATCAGAACGGCAAGGTGGTAGAGGACGTCAGCCGCCTCCTCCGCCACGCGTTCGTCGCTTTCGTCGGCGACCGCGCGCCCGACCTCCTGCGACTCTTCGAGAACCTTCGCGCGCGCGCGTCGCTGGTCGGCAAGCAGCTGGGCGGTGTAGGAACCCGGCGTGGGCCGCGCACCGCGCTCGGCGATCACGCGGGCGAGATTCGGCAGCGCTTCGTGCGGCGCGCAGCTGCGGTCGCCGCGGTGGAAGCAGGAACGCTCGCCGGTGTGGCAGACCGGCCCGGCTGGCTCAACGAGAGCGAGCAGAGCGTCTCCGTCGCAGTCCAGTCGAAGTGCCCGCAACTGGAGGACGTTGCCCGACGTCTCGCCCTTCTTCCACAAGCGCTCGCGCGAACGCGACCAGAAGTGAACGACCCCGGTGGTGAGCGTCCGCGCAAGAGCCTCGCGGTTCATGTAGGCGAGCATCAGTACCTCTCCACTCGCCCAATCCTGGACTACGCACGGCACCAGACCGCGCTCGTCGAAGACGACGCTCGACACCAGATCCGCGCTCGGCTGCGCTCGCTCGACCGTTTCCTCACTACCGGCCATCGTGCGCGATTGTCGCAGTCAGCGAATGCCGATCCGGTCGAGCAAGCCCTCGTCCTTGCGCCAGCCCCGCCGAACTCGCACGCGCAGATCGAGATGCACGGGCACGCCAGCAAGGATCGCCATCTCGGCGCGCGCCGCGCTGCCGATCGCCTTCACCATGCGGCCGCCCGCGCCGATCAAAATCGCCTTCTGACTCTCCGTCTCGCACCAGAGATCGGCGTGCACGACCAGCGACCCGTCGGGACGCCGCTCGATCTCTGAGACCTCCACCTCGACCGCGTGTGGCACCTCCTCCCGGGTGTGCCGCAGCACCTGCTCGCGGATCAACTCCGCAAACGCCAGCTCCGGCGGCACGTCCGAGCGCGACTCCGGCGGATAGAGGAAAGGCCCCTCAGGCAGCAGTGAGACCAAGTGTTCGCGCAGCTCCTCGACCCCTTCTCCGGTCTTTGCACTGATCGGGAAGATCTCGCCCGGCAGATCGAGCTTCTCGACCTCCAGCAAGGCCAACGCCGTGCGTTCGCGGTCGACGGCGTCGATCTTGTTGACGGCTGCGACCGTTGGCTTCTCGGCTCTACGCACGGCTTCCGCGATGAAGCGATCGCCGGGCCCGATCGGTTCCGTCGCACTGACGATGTAAAGCACTACGTCGGAGTCCGCGAGCGCCCGTTCGACGCGCGCTTGCATGCGCGCCGTGAGCTCATCGCGGGGCCGCTGGAAACCGGGAAGGTCACAGAGCACGAGTTGCCAATCGTCGCCGGTTACCACGCCGCGCAGCTCGCGGCGCGTCGTCTGGGGCTTGTCGGAAACGATCGCCACTTTCGTACCAGCGAAACGATTGACGAGGGTCGACTTGCCGACGTTCGGACGCCCCGCAAGTGCCACGAAGCCCGCTCGGGTTTTGGTGCCTGAGCCGACCGCAAGGGCCACCGTTCGTGGCGCTGCAGAGCCGCTCGCGGATCCCCGCAGACGTGTCAGCACGTCAGCCTGGAGCGCGAGCATCTGGCCTTGGTCGCGCTCGTGGTCGTAGCCGCAGAGGTGAAGCACGCCGTGGACTACCGCTTCCTCGAGATCGCTGCACTCGGGAGGACAGACGATCACGTCGCCGAGCTCGCGTGGTCCAGTAGCCGCTTCGACCCCGTCGATCGGGAACGAAAGAACGTCGGTGGCGGCGTCGCGACCACGAAAGCGCGCGTTTAGTTCGCGCATCCGTGCGCGGTCGACGAGCTCCACTGCCAGGTGTCCGTCGCTTACGCCCGCCGCCTCGAGCGCCGCCAGGGCGGCACGGCGCAAACGGCGCGCGAGCTCTTCCGACGCTCCCAAGACCTCGACCTCGAGGCCGGCGTCGGTGCCGCAGTCGCGGTCCGCGCTGCTCGGACTGCTGGCTGCGCTAGTCACGCGCCATCGCCCGCCGTGCGCAGCTCTACCGGCGCCTCTCGGGACTTGGCTTTGCGCTCTGCGTACCGGTTGTAGGCCGCCACGATGCGCTGCACGAGCTTGTGGCGGACGACATCCTCGTCACCGAAGCGCACGAACTCGATGCCCTCGATCCCCTCCAGGATCTCGCCCACCACGACCAGGCCCGATGGTTGGTCACGCGGCAGGTCGACCTGCGTAACGTCGCCAGTGACCACCATCCGTGAGCCGAAGCCGAGTCGCGTGAGAAACATCTTCATCTGCTCCGGCGTCGTGTTTTGCGCCTCGTCGAGGATGACGAAGGCGTCGTTGAGGGTCCGCCCACGCATGTAGGCGAGCGGAGCGACCTCGATCACGCCGCGCTCCAGAAGCTCGCTGACGCGCTCCGGGTCGATCATGTCGTAGAGCGCGTCGAACAGCGGGCGCAGGTAGGGGTCAACCTTCGCCATCACGTCGCCTGGCAGGAACCCGAGCCGCTCGCCTGCCTCAACTGCCGGGCGCGTGAGGACGATCCGGCTCACCTCGCGGCGCGAGAGCGCCGCCACCGCCATGGCGACCGCCAGGAATGACTTGCCGGTTCCGGCCGGGCCGATCCCGATCGTGATCGTCGCCCGGCGGATCGCGTCCACGTAACGCTTCTGGTTGAGCGTCTTCGGGGCGATGCGGGTCCCGCGGTGCTGCCAGATCACGTCCTCGAGCACCCGCTGGGGGTCTTCGTGCTGCTCGAGCGCGCGCGCGATCGCCTCCACCGTGCCCGGCGCGATTTCGTGTCCGCGACGAACGAGCTCCTCGATCTCGCGCACGACGCTCTCGCCGGCTGCCACCTCGCGCTCGCTGCCCGACAGCGTCAACACGTTGCCACGCAAGTGGACCTGGCAATCCAAGTACTGCTCGAGCGTTTTGATCACGGAGTCGCCAACCCCAGCGAGCTCGAGCGCCACCTCGTTCGGGAGCTCAAGCCGTGTGCGAGCCACCTGCGTCCGGGGTCGGTTACGCAGCGAGACGCTCCCTTACCAGGCGACTGACCTCGGCACCGTCGGCACGTCCGCGCACTTTCGGCATCACCGCCGCCATCACCTTGCCGACGTCACTGGGACCGCTCGCGCCGACGTTGCGAACCGCCTCCTCGATCAGTCCCTCTAACTCCTCCGCCGCCAGCGGCGCCGGCAGGTAGGCATCGATCAACTGTGCCTCCGCCCGCTCCGCTTGCGCACGCTCCAGCTGTCCCGCGCGTTCGAACGCCTCGGCCGCCTCGAGCCGCCGCTTGCGCTCCCGCCGTAGCACAGCTATCTCGTCGACATCCGCTCCCCGCGCCTCCTTGAGCGCTCCCTGAAGCGAGTTGACGAGCATCCTCAGCGATGTCGCGCGGACGCGGTCGCCGGCTTTGAGCGCCGCCTTCACGTCTTCTTGGATCCGTTCGAGTATCGCCACTCCCGGCAAGTGTAGGCGCGACCGTAGACTCGGCCGACCGTGTCTGCGGGCCCAGCCATGCTTGCCGCCGGCGCCCTGCTCGCGCTCGGCGTCGGCGCCACGATGCTCGCCGGCCGCCTGCGCGTGCCGGGGCTTGTGCTGTTCCTCGCTCTGGGCATGCTCATCGGTTCCGACGGCCTCGGCCTGATCGAGTTCGGCGCAAGCCGCTCAGACATCGAGCTGGCACGGACGCTGGGAGTGATCGCACTCGCGCTGATCCTCTTCGAGGGTGGGCTGGCGGCCGGCTGGCGGGAGATACGACCGGTGCTGCCAACGGGTCTCGCGCTGGCCACCGTGGGGACCTTCCTGACGGCAGCGATAACCGGCCTCGCCGCTCACTTATTGCTGCGAATCGGGCTGCTCGAGGGGCTTCTCCTGGGCGCGGTGATGTCGACTACCGACACCGCCGCCGTCTTCTCGGTTTTGCGGGGCTCGAGTTTGCGCCGTCGGCTGGCACGGACGCTCGAAGCAGAAGCTGGCTTCAACGATCCCCTCGCGATTCTGCTGGTGATCGGCTTTATCGAGTGGATCCGCCGGCCGGGCTACGGCCTCGACGACATGGTCGTGCTGCTGGTGCGCCAGCTGACAATCGGCGGCGCCGTGGGCCTTGTGACCGGGTTATTGGCGGTGCGTGCGCTCGAGCCGCTGCGGCTGCCGTCGCTCGGTCTCTACCCGGTCGCGTCCGTGGCGACCTGTGGGATCGCGTTCGGGGCCGCCGACGTCTCGCACGGCTCGGGTTTCCTTGCGGTGTACCTCGCGGGACTGACGCTTGGCAGTGCGGCGATCCCGGGCCGCCGCACGATCGAGGCGTTCCACGCGGGCGTAGCGTGGGTCTGTCAGATAGCTCTCTTCCTGCTGCTCGGACTGCTCGTGTTTCCGAGTCGCCTGGGCGATGTCGCGGTGGACGGACTGATCGTCACCGCCGTGCTAGTGCTCGTTGCTCGCCCGCTGGCGGCTTTGGTCTGCACGCTGCCGGCGCGTTACTCGGCGCGGGAGACCTTGCTGCTTGGCTGGGCCGGGTTGCGGGGCGCCCTGCCGGTGGTCTTCGCCACCTTTCCGGTGCTCGAAGGGGTGGCCGGGGCCGAGCGCTTCTTCGACATCGTCTTCTTCACCGTCCTGGTATCGACCCTCGTCCAGGGAATTACGTTCGAGCCGTTGGCACGCGCGCTCGGCTTGACCAGCAAGGAGCCGGCGCTGCCGCGACCGCTCGTGGAGGTCGGAACGATCCGCCGGCTTGGCGCCGAGGTGCTGGAGTTCCCTGTGCGCGCCGGCGACGCGGCGGTTGGGCGGCTGGTGCGGGAGCTCGGTCTCCCCCGCGACGCGCTCGTCAGCGTGATCGTCCGCGGCGACCAAGCTTTGCTGCCGCGCGGCTCGACCGAGATCGCTGCCGGCGATCGCCTGCACATCCTCGTGCGTCGCGACCACCGCCAATTGGTCGAGGACCTGTTCGAGCGCTGGCGACGTGGCCCGCTGGGCGACGACGCGCAGCGACGCCGCGGACCGCTACTCGGGCGCGCAGCGATCTTCTCGGTCAAGCCGTGGCGGCCCGAGTGGGGAGATCCCGGCGAGCCACAGATGATCGACGGCTTGGAAGTCGTGCGAGTGCTCCGAACCCGCCACGGCGCTCCGGGAGCGCTGGTGCAGCTCGCGGACGGCCGTCTCGCCGCTACCGGCGAGGGCCGTGTCGCAATCGGCGGCCCACGTCAGCTCTTGCGCTACGCGCGTGACCGCATCCGGAACGCTCCGGACGAGCAGACGCGCTCCTGGTGGCAAGAGGTCGCGGGTGTGGCGACTCAGAGCGCGGTGCTCTGAGGCGGCGCGAAGAGCAGCGCGCACCACTCGCCCTCGGTCATCCGCGCCGCGGCGATGCGCGGGGCGAAGCTGTCCGCTACCACCGCCTCTTCACTGCGCAGGAAGCCGCCCGCCGCGACCCAGGACTGACGGGGCAGGCGGGGTGCAAGACGCTGGAGCACGGGCCCAGTGAGGTTCGCCAGGTAGAGGTCGGCCCCAGGAAGTTCGTCGCGCAGCGCGTCACGCTGCTCGATCGCTGCGAGCTCGAGGCGGTTGCGCTGAGCGTTGGCACGGGTCGCTTCGACTGCTTGGGGGTCCTGGTCGAGCGCCAGCACTCGCTCGACGCCGAGAGCACGAGCGACCAGCGCGAGGACACCCGAACCGCACCCAACGTCGCAGACGGTCAGCCGCTCCCGCCCTTCGCCTCCCTGCAGCCAGGTGCTTAGGAGCAGCAGACAGAGGCGCGTAGTCGCGTGTGCACCGGTGCCGAAGGCGCGTCCTGGGTCGATCTCGACATCCACGCGTGCCGACCGGTCGCGCGGCTCCCAGGGCGGTCGCACGTGGATGCCCGCCACGCGGACCGCGCGGTGGAAGCGACGCCAACGGTCTGCCCAGTCGCTGGGGACGAGCTCGCAGCGCACCTCGACCTCCACGTCCCCCAGCGTCGCCCGCCCAGGCGCCAGCTCCGGCAATTCGCCGGGCGCCCCGTAGAGGGCGAACTCGACGCGCTCGGAGCCCTCAATCTCCGTCTCCTCAAAGCCCGCGGGCGCTAGTTCGATAAGCGCCGCTAACAGCCGCTCGCGCTCGCGCGCCGGGCCCGCGATCGCGAGTCTCACGATCTCGGTCAACGGAAGACGCGCCGCAAGCGCTCGACGATGCCTAGGTGGTGTTCGCGCTCGGCGCCCGAACGCCCATCACCGTTCGGACGTCCTGCGAGCTCGGTCCGGAGTTGCTCGAGTAGTTGCCGAGCGCGGTCATCGACGACGGCCGGCACCTCGACGTCCACGACGACCCGCAGATCGCCGCGCCCGCGGCGGCCGAGGCGAGGCATCCCGCGACCGCTCAACGTCACCACGGTGCCCGGCTGGGTGCCAGGCGGCAGCTCGATCGTCTCCTCGCCCTCGACCGTGGGCACCGTCACCTTCGTGCCGAGCGCGGCGTCGGCCATCGGGATCCGCACGGCGGTGATCAGGTCGTCGCCGTCGCGCAAGAAACGTGCGTCTTCGCGTACGCGCACATGCAGGAAGAGATCGCCGTTCGGCCCACCGCCGCTGCCGGCGTGGCCGCGGCCAGACAGGCGGATCCGCTGACCGTCGGCGATGCCCGGCGGGATCGCCACCTCCAGCTTGCGTCGGGCAAGCCTGCGACCACTGCCCTCACAGGCGGGACAGCGGCGCGCGGGCCGCAGCCCCTCGCCGCCACAAGCCGCGCAGGTCTCACTGCGCACCACCCGCCCGAACGGCGTGGCAGCCACCGACCGCAGCTGACCGCTGCCGCCGCAGCGTCCGCAAGGAACCATTGCCGAGCCCGGGGCTGCACCGCCGCCAGCGCAGTGCTCGCACAGCTCGACGGCGTCGTACTCGACGTCGACCGTTCCCCCCCGCGCCGCCAGCTCGAGGTCGATTTCGACCTCGACCTCGATGTCCTCGCCGGCGCTGCCGGTGCGGCCGCCACCGAAGAACGATGCGAAGGGATCCCCCCCGAAGAACGCCTCGAAGATGTCGCTGAACGACCGGTAGCTTTGCGCCGTCGGCTGGAAGCCCTGGCGCTCGAGACCCGCCCAGCCGTAGCGATCGTAGATCGCTCGCCGCTCAGGGTCCGACAGCACCTCGTAGGCCTCGGTCAGTTGCTTGAACTTCTCTTCCGCCTGCGGATCGTGCTTGTTGATGTCAGGGTGGAGCTCTCGTGCTCGCCGCCGGAACGCCTTCTTGATCTCGCGCTCGTCGGCATCGCGAGAGACACCAAGCAACTCGTAGGGATCAGGACGACTCACCGCTCGTAGACCTCGCCGACGAAGCGCGATAGCTCCCGTGCGGTCGCCCGCACGGCAGCGATCGCGCGGGCGTAATCCATGCGCACGGGACCGAGCACGGAGACGGTACCGAGGTTGCGCAAGGGCGTTCCGTAGTTGGCTGCCACCAGCGACATCGAGCGCATCTCGGGCGCCGGGTTCTCACTACCGATCCGCAAGTAGACGCTCGGTTCGTCGAGCCAGCGCCGCAGCAACCCCAGCAGCAGAACGCGGCGCTCGAGAATGCCGAGCAGATCGGCGATCTGCGAGAGCTCGAAGAAGCGGTGCTCAGCAAGCAGGCGGTGTGCGCCCTCCATGAACAACGTGCTCTGCGCGCTCTCCTCGAGTTCAGTGAAGACCGGCGCGAGGGAGCGCAGGAACTCGCGCTCCCGCTCGTCGAGCTCGGGATCGTCCAACCGCTTCCGCAACATCCGCGCCCCCACCTCGAGGCCGTGCAGGGTCTCATTGAGGTAGCTCTCGGCCCACTCCACGAGACCCGGATCGACCGGCGCCGGATAGGTGAAGACGCGCTTGGTCACCCCGCCGGTCGAGGTAATCACCACGACCATCACCAGCTGGGGCTGCAGCTGGAGCACTTCGACCCGCCGCACCGTGGTCGTCTCGATCGGGGGGGCCGTGACCAGTGCGAGCAGATTGGTGATCTGCGAGAGCTGGGTGGTGGCTTGGCGGATCGCCTGGTCGAGCTCGCGACGCACGGCCGGCAGGGTGATCTCGGCCACGGGCGATACCGGCAGTCCACCGCTCGCCAGCAGATCGTCGACGTAGACGCGATAGCCCCGGTCGGTCGGCACGCGACCGGCCGAGGTGTGAGGATGCTGCAAGAGCCCGAGTTGCTCGAGACGGTGGAGCTCGGCGCGGACCGTCGACGGTCCCCAAGGGACGTCGGGCTCACCGGCGATCCATTTCGAGCCAACCGGCTCCCCAGAAACCAAGTGGCGCTCGACGACCTTACGCAGGATCAGTCGCTGCCGGTCGCTAATGCGCGGGCTGGCAGGGGCGTTCGCGGCAGGCGAGCTAGCCCGCAGCGAGCGCTGCCCGCTATCCATCCGTGCCCGACCAACCGCCACCATCACCCCAATTGTGCAAGCACGAGGGGGTGATCGTTCGCGCCGGCCCGGCGTTTGCGCGGGCGGCTGAGCCGCCCGCGCCCCCGGGCTACCCCTCCGGCAGCTCGACCTCGGCTACCGCGTTGCGGATGATCTGCTTGCCGTCCTGCTCGGCAACGAGATCGATCGTCGCGCGCCCACCCGCGACCTCGCGGACGGTGCCGCTCACCACGATCTCCTTCTCCGGCAAACCCATCCCGCGGAACTGCACCGACAGGCGCTTCAGGCGCCGCGGATCGTCGCCGGCGACCTGCTCGACGGCGCGAGCCACCTGCGCCATCGTCCATAGACCGTGCAGGATGTTGCCGGGCAGCCCAACGTTGCGGGCGAACTCGGGATCGATGTGGATCGGGTTGAAGTCTCCCGACGCGCCGGCGTAGCGGTGCGGCAGATAACGATCCGGGGTAACCCGCAGTTCCGGGATCTTCTGGCCGGCCTCAAGCGCCATCACGAAACCCCCCGCACGATGTTCGTCCACAGTCCGCGCACGACCTCTTTCCCCTCCTGGTTGACCGAGCGCGTCTCGAACACGTAGAAGCCCATGCCGCCGCGCTCGTAAATCTCTTTGCAGGTCGTGGTGGTCGTGATCGTGTCGCCGGAGCAGACCGGCTCGCCCCACACGAACTCCTGCGCCCCGTGCACCATCATCGCGAAGTTGATCCCGACCTCGGGATCGAGAATCGCCGGCCCGACGGAACCGGCGCTGAACACGACGCAGAACATCGGCGGCGCCACCACGTCGCGGAAACCCGCAGCCTGCGCCTGCTGACGGTCGAAGTAGATCGGGTTGGTCTCGCCAACCGCCTGCGCGTACTCGCGGATCTTCTCTTTACCGACCTCGTACTCGTAGGGCGGATACGTCTTGCCTACGGCCTTGGTGTCGACCGGCATCTTCCCTCCGACTCTCCTTCCGTGTGCGGCGGGGCAGTGTATTGGAGGGAGCCGCTCGACGACCGATTCGCCGCCCGCCGGGCGCCGAGCGTGGCGCGCAGCTTATGCGGCGTCACGCAGCGCCTGGGCCTCGGCCAGGGAACTCAGCTTGCGCAACGTCTGCTCCTCGAGCCGCCGGACCCGCTCGCGCGGCATGCGCAGGGTGCGTGCGACCTGCTCGACCGTGCGCGGCTCTTGCCCGCCGATGCCGAAGCGCAGTTCGATCACTCGGCGCTCGCGGTAACTCAGGTTTTCGAGCAGTCGAGCTACGCGTTCGCGAGTGAACTCCGTCGCTGCAGCCTCCAGCGGCGATATCGCATGCTCGTCGGCAATCAGCTCGCCGAACTCGGCCGAGTCGCCATCGTCGCCGACCGGTTTGTCAAGCGAAACTAAGGGCTGCGAGGCGCGGAGCAAAAGCTCCGCTTCGGCGACCTCGATGCCGGCCTCGGCGGCGAGCTCTTCGATCGTCGGCTCGCGCTCGCCGCTGGCCTCCAGCTTGCGCCGTGCGCCGTCGAGACGCTTGAGGACGTTATCGACGTGGATCGGGATCCGAATCGTGCGCCCCTTGTCAGCGATCGCGCGGGCGATCGCCTGACGGATCCACCAGGTCGCGTAGGTCGAGAACTTGTAGCCACGCCGCCAGTCGAACTTCTCGACCGCGCGAACCAGCCCGATGCAGCCCTCTTGGATCAAATCCAGGAACGGAAGTCCCTGGTTTCGATGGCGCTTGGCGATCGAGACGACGAGACGGATGTTGGCCCGGATCATGTGGTCCTTGGCCGCTAGATCGCCGCGCTCGATGCGCTTCGCCAAAGCGACCTCCTGCTCAGCCGTGAGCAGCGGGGTCTTGGCGATCTCGTCGAGGAACTGCTGGAGCGAATCGATCGACCCCTCGCTAGGCAGGGGCACCACCGGACCGGCAGCGCCGGTGGCGGCGTCATTGGCGGCCTCGGAGGCGTGGACCTCGGCAGTCTCGTAGGGATCGCCGCCACCTTCAAACTCCCCGAAAGGATCCTCGCCGGCGAGCGCGGCGACGTCTTCTAGATGGTCGAGATCGCCGCCCGCACCGCCCACCTCGGCGCGGCGCAGGCCCGGGAAAACCCGTTCTTCGTCGCTTACGTGAAGTCTGGGAGCGCTCACGGGAAGCGAAGGTACGCGCGCCCCCTAAGCGCCACCTAAATCTGTTTAGCCGCGGCCGTCGCCCGAGAGCTCGAGAACCGCCAAGAACGCCTCCTGTGGCAACTCAACCCGCCCGACCTGCTTCATCCGCTTCTTTCCGCGCTTTTGGCGTTCGAGGAGCTTGCGCTTGCGCGTGACGTCGCCGCCGTAGCACTTCGCGGTTACGTCCTTGCGCAGGGGCTTGACAGTCTCACGAGCGATGATCTTCGAGCCGATCGCAGCCTGGATCGCGACCTCGAACTGCTGACGGGGGATGCGCTCGCGCAACCGCTCGCAGATCAGGCGCCCGGAGGGATAGGCCTTGTCGCGGTGCACGATCATCGAGAGCGCATCGACGCGATCACCGGAGAGCAGCACGTCAAGCTTGACCAGGTCGCCGGGGCGCGGCTCCAGCAGCTCGTAGTCGAGCGAGGCGTAGCCACGGGTGCGCGACTTCAACTGGTCGAAGAAGTCGAGCACGATCTCCGCCAGCGGCAGGTCGTAGCGGAGCTGCACGCGCTCGGGCGAGAGGAAGTGCATGTCGACGTGGACGCCGCGACGCTCCTGACAGAGCTCCATCACCGCCCCCACGTGGTCGCGCGGGCAGACGATCGTGGCGCGCACGTAGGGTTCGCGGATCTCGGCGATGCGCGCGCGGTCGGGCATCTCGGCGGGCGAGCGCACGGTCATTACGGTGCCGTCAGTGAGCTCGACTTCGTAGGCCACGTTTGGCGTGGTCGCCAGAAGCTCGAGGTCGTACTCCCGCTCTAGCCGCTCGCGCACGATGTCCATGTGCAAGAGCCCGAGAAAGCCGCAGCGGAAGCCGAAGCCGAGGGCCTCGCTGGTCTCCGGTTCGTACTGCAAGGCGGCATCGTTGAGCGCGAGCTTGTCGAGGGCGTCGCGAAGGTCCTCGAAGCGATCCGACTCAACCGGGAAGAGGCCGCAGAAGACCATCGGCTTGACCTCGCGGTAACCAGGCAAGGGTTCGCCTGCCGGCCGCGCGCGACTGGTAAGCGTGTCGCCGACGCGCATCCGCTGTACGTCCTTGATCCCGGTGATCACGTAACCGACCTCGCCGGCCACGAGGCGCTCGGCGGGCTCGGTGTGGGGACGCATGAAGCCAATCTCGGTGATCTCGGCCTCGGTACCGGTTTGCATCGCGAGGATCTGTTCGCCGCGGGATAGCTCGCCCTCGACCATGCGCACGTACGCGACGACCCCGCGGTACTGGTCGTACTGCGAATCGAAGACGAGCGCTCGCGCCGGTGCCCCGCGGTCGCCGGCTGGCGGTGGGATGCGCGCGACCAGAGCTTCCAAGAGCTCGTCCACTCCCTCGCCGGTCTTCGCCGAGACCCGCAGCACCTGGTCGGGGTCGTCACCCAGTAGGTCGGCTAGTTCCTGAGCGACTCGGTCGGGCTCCGCTCCCGGCAGGTCGATCTTGTTGACAACCGGGATCAGCTCAAGCCCGGCGTCAATCGCGAGATAGGTGTTCGCGATCGTCTGGGCCTCGATGCCTTGGGCGGCGTCGACCACCAGCAGCGCTCCCTCACAAGCCGCTAGAGAGCGCGAAACCTCGTAGCTGAAATCGACGTGGCCGGGCGTGTCGATCAGGTGCAGGTGATAGGTGCGCCCGTCTCGGGCGCGGTAGTCGCAGCGCACGGCCTGCGCCTTGATGGTGATGCCACGCTCGCGCTCGAGCTCCATCGAGTCGAGCAACTGGGGTCGCGCATTGCGCGGGTCGATCGCACCGCAACGCTCGAGGATGCGATCGGCCAGCGTCGACTTGCCGTGGTCGATGTGCGCGATGATCGAGAAGTTGCGGATGTTGTCGGCTGCTTGCGCCAAGGCGCCGTGAGTATGCCCGCAGTGGCGGGCTTTGCCGCCACCGAAGCCCGCTCAGCGAGCACGCAGCGCCCGCGCGACCCGCGCGAGCTCGCTCACACCGAGCAATCGACAGGTCGCGAGGTAGGCCACAGCGCCCGCCCCGCAGCCGCTGCCGACCGCCACCACTTGTCCCCACAGTGACCGCCCCAGCGCAGCGTCGAGCTGCCGCCACACGAGCCACGAGACAGCGGCCAAGAGGCCCCCGGCGACGAGCATCCGCAGCGCCGCGCTGAGGGTCTTGGCGCCCTCGATACCGCCGAGCTCGCGCCGCAGCACGGCGCCTTGCCAGACACACATCGCGATCGTGCCGGCGACCGTGCCGAGCACGATCCCGGCGATCCCGAGGGGACGGTAGAGCAGCGCAGCAACGATGGCGTTGACCGCGAGATTGGCGAGCGACAGCCCGGTCGTCAGCCAGGGGCGCTGCAAACTGAAGAAGGTGCGCGAGAAGAGCAGGCTGACGCCCTGCGCCGGCAGCGACAGCGACCACCACACCAGCGCCGTCGAGACGAGATCGGTCGCATCCGCCCCGAAGGAACCGCGTTGATAGACGACGCGCGTGATCGGCTCCGCCAGCACGGCCATCAGCACGGCGCTTGGGATCAGCAAAAGCAAGACCTGCCGCACGCCCTCGCCGAGCCAGCTGCGGAGCTCCGCGCGCTGGCCGCGCGCGGCCAACCGCGCGAGCGTCGGAAAGAGGATTGTCGCGATCGAGATCGAGAACAAGCCTTGCGGCAGCTGGTAGATGCGGAAGGCCTTGTCGATCGCTGCCGGAACCTGCTCGGAGACGAGCGTCCCGAACAGCGAGTTGATCAGCAATGAGAGGTTGATCAAGCCAAGTGCGACGGTCACCGGCAGCATCAACTTGAGGACCCGCCAGACGTAAGGATCGCGGACGTCGAACGCGATGCCGAGGCGCGCGCCGCGCCCGCGCAACCACGGCAAGGGCAGCAAGAACTGCACGACCGTCCCCGCCAGAACTCCGATCGCGTAGGCGTAAATCCGTTGGTCGTGGCTTAGGAGCGGCGTCAGGCCGAGGAGCGCAGCGATGATCACGGCGTTCCAGGCCACCGGGGCAAGCGCCGGCACCGCGAAGTGATCGAAGGCGTTGAGGATCCCCACGACCAGACCGGTGAGCGCGAGCAAGAGCACGATCGGGAACATCAGACGCGCGAGACCGACGGTCAGGTCGGCAAGCGCCGGGTCGTCAGCGAAGCCGGGCGTAAATAGCGCCATTAGGGGGCGCGCGAAGGCGATGAACAGAAGCGTCACCGTCCCCAGCACGACGATGATCAAGACGAACAGCGTCGAGGCGACCCGGAACGCCCGCTGGCGTTCGCCCCGTTCGAGCAACTCCGTGAAGACCGGTACGAACGCTCCCTGGAGCGCCGAGTCGGCGAACAGGGCGCGCACCAGGTTGGGGACCTGGAAGGCGATCGTGAACGCCGACATCGCTCCGCTGACGCCATACAGGCTGGCCGCCGTCACCTCGCGCAGAAGCCCCAGAACACGCGACAGCCCGGTCGCCGCCGAGAAAAAGAGGGTGCTGCGCACGAGCCGCCGCGCGTGTTGGGAGCGCTGCTCTGTGGCAGAGACCCCGCCACCCCGCGCGTGCGCACCCGGCGATCGTGACTCTGAGGGCGCTCCGGCCGCGGCCGGAGCGCCGTCGCTCGCTTTCGTTCCGCTCACCTTCTCAGCACAGTCTCCCGCCCTTGCCGGCCACCAGCACCAGGGACCTGCGCAGCGCACCAGCGTGGGCGTCCGACGAACCCGCGCTACACTACGCGGCCGCCCGTCGGCCCAACTCGCTCGCGCGAGCTTTGGTGCCCAACGGTTCCGCGCGGTGCCGGCGGTAATCCTGCGATGGCCAACATCCCGTCACAGAAAAAACGCATCAAGCGCTCCGAGCGAGAGCGGCTCGAGAACCGTTTCCGCATCTCGCAGGTGCGGACCTGGTTCCGGCGTTTAGAGGAGGCGGTGACCGCCGGTGACAGCGAGCGCGCCGAGCAGGAGTACCGAACGCTGCTGGCGAAGATCGACAAGGCGATCAAGACGGGTGCCCTTCACCGAAACGCCGGGGCACGCCGCAAGTCACGAGCGGCGCGGTTGCGCGCGCGGCTCGGCAGCAGCTAAGCATCAGCACGCGCGGCCCGGCAGGAGCTAGGCGTCAGCGCCCGCGACGTCGAGGATCGCGCGTGCCAGTGCGCCCTGTTCATCGGTGGCGCGCGGTCGTCGCCCGCCGCGTAGTTCCAGCTCGAGCTGCGAGAGGCGCACCAAGGCGCGGTCCAGGCGCTCCCGGTCGCAACGGCGCGCGGCTTGCAGAAGACGCTTGAGACGCCAACCGCCGATCCGCAGCCGCTTGCCGATCTCCCCCTCGGCTACCCGCCCGTCGAGCATGCGTCGCACCGCGGCGAGCTCACGGGCACGGTGGCTCGCGGTCTGCACGAGCCGGTGAGCCGACTCGCCGTGCACGGCGAGCAGCTCGGCCAGTTCGAGGGCACGGCCCGCTTCACCGGCTAGCAGTGCGTCCGCAAACTCCCACACGCTTTCGCCGCTGTCGGCGGCCGCCACAGCGCGCACCAGCGCGCTGTCGATCGGCTCGCCGTCGGCGGCGAGCGCGAGCTTCTCGAGCTCGCGCTCGAGCCGCATCTGGTTGGCCCCGACCTGCGCGACCAGCTCGTCGGCGGCCTCGCGCTCGATCCGCTGGCCAAGCTCGGCGGCCCGCGCGCGCACCCATGCGCCCAGCTGCCAGGGCTTGGGCGCCTCGTGGCGGCGGACCTCTCCTCCCGCCTCGCCGACAGCTCGCTCGAGAGCTTTGGACACCTTGTTGGCGCGGGCGATCAAAAGCACCACGGTCGCTGGGGCGGGATGGCGAACCGCCTGTGCCAGCCGCTCGAGATCCGATGCCGACCACCGCTCACAGTGGTCGACGACGACGTAGCGGCGCTCGCTAAAGAGCCCTGGCGATTCGATTTCGGTTACGACCACCGAGGGTGCGGTCTCGCCGCCTGCGAAGGCGTGCAGCTCCGCGTGCTCGCGAGCCGCTCGAGCTCGGAGGCGCGCGCGCCACGACTCGATTCGTGCGTGGTCGTCGCCGTAAACGAGGTACACGGGCTTGAGCGCGGCCACGGCCGCAGGCTAACCGGGAAGCGAGGGCTAACCACCGGCCGTCTCGACAATCAGGCGCCGGCGACGCAGCGAGATCGTGACGGTGCCGTCACGGTCGGTCCGCCAGACCCGCGCGCCGTGACGCGCGAGCGCGGCGAGCGTCGATGGGCTGGGGTGACCGAAGGGGTTACCGGCGCCTACTTCGATCACGGCGATCGCCGGCCGCAGGCGTCGCAAGACTGCCGGGAGGCCGGGGTCAGCGCTTCCGTGGTGGGGCACCTTGATGATTTCGACGGCGGGCAGTCGCAAGGGACTCAGCGCGCCACTTTCGGCGTCGCCGGAGGTCAGGAAGCGCACGCCGGCGACCTCCACGAGCGCCACGATTGCCCGGGGGTTGGGATCCGCGGGGGGCGGACCGGGCGGCCGCGGGCGCGGCGAGAGCACCTGCACCGAGATCCGGCCCACGGAAAGACGCAGCGGCGCGAGACCCGGGATCAGCCGGGCACCGTGCGCCACGGCGAGCGAACGGGCAGCGCGGAACACCGGGTCGCGGGTGCCGTCGCCGCCGTCGACGAACAGTCGCGGCCGCAACTGTTCGACGACCGCGCGCAAACCGCCGTGGTGGTCGCGGGAGGGGTGCGTCGCGACCACCACATCGAGTCGCGACACGCCGGCCCGTCGCAACAACCGAACGACGCGGGCCTCGGGCGGTCCGCTGTCGAACAGCACGCTTGCACCGCGTCCATCCTGCACGAGCACTGCGTCACCCTGACCAACGTCTAGGAAGGTGATCGTCGGCGCGCTGGGAGGGCCGGGGCCGCGCAGCTCGACCACCACCCACAGCGCGTAGGCGGCGATCGCTGCGGCGAGGACGCGCCGCGCCGGTCGCGCCCCCGGCAGCGGGGCGAGCAGTACCAGTGCGCCTGCAAGCAACGCTGGGGCGAGCAGCTTCAGGCCACTCGTGCGATCGATCTGTGGGAGCACGGCGAAGGTCTCCGCCGACCACTCGAGATGTCGCAGCGCGAGCTGCAAACACGGGCCGATGAGCTTCCCCGCGAGTCCGACTAGGAAGCTCCCGCACCCCGGCACCACGGACAGCTGACCGCTGGCCGCCAGCACCATCCCGAACCACATCGCAGGCGCCACCGCCGGGAGCGCCACGAGGTTCGCGGCGAGCGTGCCGGCTGGTAGCGCTCCGAACGTCGCGAGCGTGATCGGCGCAGTGGCGAGCGACGCCGCCACGGTCATCGCCACGGCGGCCGCGAAGCTGCGCTGTGCGGCATCGAGCAGTGGCCTCAGCGGCCCTTCGGGACGCCCGCGCAGAGGCGGCGCGAGCGCTCGCTCGAGCGGTCGGGCGAAGCCCGCGAGACCGGCGACGGCCGCGAACGAAAGCTGCCAACTCGCGTCGTGGACCTGGCGCGGGTCGAGCAGCAGTGTCGCCACCGCCGCCAGCGCCAGCGCGTGCCAGCGCTGCTGCGGGCGGGCGGCTGCACTAGCCGCGAGGCCCGCGAGACCCATCACCGCCGCGCGTTGGAGGGGCGCCCCGGCACCGGCTAGCGGGACGTACAGCACTATCAGCAGGGCGAGGAGAGCCCACCGCAGGCGTAGGGAGCGCACGGCGACGCGAACGAACGGCCCCGCCAGCGCAAGCAACAGAGCGACGTTCTGGCCCGAGACGGCCAGCAGGTGCCCAAGGCCGCTCGCCCGGAAGTCTTCGCGCGTGCTTGGCGCGATCCACTCGTCGAGACCGAGCACGAGGCCGGCCGCAAGCTCCCCGTCGGCGCTGCCGAGGGCGCCCCGCAGGGCGGCCAACGAACGACGCCGCGCCGCATCGATCGCGCCGGCGACGCCCTGACGGTGTCCGCAGTAGCGGATCTGGGAGAGGCGCAGCAGGCCGGCGAGGCGGGGCGGCGAACGCGCCGGCCCTGCCCCGTCGGCACGCCCCCGCCCGGCCGGCAGGCGATCCTCCTGCTGCAAGCGCCCCCGCACACAGGCCCGAGAACCGAGATCGAGAGCGCGCGGCGGGTGCCCGTCTCCACGCACCATGACCGTCGCCCCGGCGCCCGGCGGCGACGACAGGCGGGCACGTGCCCGCCACCCGTAGCGAACTCGGCGGGGTCGCTCCTGAAGTTCGAGTACGCCGCTCCACGTGTCGATCCCTCGCGTCTCGGCCTGACCCCGAAGCTCGGCAGCGGGAGCGGCCAGTGCGCGGAGCCTGAAATCTCCGGCCAGCGCGCCGAGCGCCAGGGCCACGCCGCCAACCGTCAGGAGCGTCGCCGATTGTGGGCGACCGGCCAACGCGGCGGCGGCAACGACGAGGGCAGCCGCTGCGACCAGCGACGGCCGCGCCACGCCGAGCGCCGGCACGGCAAGGCCGACCGCAAGCGCAGCGACGAAAACCTGGCTGGGACCCAGCACCGCTTACGGCGCGAGCTGCTCACGGAGCGCCTCGAAGCGCTTCTCGCCGATCCCCTCGACCTCGCGGAGCTCGTCGAGCGATCGAAAACCGCGGCGCTCGCGGTAAGCCAAGATCCGGCGGGCGAGTGTTGGCCCAATGCCATCGAGTTGTTCGAGCTGCTCGAGAGTGGCGGTCCGCAAGCTGAGCTTGCCGCCGGCCGCCGCGGCTCGCGCGCCGGGCGCGCTACTCCCCGCACCACCGGCGCCACCGGCCGTGGCCGGCGAAGTCGGAACCCCCGCCGACGCCCCCGCCGGCTGCGCGCCACGCCTTGGCACGACCACCTGCTGGCCGTCCTCGATCCGTGCGGCGAGGTTCAAGGCCGTGAGATCGGCAGCGCGATCGGCACCACCGGCGGCCGCCACTGCCCGGGCTACTAGCGCCCGGTCGGGCAGGCGGTAGACACCCGGGCGTCGAACCGCGCCCACCACGTGCACCCAGGCGAAACGCGCGCTCGCCCGCTCGGCGCTGGAGCGCACGGACAGCACCGGTCGTTCGCGCCGCGCCCTCTCGCCACCCCGCTGCCATGACACGAACGCGACGACGAGCGCTGCAAGCACCAGCACTCCGGCCAGCAAGCGGCGAAGTTGATCGCCCTCCAGCCGCCCCAACTCGCCGAGGCCAAGGACGCGCGCATCGCTGGCCCGCGCGCACGGCTGTGCTTCCTCCCATGCGGGTTCGCAAACCCGCTCTCGATCGGCTCGCGGCGGCTCCACTAGAGCCACCGTACGCAGCGCGAACGCGCCTAAAAGCTACGTGTGCAAACGCTCGGCGACCGCTGCGCTAAGCGAGCTGCACTACGCGCGCTGGTCATCACCCAGACCGTGGTCTTCGGCAACTACGCGCACCGTGCCGAGCGTGCGGTCGGCTGCGCCGCGCACGCTTCCCCCACGCGCGAGCGTCGTGCGCACGTAGTCGAGCACTGCCGGTTCGATCAGCTCGCCGGGCAAGACGTTCGGTATCCCGGGCGGGTAGGCGGCGAGCGACTCGGCCGCCACGCGCCCTGCTGCGCGCTCCGCCGACACCACCTCGTGCGGCGCGAAGAACGCCTCCCGCGGCGTCATCGCCAGGCGGCCCCAGGCCGGTGGCGGACGGAAATCGTCGTGCGCGGCCCGCCGATCGGCGGCGGGGGCAACGCACCGCAATCCCTCAACCAAGCGTTCGAATGTCTCTGCCGGCTCGTCGAGTCCGAACGCCGCAACCACCAGCGTGTCGCAGCTGAGCTCGACGTGGACGTCGCAGACCGACCGCAGCAGCGCGGAGATCTCGAAGCCGGTGCTGCCAGTCGCGCGCACGTCGACCATCAGGCGCAACGGATCGAGTGCGCGCACGCTGGCGCGACCCGGTAGCTCCCCGATCGCCGCCAATCCCGGGATCTCGTTGATGCGTCGACGCGTCGCCGCGATCCGCTCGAGGGTGCGCGTGAGCGCCTCGCGGCCGGAGGTCGCGGCGAAACGCCGAGCTGCATCGAGCGAGCCGCAGAGCAGCGAATTCGGGCTCGTTGACTCGACCGTGGTAACGCAGCGATCGACCACGTCCTCGTCGATCAGAGCGTCGCGGGAGAGATGCAACATCGCCGACTGTGTGAGGCTGCCGACGCTCTTATGGGTGCTCGAGACCACGAGGTCGGCGCCGAGCGCCAGGGCTGGCGCCGGAAGCTCCTCGTGAAAGGCGAGATGGGCCCCCCACGCCTCGTCAACCACCACCGGCAAGCCGCGAGCGTGAGCGACCGCACAGAGCGCTTCGACGTCGGCGACCGCTCCGTAGTAGGTGGGCGAAACCACCACTACACCGGCGACGTCGTCGGCGGGCGCCGAGTCGAGCGCTCGCTCGAGCGCTTCCGGCGTCACACAGTGCGCGATATGAAGCTCGTCGTCGACCTCGGGTTCGACGAAAACCGGCCGCAGGCCGGAGAGAATCAGCGCATCGATGGTGCTCGAGTGCGCATTGCGTTGCACTACAACGTGCGATCCACGGTGGGCAAGCGCCAGCAAGGCCGCGTGGTTGCCTTGGGAGGCACCGTTGATCAGAAACCAAGTGCGTCGCGCGCCCCAAGCCTCGGCCGCCAGGCGCTGGGCCCGCTCCAGCGGGTGCGGTCGCGCGCCGGCATCGATCCCGGGGATGCCGGGCGGAATGTCGAGCTCGAAGGCACGCTGACCGAACGCCTCGAGGGCTTCGGGATCGGCACCGGCGCCGCCCTTGTGGCCGGGCACGTTGAGCCTGGCGGGTCGCCGGGAGGCGTAGGCGCGGAGCGCTTCGAGGTATGGAGCCCGCTCCTGTTCGCTTCCCTCGACCCGCCGCTCCTGCCCGGTGGGCGCATGGCTCGTTGCGGGCTCGGGCACGAACGGCGAGTCTACGGCAGCGCCTCAGAGCTCGCCCGCGCCTGCGGTCGGCGCGACCGCCGATAGCGCCGCGCTGACGGCTTCCTCGACCGAATGGCACGCAACCGGCGCGGCCGCCTCCGGTGGGGCCGCCCGCCGGCCGTAACGCGGCGCGACCGGCGCGCCGCTCTGCCCGCTCGGCCAGGCTGCCTCGAGTCGCCATGTGTCGACGCCGAACACGCGCTTGCCGGCCTTCAGCGCGAGGGCGATCTCCGACAGCGTCCCGAGACCGCCGCCGATCGCGACGACAGCTCCGGCGGCGCGCGCGACCAGCGCGTTACGCGCCTCCCCGAGCCCGGTCGGGATCGCGATCTCCACCCACGGGTTGGCGTCGAGCGCGGAGACGCCGGGCAGGATCCCGACCGTCACGCCGCCGGCGCGCCGTGCCCCGCGACAAGCTGCCTCCATTACCCCACCGAGCCCGCCGCAAACGAGCACTGCGCCCCCCTCGGCGATCAGCTTCCCCGCTTCTTCGGCGAGCCACAGCTCGCGCGCAGCCGCTTCGCCGGGACCGATCACCGAAATCGCGGGACGCGGCGTCATCGCTGGCGCACGTGGTGCGAGCGACCGGCCCCGGTGCGCATCTTCACCGCACTACGAAGTTGACGAGCCGCCCCGGCACCACGATCGCCTTCACGATCTCGCGGCCGTCGAGCCGCGCCCGTAGCTTCGGCGACTCACGAGCGATCCGTTCGAGCTCCTCGCGCGAGGCATCGGCGGGCGCCTCGACGCGATCGACGAGCCGACCGTTGAGCTGCACGACCAGCTCGAAGAGGTCGCTGCGCAGCAGTTCGGGATCGGCTTGCGGCCACGGTTCCTCCCAGACCCGCCGCCCCGTCATCAGCTCGTAAACCTCGGCCCCGAGGTGCGGGGCGAACGGGAAGATCAGCGAACCGGCGGTGGCGACCGCGAAACGCAGCTGCGAGGCGCCCTCGGGCGTGTCGATCAGCTCGTCTTTGAAGCGGTAGATCTCGTTGTCGAGCTCGATCACCGCGGCGATCGCGGTGTTGAAAGCGAACCGTTCGCAGTCCCGCGTGACCTTGTCGATCGCCCAATGCGCCTTGCGCAACAGGGGCGTCGGCTCGCCGCTGGGCGCCGCGCTCGGCGGCGTCCGCTCGGCGACTTCGCGCGCTACCCGCCACAGCCGCGCGAGCTGGCGGTGGATGCCAGCGATGCCCTCGTCCGACCAGTCGGCGTCCTGCTCGGGAGGCCCGATGTAGAGCACGTACGTGCGGGCGGTGTCGGCCCCGTAGCGCTCAACGTAATCGCGGGGGCTGACGACGTTGCCCTTCGACTTCGACATCTTCGCCCCTTCGCGCGTGACCATGCCCTGCGTAAAAAGCCGCGCGAACGGTTCGCGCACGTCGAGCAGCTCCATGTCGGCAAGCGCCTTGCAGAAGAAGCGCGCGTAGAGCAAGTGCAGGATCGCGTGCTCGACCCCGCCGATGTACTGATCGACGGGCATCCAATGCCGCACGACAGCGCGGTCGAAGGGCGCGCGGTCGTTGCGCGGGTCGCAGTAGCGCAGGAAGTACCAGGACGAGTCGACGAAGGTGTCCATGGTGTCGGTCTCGCGCCGCGCCTCGCCCCCGCAGCGCGGGCAACTCGTACGCACCCAATCCTCGGCCGCTGCGAGCGGCGAGCGCCCCTTCGGCGCGTAGTCTGAGATGTCGGGCAGTTCGACCGGCAGTTGCTCGTCTGGCACCGGCACGATCCCGCACTCGCGCTCGCAGTAGACGACCGGTATCGGGCAGCCCCAATAGCGCTGGCGGGAAATCAACCAGTCGCGTAGGCGGTAGTTGACGGCCCGCCGGCCCTTGCCTTCGCGCTCCAGCCATTCGACGATCCGCTCGTACGCCTCGCGGTTGTGGAGGCCATCGAACGGTCCCGAGTTGACCATCGGGCCGTCGCCCGTGTAGGCCTCGCGCTGGACGTCCTCACCACCCTTGATGACCTCCCGGATCGGAAGCCCGAACTCGCGCGCGAACTCGTGATCGCGCTCGTCGTGGGCGGGCACCGCCATGATCGCGCCGGTGCCGTACTCCATCAGCACGTAGTCGGAGACGAACATCGGGATCAGTTCGCCGTTGACCGGGTTGCGCACGTAGCGGCCAAGCGCGACACCGGTCTTGCGGCGGTCGGCGGCCCCGCGCTCTTCGTGCGACGCCTGCATCGCGCGGTTGACGTACTCGCGCACTTCGGGCGAGTCGTTGAGCTTGAGCACGTCGGGATGCTCGGGAGCGAGCACAAAAAACGTCGCGCCGAAGAGCGTGTCCGGACGGGTCGTGAAGACCGGGTAGTCGATGCCGAGCTCATCGCAGCGAAAGACGACCTCCGCGCCCTCGGAGCGCCCGATCCAGTTGCGCTGCATCGTCTTGACGTGCTCGGGCCAGTCAAGGTCGTCGAGGTCGCGCAAAAGCTGCTCGGCGTAAGCGGTGATCCGGAAGAACCACTGTTCGAGCTGTCGCGCCTCGACGGGAGTGCCGCACCGTTCGCAGCGGCCGTCGACGACCTGTTCGTTGGCGAGCACTGTCTGGTCGCGCGGACACCACTTCACCGCCGCCTGGCGGCGGTAGGCGAGGTCGCGCTCGAGGAAACGCAGAAACAGCCACTGCGTCCAGCGGTAGTAGCTCGGCTCGTGCGTGCCGAACTCGCGCGACCAGTCGATCGAGACGCCCCAGCGGTGGAACTGCCGGCGGAACTCGGCGATCGACTTTTCGGTCGATACGCGCGGGTGCTGGCCGGTGCGGATGGCGTGGTTCTCGGCCGGCAGCCCGAAGGCGTCGTAGCCCATCGGGTGCAGAACGCGGTACCCCTGCCGGCGGCGGAAGTGGGCGACCGCGTCGCCCACCGAATAGCACTTCAGATGCCCGATGTGCGGTTCCCCCGAGGGGTAGGGGAGCATCTCGAGCACGTACTGCTTCGGACGCGCCTCAGGTTCGTTGGAGACTTCCCACGTGCGCTCGCGCGCCCACAGCTCGCGCCACTTGGCCTCGATCGCGTGCGGGTCGTAGCGTGCCTCCACCGTCGCGCGAAGGGTAACGGCGAGCGAGCGCGTGCGGCGCGCAGCGCGCCGCACGCGGCTCGCTCGTCCGCGCTGCCCCCCTTAAGTGGCCTGGGCCGCGGCGTGCCGAAGCTGCCCCCTGCCGGCTGGTCGCGCCCCGCTGCTCATTCCGCCGCGCGCCTCGAAGCGCCGACCGAGCCGCCCTAGGCTAAGTGCAAGCGCCAGCGCCATCGCCGCCCAGGCTCCCAGAACCGTGGCGAGGCCGGCCTGCCACAGCCAGGGCGGAACGCCGCGTGCCTCGCGCAGGAAGATCCACTCGTCGCCCACGAAGGCGCGGGTGAAGACGGGCGCAGCGGGCAGCGCCGCACCGGCCGCGTCGCGCATCGCCCGCTCGAGTTGGCTGCGCGTGAAGCTCACCGGTAGCGAGCGCCGCGAGCCGTCGAGCCCAGCGTCGGCCGGCAGGCGCAACGGCACCGCCCCGCGCACCCGACCAGCGTTCAGGCGTAGCGCCGCCTTCCAGGTTCCGGCCAGAGGCACCGGACTTGTGCTGCGATAGCTGCCGTCCGCCGCTCGCGCCATCGGCGCGACCACACGGTCGCGCCGGCCCTGCCAGGCGAGCACGTACAACCAGTTCGGCTGGGCCGCGATCGCCGCTGGGGAGAGACGCGCCACCACGTAAGCCTCTCCACTCGATCCTGCGACCGGCCGAAGCTCGACGCGCGCCACGGCGTCGGGCACGGTGCGCAGCGAGGCGGCCACACAGGCGCCCACCGCCAGCGCCGCGGCCCCGGCGAACCCTGCGCGTGCCAGCGCCGGCCGCGGCAGAGCGCCGCGCAGCGATGCCGCGAACAGCGCTCCTAGCACGCCGCCGGCGCAGCCGCCGAGGAGGGCGAGCAGGAACCCCTCCGGCAGCAGCGCGGTTGTCCACGGCAGCGGCATCGCCACGCGCGACCAGCCGTAGCCAGCGGCGAAGCCGGCCGCGGCGCTGACGACGCCGGCGACGGCGCCGAACCCAACCGTTCGCGTGGGCGCGGGCACCGCTCGCCGCGAAAGCAGCAGCGACCCGACGACCTCGACAGCTAGTGCCTCGGCGAAAAAGAGCGGCAACGTCGGCGTGTGCACTCCCATCGCACCAGCAAACAGGCTGGCGCTGCCGCGCACCGCGACGTACGCCGTGGCAGCTCCCAGCGCCGCGCCACGCCCAACCCACGCGCGCGCCGCCACCAGCACGAACGCTGCGGCGAGCGCGAGCACGAGCGGCTGCCATACCTGGCGGTAGAGCGGAACGCCGTAGTCGTACTCGGCGAGGAACAGCTCGAGCCCGCAGAGAAGACCTCCGAGTAGCGTCGCTCGCTGGGCAGCGCCGAACCAGCGCGCCCAGCGGCGGGCGCCGGCCAACGTGGGCGCCACCGCGCGGCTCTCGTCCCGCCCAGCGACGCCAGCTGAAGCGCGCTTGGCGCGTGCTTCCGCGCCCTCCTGGACGAGCACGAGCATGCCGACGACGCTCAGCACGCCGAAGAAGAGAAAGACGAAGTGGGTCGGCGACCAGAGCGTTACGTCCTGCCCGTAGATGCGGTGCCAGACGTCGTCGAGCGAGAGCGCGGCGAGAGCGAAGAGCATCGCGGCGGCCAACAGCGCGCCGCCGAGGGGCCCGCGCCGGCCGCCGCCGGCCAGGACCCAGGCGGGTCCGCGGTCGCGCTGGTCGGCGGTGCCGAGCGCTAGCACCCCCGCCGCGAACGCGGCGAATATGCCGAACAGCATCGGGTAGTGGGCGGGGTTGCCGAGGGGGCCGGTGTCGCGCCCTTGGTCGATGTGGTAGCCGATGTCCCACATCCCACCCCACATCGCTGCGAGCAGACCGACGGTCGCAATCGCCACGGGCAGCGCCGACCACCCTGGGAGACCGAAGAGACGCCCTACGACACGCCCTGCGACACGCAGCGGCCGCGCTTTCCCGCGCCGGTAGCGCACGCAAGTCGCGATCACGGCTGCGCTGCCGCCCCAGTAGACAGCCGCCAGGACGGCGAGCTGGTCGAGCGGCGCTCCGCCTGCCGAGGGTGCCGCTTGCGCGAAGAACGCCTCAGCCACTCGCTTCCACCTCCACGCTCTTTGTGTCTTGTCCGTTTTCCGCCTCGCGGCGCCGGGAGACCCCCCGGACCAGTCTTGCGGCGGGCGCCGATCGTTCGCCACCCACCACAGCCGCAAAACGATAAGACGCATGTTACAGCATGCGTCTGAATGTATCCCGACGACTTTGGCTGTACGGTCTCTCTGGATGAACGGAAACGCAGGCACCGACAGCTCCGCGACTTCCCCAGGCGCGGAAGAGCTCGTCGATCAGCTGCTCGACGCTCCCGGCAACGCCGAGACGACCGAAGAGCGGATCCTGCAGGCAGCCGCCGAACAGGTCGAGGACTTCGGTCTCAGACGTTTCACGATCGACGACGTCGCCCGCCGCGTCGGCGTCTCGCGCGTCACCGTCTACCGCTACTTCCCGAAGAAGAACCGCCTCATCGAGGCGCTCGTCCTGCACGAGATGCGGCGCTTCTTGCGCGCCGTCGAAGAGGCGACACGCTCGTGCGCCACACTCGAGGAGCGGCTCGTCGAGGGTTTCGTGTTCGGCCTGCTGTACCTCCGCCAGCACCGCCTTCTGCGCCGGCTTTTGCGCAGCGAGCCGGAGCTGATCCTGCCAGCGCTCACCACCGAGGGCGAGCGCGTCCTGGCCGCCGGCCGCGAGTTCATCGCGCGGTTCGCGCGCGAAGAAGCTGCGGCCGGCCGCCTACCGCTCGACGACGAAGAGATCCAAGCGGTTTCCGAGCTTCTGACGCGGGCCGTGCTCTCGTTCGTCGTCACGCCGCACTCGGTGCTCGACCTCGAAACACCCGAGGGGATCAGGCACTTCGCCGAGCACTACCTGGCAGCGACCCTGCGCGGGATCCTGGCACTGCGCGACTCCCGCGGCTCCTAGCCGCAAGCGAAAGTGGAGCTGACGGGACTCGAACCCGTGACCTCGGCGCTGCCAGCGCCGCGCTCTCCCAGCTGAGCTACAGCCCCGTGTGGCGGCGAGTTTAAACGCTCACCGGCCGGTCCGCGCGCGCAGGGGTGTGGCCGCCGGAGTCCCGGCGGCCACCGTCGCTGCGCCTCGGCCCTGTTACTGGGAGGAAGCTTCGCCGTCGCGCGATACCCGCGGGCGCGGCCTGTGGGCCTCGAGAATCCGCCGCCCGAGCTCGGCGACCTGCTCGTCGCTCAACCGTGTGTGGTCGAACCCGACCTCTTCGAGCTCGCGCCGCACCGCCTGCACGGTGCGCATTGCGTCGAGGTCGTGACCGAGCTTCGCCAAGACGGCGCTCAGGTTGGGATCGTCGAGCGCGGTTTGGCCGTTGTTGGTCGCGGTCAGAAGCCACTGGTGGAGCGCCTCGGCCTGCTCGATCGGCAGCTCCAAGCGCATCGGACCGCGCGCCGCAACGGCCTGCGAGACCTCTTCGACCGCCTGCTCGCCGACGACGCTCTGGTTGGTTTCGGTCATCGTGTTGTCCTATTCGGCACAAATGGGCGCCCTGTTTAGCGTTGGGACGGCAGCGCCCACCTGGTTTCGACGGCGGCGCTTCGTTCGCGCGGCTGCGGGCTAGTCGAAGCGACGGACGGGCGCCTCCGCCCAAAGGTGTTCGAGCCGGTAGTACTCGCGGGCCTCGGGCGTGAAGACGTGCACTACGCAGTCGAGGTAGTCGAGCAAGATCCAGCGTGCGTCGCGCTCGCCTTCGACGCGGGCGGGCACGACCCCCGCGGCCTTCAGCTGTTCACGAACCGCCTCGGCGACCGCCCGCGCCTGGCGGTCGCTGCGGCCGCTGGCGAGCACGAAAAAGTCGGTGAAGCCAACGAGCGAACGGAGGTCCAGGATCAGCACGTCCTCCGCTTTCTTCTCGAGCGCGATGCGAGCGATGCGCTCCGCCAGCTGCTCGCCGCGGGACGTCGGCGACGCAGCATCCCCTGCCGGCGCCTCGGGCCGCGCGGGAGCGCCAGTGGCTTTCGGCAACTCCCGGGGAGTCAACTTTTCGCAGCCACCTCCCGGCGACCGGCACCGTAGAGGTTGGCGTCCTCGATCTTCCTTCGCACGGCTTCGGGAACCAGGTAGCGGATCGACTGTCCGCGCGCGATCCGCAAGCGCACGAGCGTCGACGAAACCTCGACCCGCGGCATGTCGAAGTAGCGCACGCGCTCCGCGCCCCGCAGTCGCGCAATCGAGATCGCTACCGCGTCCCGCGACCATCCGGTGCGATCGACGACCACGACCTGCGCGAGTTCCAGCAGCCGCTCCGGCTCGTGCCAGCGCGGCAGGCTCGCCGCCTGGTCACCGCCGAGGATCAGGAACGGCTCGAGCTCGGGGTTCGACTGGCGCAGCGCAGCGATCGTGTCGACCGTGTACGAGGGCCCTTCGC
Organism: Thermoleophilum album; assembly: GCF_900108055.1. Taxonomy (GTDB): domain Bacteria; phylum Actinomycetota; class Thermoleophilia; order Solirubrobacterales; family Thermoleophilaceae; genus Thermoleophilum; species Thermoleophilum album. The sequence continues at coordinate 191,353 of NZ_FNWJ01000002.1, read as the reverse complement.
GCTCCAGCTCGATCCGCGAGACCTCGAAGCGCTCGTCGTCGGCGGTCGCGAGCTCGCAAAGTTCCGCCCGCATCTCAGGCCCCGGGTCGGATTCCACTTCGCGGTGCGGGGGCCGCGCCGCCGGTATCCACAGGACGCGCTCGAGACCGAAGCACTCGAGCGCCTCCTGCGCCAGCACCAGGTGACCGATGTGCGGAGGATTGAAAGTGCCGCCGAGAACCCCGATCTTCACGTCACTCGCGCACGTGGCCGGCGCCCTCGATCACGTATTTGTAGGTGGTCAGTTCGCGCAGCCCGATCGGCCCGCGTGCGTGCAGCTTCTGGGTGGAGTTGCCGATCTCCGCGCCCAGCCCGAACTCGAAGCCGTCGGTGAAGCGCGTCGAAGCGTTGACGTAGACACACGCCGCGTCGACCGCGTCGCAAAACGCACGGGCGGCATCGGTCGATTCGGTGACGATCGCCTCCGAGTGCCCGGAGCCGTAACGATCGATGTGCTCGACCGCCTCGTCGAGGGTGTCGACCACCCGCACGGCGAGAATCGGCGCCAGATACTCGGTCTGCCAGTCGCGCTCGTCGGCGGGTCGCAGCCGGTCAGCTAGATCGCCGGCCAGCGCACGGGTCCGCGCGCAGGTGCGCAGCTCGACGCCCCGCGCCAAGAGCTCACGGACGATCAGCGGTACGAAGGCGGGCGCGACGTGGGAGTTGACGAGCAACGTTTCGCAGGCGTTGCACACACCGGGACGCTGGGTCTTGGCGTTGACGACGATCGCTCGCGCGCGCTCGAGGTCGGCTTCAGCATCGACGTACACGTGACAGTTGCCAGCGGCGGCGTAGATGACGGGCACCGTTGCGACCTCCTCGAGCGCTCGCTTCAGCCCCTCCCCGCCGCGCGGGATGATCAAGTCGACGCTGTCCTTGGCGGTCGCCAGCGCGCGCAGGTCGTCGCCCCGCTCGCCGCTGGCGATGAGACCGATCGCGCCCGCCGGAATGCCCGCTGCCTCCGCCGCCTCGGCGGCGATCGCCGCCAGCGCTGCGTTCGACCGCTGCGCGCTTGACGAACCGCGCAGGACCACGGCGTTGCCGGATTTGAGGCAGAGCGCGGTGCAGTCGATCGTGACGTTCGGGCGCGCCTCGTAGACCACCGCCACCACGCCGAGCGGCACCCGCACGCGCCGCAGATCGAGGCCATTCGGCAAACGCCGCCCATCGATCAACTCGCCGACCGGGTCGGGTAGCGCTGCGACCTGCCGCACGCCTTCGGCCATCGCGGCTACCCGCTCCTCGGTCAACAGCAGGCGATCGAGCAGTGCCGGCTCGAGGCCCTTCTCCTCGGCCCGCTGCATGTCTTCGCGATTGGCATCGAGGATCTGGTCGACCCGCTCCTCGAGCGAGGAGGCGATCCGCGCAAGCGCGCCATCGCGCACGCGGCGATCGAGGGTGGCCAGGCGTCGAGCGGCACGCTTAGCGCTCCGGCAGACGTCCTCGACGGTGGTCGCCGTGAGTGACATTGCGGCAAGGGTACCGGCGGGACCTACGGCGCGAGCACCACCAGATAGTCGCGGTGCACCGCTTCCTCGCTGGCGTGCGGCAACAGCTGGCGCACGCGGTCGCTGGTCAGACCGCACACACGCCGCAGTTCGTCACTTCCGTAGTTGACGATGCCCTTACCGATCACCCGCCCGTCGTGACGAATCTCGACGGCGTCGCCCGGCTCGAACTCCCCTCGTACCTCGACGATGCCGACCGGCAACAGGCTGCTGCCGCGCTCGGTGAGGGCGCGCGCGGCGCCGGCGTCGACGAGCAACTCTCCGCGCGTCGGCTTGGCGTAGCGCAGCCACAGCTTGAAGCTCTGTTCCCGCTCCCGCCGCGCATGGAAGTAGGTGCCGGCGCGTCCGCCCTCGAGGATCGTCGCGAGCGCCTCCCGATCGGTACCGGATGCAACCACGCAGGGAATTCCCGCACCCGTCACCATCTCGGCGGCAGCAACCTTTGAGCGCATCCCGCCAGAACCGAGCTCGCTGCCGCTGCCCCCCACCTCCAATGCCCGCAGCTCGCTGGGATCACGCACCTCCGAGACGAGTCGCGCCGCAGGATCACGGCGCGGGTCGGCGGTATAGAGGCCGGCCGTGTCGGTGAGGAGCACGAGCAGACGCGCCTCCACCAGGATCGCCACCTGTGCTGCCAAAAAATCGTTGTCGCCGAAGGAGATCTCGTCGGTTGTTGTCGTGTCGTTCTCGTTGACGACCGGCACTACGCCCCAACGCAGCAGGGTGGCGAGAGTGTGGCGGGCGTTCACGTAGTGGGCGCGCTGAGCCATGTCGAAAAAGGTGAGCAGAACCTGCGCGCTGCGCACGCCCCAGCGGCCGAGGTGTTCGTGCCACGCTCGGTAGACGATCCCTTGACCGACGGCCGAAGCGGCCTGCAGCTCCTCCATCGCCGTTGGCCGACTGGTGATGCCCAGCTCGCGCAGTCCGCAGGCGATGGCACCGGAACTGACGATCACGAAGCGCTCGTCATGTGTGCTGCGCTTGGCGATCTCCTCGGACACCGCGGCGAGCACGTCGTCGCGCACGACGCCCTGGTCGTCGGCGACCAGCGCCGAGCCCAGCTTCACGACCGTGGTTGCCATCCCGGCAAGGTTATGAAGCCCCCGCGTGACGGCCGATCGCACGACCCGGCGGCGCGCCCGTCAGCCAGCGGTGCTCCCTTCAATCCGCCATCGGCCTTGCTCTCGCCGCAGCCGCAGCTCGCGATCGCGCCGCAGCGGGCCGTAGTCGATGAGGGCTCGCACCGTGGCCTCGTCGTCGACCACCCGCACTGCTTTGACACGCACCAGCCGCAGCCTCGGGCCCCGGATCGCCGCGAGCTCCCGCTCGCACAAGCGCCGTGCAGTCGCACCACGCGTCGCTGTCACACCTTCCACAAACTGCTGCGTCAGCAGCTCGCTGCACAAAAGCCGAGCGTTGCGCTCGTTGACGGCTTCGACGAAGCGCTCGACGGTCGCTAGCACTCGCTGCTCAGCGCTGGGAGCGGTCGCGGCCCGAATCGCGAGACCCACGAGCAGCGCGAAGCCGAGCGCCGTCGCCGTCAGCGCAGCAAGCAGCCGCAGGCGCGCGTTCACCGCGGCGCGCCGGGCGCTGCCGGATCGAAATCGAATGTGACGCCGCCGATCTCCACCTCGTCCCCCGGTTCGAAGCCCTGACGTTCGAGCTGACGCACAACTCCTAGGCGACGGAGTCTCGCTTCGATGTAGTCGAGCGCGTCGGGGTTGTCGAGGTCGTGACGAGCGATCAGGCGCTCGACCGGTCCTCCGCGCACGCGGAAACGACCGGGCGCGACCCGCTCGACTTCGATGCGTTCGTCAGCGCCGGGCCGGTAGACGCGCTCGACGAGCGGCTGTTCGCTGGTCGCGAGCGGGGACTGCGGAACGTGCGCGAAGATCGCCTGGCGCAGGCGGTCGAGCCCCAAGCCCGTCACCGCCGAAGTCGCAATCACCTCGAGCGGTGGGTCTTCGGCCGCCGCGCGGAGACGCTCGGCGAGAGCCGGCAGCGCATCTTCGGGCAGCAGATCGGCCTTGGAGAGGCAAAGGATGCGCGGGAGCTCGGCCAGCCCGTGTCCGTAACGTTCGAGTTCGCGCTCGATCGTGTGCATCGCCGCGACTGGGTCGGAGCCGTCGGCCGGCGCACACTCGACGACGTGGACAAGCAAACGGCAGCGCTCGACGTGGGCGAGAAAGTCGTGACCGAGCCCCGCTCCCTCGCTGGCACCTTCGATCAAGCCGGGGATATCGGCGATCACCAGCTGACGGCCGCTTTCGTCCTCGATCGTGCCGAGGTTCGGCTCGATCGTCGTGAAGGGATAGTCGGCGACGCGCGGTCGCGCGCGTGTGAGCCGGCGCAACAGAGACGACTTGCCGGCGTTCGGGAGGCCGACCAGTCCGGCATCGGCCAACAACTTCAGCGCCAGCTGCCAGGTGCGCTCTTCGCCGGGGAGGCCCCGCTCGGCAAAGCGCGGCGCTTGGTGGGTCGGGCTCGCGAAGCGGCGATTGCCGCGCCCTCCGGCCCCGCCTCGGGCGATCACCGCGCGCTGCCCCGGCTCCAGCAGTTCGATCCGCTCGCCCCGATCGGGATCGACCGCCACCGTTCCGGGCGGCACACGCAACTCGAGGTCCGCTCCGCGCGCACCGTGGCGGTTAGCGCCCTGCCCGTGGCCGCCACGCCCTGCTTCGAAGCGCCGCCGCCTCACCAGTGAGCGCAGGTCGCGCAAACTCGCGTCACAGACCAGGACGACGTCACCGCCGCGCCCGCCGTCGCCACCGTCCGGCCCGCCCTTGGGAACGTAGGCCTCGCGCCGGAAGGAGACGCACCCGTTCCCCCCGGCGCCAGCGCGAACGCGGATCTCAGCGCGATCGAAGAGCAAGCGAAGCCGCCTAGGAAGGCGGCACGACGTGCACCTGCCGACCTCGACGGCCGCGCGTGAAGCGAACGATGCCGGGGCGCAGGGCGAACAGGGTGTGGTCGCGACCAATGCCGACCCCGTCGCCCGGCTTGAAAGGTGTGCCGCGCTGCCGCACGAGGATCTCGCCACCGTTCACCTTCTCGCCGGCAAAGACTTTCACGCCCAGGCGCTTGGCTTCCGAGTCGCGCCCGTTGCGGCTCGAACCGAGTCCCTTCTTATGAGCCATCTGTGTCTGCCTTCTTCGTCTTCGAGGAGCGCCGGGCCCGCGGACCGATCTTGCTCACCTCGAGCCTCGTCAGCTCCGCACGGAACCCGGTCCGGCGCTTGTAGCCCTTTTTCGGCTTGAACTTGAGGATACGCAGCTTCGGCCCCCGCTCATGCGCCTTGACGATGGCCTCCACCTGCACCTTCGCGAGCTCCTCGGGCGCGACGACCGGTTCGCCGTCGTCGGGACGCCACAGCAACGGCTCGAGCTGCACGCGCTCGCCTTCTGGGGCATCGATGCGGTCGACCAGCAGCGACTGGCCCTCCTCGACCCGGTATTGCTTGCCTGAAACTTTGACGACTGCGTACATCGCGAGCGATCGTTGCGGGCGGACGCGCACAGGCTCGGGAGCGTCCGACGACGGTCGGGCAGTCTAGCGCGAGGAAGCGAACCCCAAGCGCTTGGGAGTCCCGAGCGCTTGGGAGTCGCCTCAGGAGGTCGCTGGCGCTTCCCGGCGCGCCCGGCGACGTCGCACGGCGGGCGTACGCGACTGCCCCTCGCCGCCTCCCGCCCCGCTCGCCTCCGGCTGAGCGACCAGCGAGGCCTCCGCCGAGGAGCGCCCGACGCGCTCGATGCGAACGAGTGCCTTTTGGCCGACGAGATCGGCAGCGCCGCGCACCGCGATCACGTAGCCATCGAGCTTGGCGACAGCGTCGCCCTCGTTGTACATGTGCGGCTCGACGAGCTCCACCAGCACCTCGTCGCCCTCGCGGAACGGCAGCGCCCGTTCCGCCACCTCGTCGGCGCTGCCTGCCATCACGACCTCCATGTGATCGATCGGCAGGGCTTCGGTGCCTTCGAAGTGGAAGCGCTTGCCGGTCTCCGCCTCGATCTCCTCGATCGGACGCCCTGGCCCCCGCGTCAGGATTGCCGAGACGCGCGGATTCATGCGTATTAGCAAGGCCTCCGCGGCGGGGTGCTGGAAGGCGATCTCGCGCAGCCAGCGAGCAGCCTCGAAAGCCACCGTCTCCTCGCTCAGCACCACACCCTCGCCGTTGCAGGTGGGACACGGCTTGGTGAGGATCTCGCGCACTCCCTCGGTGACGTTCTGCCGCGTCATCTCGACAAGGCCGAGGGGCGATACCTCGACGACGTAGGTCTTCGTGCGGTCACGCTCGAGCGCTTCGCGCAGTCGCCGCAACACGGCGTCCCGGTTGCGCGCACGCGCCATGTCGATGAAGTCGATGACGATGATCCCGCCGATGTCGCGGAGGCGCAGCTGACGCACCACCTCATCGGCCGCCTCGAGGTTCGTCTTGGTGATCGTGTCCTCTAGCTTGGCCCCCTTGCCGCGCCCGGTGAAAGAGCCGGAGTTGACGTCGATCACCGTCATCGCTTCCGCGTAGTCGATGACCAGGTAGCCACCCGACGGCAGGTCGACGCGTCGCTCCAACGTCGAGCGCAGCGCGCGGTCGACGCCGAAGCGCTCGAACAGCGGCGGCTCGCCGCTGTCGAGCTCCACCCGCTCGACCAGCTCCGGCGCCGTTCGACTGAGGAACGAAACGAGCCGTTCGTAGGCCTTCTCGTCGTCGACCAACGCCCGCTCGAACTCGTCGCTGAAGATGTCGCGGACGACCCGCACCGGCAGGTCGGCCCCCTGGAAGACGAGCGCCGGCGCCGGCGAGCGCTCGGCCCGTTCGCGCAGGATGTCGTAAAGCATCCGCAGGTAGAGGACCTCCCGCTCGAAGTCCTCGCGCTTGGCGCCCTGAGCGGCGGTGCGCACGATCCATCCGCCTTCCGGCAAGGCCACCTTCTGCAGCTCCCGCCGCAGGCGTGCCCGCTCGGCGTCGTCGAGCCGGCGGGACACACCGATGCCTTCCCCCTGCGGCACGTACACGAGGTAGCGACCGGCGATCGAGAGCTGCATCGAGAGCCTCGGCCCCTTCGTCTTGAGGGGGTCTTTGACGACCTGCACGAGGATCTCCTGGCCGGGCCGAAGTAGCTCCGAGATGCGTTTGCCCTTGCCGGCCCGCCCGCGTCGGGCGACCTCGACGCCGGGCAGCACGATGTCGTCGGAGTGCAGGAAACCGTTCTTCTCGAGCCCGATGTCGACGAACGCCGCCTCCAGCCCAGGCAGCACGTTGTCGACGCGGCCCTTGTAGACGTTGCCGACGATCGAGCGGGCGCCGCGGCGCTCGATGTAGATCTCAGCTACACGCCAATCCGTTGCCGTCTTACGCGATCCCCGCTGGCGAGAGCGCTGGCGCGAGGAGACGGAACCCTCCGCCTCCAGTATCGCCACCCGCGTCTCGCCGCGATCGACCGCGACGAGTACCTGCTTCCTCAAAACCGATTCCTCTCGTCTCGAAGGCGTTGTTGTCCATTACGCGACCGCCTTCGCCAGCGAGAGCTCGCGGGACCGGGCGTGGATCGACTGCAACAGCCCGAGCGACATGAAGGTCACGATCACCGACGATCCGCCGTAGCTCAGCAACGGCAGAGGAACGCCAGTGATCGGGGCCAACCCGATCGTCATGCCCACGTTCACGAAGACCTGGAACATGAGCATCGCCGTGATGCCGCCCGCCACCAAGGCGCCGAAAAGGGTCTTGGCGAGCGTCACGACACGTAGGGCGCGCCAGATCAGCAGCGCGTAGAGGCTGAGCACCAGCGCCGCGCCGATAAAGCCGAACACCTCCCCCACCACCGCGAAGATGAAGTCCGTGTGGTGCTCGGGGAGGAAGTTGAGCTTGGTTTGCGTGGCATCCTCGCCGCGACCGGTCTTGCCTCCGGAACCGATCGCGGTCAGCGACTGGTTGATCTGGTAGCCCTCCGCACGGGGATCCGCACTCGGATGCAGGAAAGCGGTCAGACGGTCGCGCTGATAAGGCTTTAGCACCTCGACTCCGACTGCCGGCGCTACGACCAGCGCAAACACCGCGACCAGCGATCCGACGCAGGCGAGCACAACAAAGTGCGACCAGCGCGTGCCCGCCAGGAACAGGATCGCAATCGTCGCCGCGACGTAAACGAGTCCGGTACCGAGGTCGGGCTGGGCGACGACCAGCGTCGCCGGTACCAACCCGAGCAGCAGCACGCGGACCGTCGTTTGACGTTCGTTCAAACGTCGCACGTTGTCGACGACGAAACCGGCCAACGCGATCACGAGCAGGAGCTTGCCCAGCTCGGACGGTTGGAGATTGAAGAACGGCAGTTCGATCCAACGGCGCGAACCGCGCGAAGCCGAGCCGATCGCGAAGACCGCGATGATCGAGCCCAACGTCGCCAGGTAGATGCCGTTGCGATATTCGCGCAGGCGCGCGTAGTCGATCCTCGAGATCGCCAGCATCAGCGCGCAACCCACCGCCCCGTAGGCGACTTGCCGCCACACGTAGTAGTAGGGCTGGCTGGGAATGTCGCCGGTCGTGGCCTCGCCAAGCACCACGACGCTCGCCGCGATCAACCCGACCGAGGCGAGCAGCATCAGCGGGTCGAGCCCGGCCAGCAGCCGTGGGAAGGGGCGGGCGGTCCCGCGAGACCTCGTTGCCAGCGAAGACGCGTACATGCTCGTTACCGACCCTAACCGGCCGACGAGCGGTTTCGCTCCGTCCGGCCGAAGGTGGTCGCGAAGAAGTGTGTCAGCTGCGCTCGGTGACCGAGGCGCGAGCTTCAGTCGGGAGCTCCACCCCGGCGCGCACGATCGCCCCTCACGTCGAACAAGGCCGCGAGGATGCGGCGCGCCATCGGGGCGGCGGTCTCCGCGCCGAAACCGCCAGCTTCGTCGGTGACGACGACCACGTAGCGGATGTCTGGCCACGGCGCCAGCGCCACGAACCACGACTGGTCGGGCCGGCCGGCACCCTTCTGCGCCGTACCGGTCTTGCCGGCGACGGGAATCGGGAAGCCCTGGAAGACCGGCGTGGCGGTGCCTCCCGGAGCGCTGGTGGCACCCCGTAGACCGTCGAGGATCGCTTGCCTTGTGGTCGGCGAGATGCGCACGGTGCGCGCAGGCGGCGCCTGCAGATCTTGGATCGGGCGGCCAGCGGCGTCCTCGACGCGCAAACCGATCCGCGGCACCACCACGCGGCCACCGTTAGCGATCGTGGCGTAGGCCACCGCCAGCTGCACCGGATCGGCCCGCAGATCGCCCTGCCCGACGGCCAGGTTGACGTTGTCGCCGACCGTCCAGGGGCGGTCCGTGAGGCGCTTGCGAAACAGCCGGTTGCGCCAAGCCGGAGAGGGCACGAGTCCCTCCCACTCGCCCGGCAGGTCGATACCCGTTCGCCGCCCGAGGCCGAGCAGGTGAGCCCACTTTTGAAGCGCTGTACCGCGTGCGTTGAGGTCAGCGCCGAGGCGGTAGAAGAAGACGTCGCTGGAGACCGTCAGGGCGCGCCGTACGTCGACCGCGCCGTGGGCTTTGCCACCAGCGTTTTTGAAGGTAAGCCCGCCGATCGTGATCGAGCCCGGGTCGTAGATCACCGTCGCCGGCGTGATCAGCCCTGTTTCGAGGGCCGCCGTTGCCGTGACGACCTTGAACGTCGAGCCGGTCGGGTAACCGCTCTGGATCGTCCGGTTGAGCAACGGAGCGCCGTTCAGTGGATCGGTGAGCCGGCGGTAGTCGGAAGCGCGCACCACCTTCGCGAAGATGTTCGGGTCGAACGACGGCTGCGAGCCGAGGGCAACGACTTCGCCGGTGCGGACATCCATCACCACGAAGGCGCCGCGACCGGTCCCCGACGCGAGTGCCTGTTGGCCAGCGCGCTGGACGTCGAAGTCGATCGACAGGCGCAAGTTGCGGCCCTGGAGTGGCCTTCTTACGGACAGCTCGCCCTTGAAGCGACCAAGCGCATCGACCTGCACGCGGTTGGCCCCGTTGCGACCGCGCAGGAAGCGGTCGTACTCGTACTCGATGCCGCTCTGCCCGACCCGGTCACCCATCTGGACGCCGCGGTAGCGGTCCTGCTTGAGCTGCTCGGCCGTGACCTCGCCGACCGTGCCGAACAGGTGGGCGCCGATCTCGCGGTACGGGTAGGAGCGCAGAAAAACGCGTTCGACGGTGACCCCGGGCAGGCGATCCTGGTGCTCGAGTACGTAGGCGACGACCGGTAGCGGTACGTCTTGGCGGAGCGTCGCAGCGGCGAACGGCATCGCCTTGAACTGCCGCTCCACCGAGCGCTCGAGACGGCGCGGCGAGACCCGCAGAATGCGCCCCAGGCGCTTGAACACCTGACGGCGCCGAGGACCCGCAGGGGGCAGCTTGTCTGGTGTCACCTCGAGCGCCAGGCTCGGGCGGTTCGCCACCAGCACCCGTCCGTTGCGGTCGAGAATCTCGCCGCGAGGAGCCTGCACGCGGATCTCGCGGATGCGGTTGTTGTTGGCCTCGGCCAAGTAGCGGTCGCCCGAGAGGACCTGCAGGTACCAGAGGCGGAAGAAGATCGCCGCGAAGCCGACGAGCGCGATCGCGCTGAGCACCGCGATGCGCATGGCGAGCTGCGGAGTGAGGCCCGGTCGCCTGTCCGACTCCAGATACACGAGCGCCTAGATGTCGAGGCCGCGCAGACCGATCGGACCCGTGCGCCGCAGCTCGCGGCGGCGCCGCCGCTCGAGCGGATCGAACGCGAGCAGCGGCCGCAACACCTTGCGCACAGCGGCGAAAACGAGCGGCGCGACCGCCCCCGAGAGCAGCGCCCCGGCTGCGATCTCGCGCAGCAGGAGCGGGCTCACGCGTGCCACGTCGCCGATGTCGAGCATGTAGGAGACGGTGGTGAAACCCATCCCATAAGCCAGCGCCGCGCTGACCCCCAGGGGGATCGAAACCAGCGTCGTCGCCGGGTCGCGCAGCTCGCGCCAGCGCCCGGTTGCGTAGCCCACCAAGGTCAGCACGAGCGACGACACGCCGAGCGTCGCGCCGGTCAAAAGGTCGAGCACGAGACCGAATGCGAACCCTGCGGCCGCCCCTGCCACCGGACCGGCGAAGAAGCCGCAGGCGGCGGCCGCCACCGGAATCACGTTGAGTGGCGCCCCGAAGAGCTCGATCCGCCCGAAGACGGAGAGCTGCACAAGCGTCACGGCAGCGGCCAAAAGGCCGAGCGTGGCGAGCGACCGCCAGCTGACCGTCACTGCCGGGCCCCCGTGATTTGCGCCAAACCGACCCGCGCCGTCGGCCGGCGGGTCAGCACTTGGACGATGTCCAGCTGGCCGAGATCCGCGAACGGCCGGATGTGGACGCGCTGGTAGAGCTCCACCTCCTCCGGATCCACGCGTGTCACGCGACCGATCGGAATCCCGCGCGGGAAGACCGAGGCCAGGCCACCGGCGTCGAAGCCGGAGGTGATGACGATCGCGTCGGGCTTGACGCGGCGGCGATCCTGGATGAAGTCGAGCACCAGGTCGCGCGGATCGCCGACCGACGGGCGCACGATCCCGTTGGCTCCGTCGGGCATCAGCTGCGCGGCCACCGCGCTGGCGGCGTCCGTGATCAGGCGCACGCGCGCGGTGTGCGGGGAGACCGAGCTCACGCGGCCGACCAGACCGCCCGCCGCCACCACCGGCTGGTCCACCCTGATGCCGTCGGCCGAGCCGCGATCAATCGTCACCGCCGAGTACCAGACGGTCGGCGAGCGGGCGATCACGCGCGCCGTGACCGGCGCGGTGCCGGCCGGAAAACCAGCGCTCGTGGTCAGGCGCTCGAGCCGCGCCAGCTCGCGGCCGTCGTGAAGCTGTATCTGGGCCTCGGCTAGCTCCCGCCGCAGGCGCGCCACCTCCGCACGCAGGCGCTCGTTCTCGCTCTTCGCGCGCAGGCTGTCGTGAACCCAGCCGGCGAGATCGTCGATCGGCTTGAGCGCCCGCGAGAGACCCCGCTCAAGCGGCGAGAAGGCCGCTTGCGTGCCGCGCGCGAGGATGCCGACTAAACCGCTCGCCGGGTTGCCGACGTAGGCGCTGATCAAGACCAGCGACGCGAGCAGGAAGCCCGCTAGCGCCAAGCGCCGGCGACGGATGGTCTTGCGATCGAACACCGGCGCCCCCTACGGCGCGCCCATCAGCGTCGGCGCCTGCGCCGCGCGCTGCGGTTCGAGCGGTGGATGGCCTCGAACTCCTCGAGGCTGCGGCCCGATCCGACGGCGACGCAGGTGAGCGGCGACTCGGCGAGATGGGCCGGCATCTGGGTCTCGTCGCGAAGGCGCTGATCGAGGCCCTGCAGCAGCGCGCCACCGCCGGCGAGCATGATCCCGCGATCCATGATGTCGGCGGCCAGCTCCGGCGGCGTGCGATCGAGCGTCTCCTTGACCGCGTCGATGATGATCTGCAGCGGCTCCTCCAGCGCCATCCGCACTTCCTCGCTGGTGATGACGATCGTCTTGGGCAGCCCGGATACGAGATCGCGGCCGCGGATCTCCGCTTGCACCTCTTCCTCGAGCGGATAGGCGGAGCCGATCTCGAGCTTCACTTCCTCGGCCGTCTGCTGGCCGATCAGCAGTTTGTACTCGCGCTTGACGTAGTTGATGATCGCTTCGTCGAGCTCGTCGCCGCCGACACGCACCGACTGCGAGACGACGATGCCGCCGAGCGAGATCACCGCGACCTCGCTGGTGCCACCGCCGATGTCGACGATCATGCTGCCGGTCGGCTCGCCGACCGGCAGGCCCGCGCCGATCGCCGCGGCCATCGGCTCCTCGATCAGGTAGGCCTGCCGCGCGCCAGCGGAGAGGCACGCTTCCTCGACCGCGCGCTTCTCGACCCCCGTCACTCCCGAAGGCACACAGACCACTACGCGCGGGTGCGCCCAGCGGTTCTGGTGGACCTTCTGGATGAAGTGACGGAGCATCTGCTCGGTCACATCGAAGTCCGCGATCACGCCGTCCTTGAGCGGGCGGATCGCCTGGATCGTCCCGGGCGTGCGGCCGAGCATGCGCTTGGCCTCGATGCCGACCGCGTGCACCTCGCCGGTGCGCACGTCGATCGCCACCACCGACGGCTCCGACAGCACGATCCCCCGTCCGCGAACGTAGACCAGCGTGTTCGCGGTACCGAGGTCGACGGCCATGTCGCGGCCGCCCATTCCGGTCAGGTAAGAGAACAGACCCATGTCGCTATCGGCGGAGGCTGACTACCGCGCCCGGGAGTTGCGGCTGACCCGCGCCGCGGTACGCGGCGAGCGGTCGCGCACGGAACGCCGGCGCGCCTCAGTGTAGCGAGCGAGCCGGAGCGCACCCAAGGCGCCAGCCGCCCGACCGCTCGTCGCTCACGCCGGCGGCGGCGGTTCGCCGTGCAGCAGCCCGGGCCACAGCTCGAGAAGCGCCGGCACCGGCAGGCCGACCACCGCTGTCGGATCGCCCTCGAGCCGCTCGACGAGCGCCATGCCGCGCAGCTGGATCGCGTATCCGCCCGCCCGCCCCTGCCACTCGCGGCTCGCGACATACCAGGCGACCGTCGCCTCGTCGAGCGCGCGGAACTGGACCTGCGCGCCGCTCACCGCGGTCCGCTCGCAGGCGCCCGGCACCAACAGGCAGACGGCGCTCACTACCTCGTGTCGACGGCCCGAAAGGGCGCGCAGGAAGCGCGCGGCCTCAGCGGGCCGCGCCGGTGCACCGAGCACCTGGCCGTCGAGCGCGACGACGGTGTCGCTCGCGAGAATCGGTAGCTCGCTCAAAGACGGCGCGTCCGTGCTCAAAGACTGCGCACCCTTGCTCCGTCGACCAGCGCGCTCAGCGTGTCCGTCGGCACCCTGGCGGACGCTGTGCTCCAGCTGACCGGCTACCGCACGCGCCTTGCGCCGGGCGTTGGCGAGCGCGGCCTCGGTCGGGTCGCCGAGGTCGTGCTCGTCGACCTCGGCGACCCGCACCGCGAACGGCACCCCCAGGAGCTCCAGAATGCGGCGCCGCTGGGGCGAGCGCGAGGCCAGAACCAGGCGCGGCGATGGAGCTTCGCTCAAGCGACGGCGCTACCGACGAGCTCGGGGAAGAAGATCGCGACCTCGCGCTCGGCCGATTCTGGGGAGTCGGAGCCGTGGACCAAGTTGTTCTGAACGGAGAGCGCGAAGTCGCCGCGGATCGACCCAGGTGCGGCGGCGAGCGGATCGGTCGCGCCGATCACCTGTCGTGCGGCCTCGATCGCGCGTTCCCCAGAGAGCACCAAGGCCACCAGCGGGCCGCTCGTGATGAAGTCAACGAGCTCCCCGAAAAACGGCTTCTCGCGGTGCTCCGCGTAGTGCCGCTCGGCGGTTTCGCGATCGAGCTGCATCGACTTGATCGCGACGATCTTCAGTCCCTTGCGCTCGAAGCGAGCAATGATCTCGCCGGTCAGTCCGCGGGCGAAGGCGTCGGGCTTGACAAGGATCAGCGTCCGTTCCAACTGGCTCTCCTTTCCGTCAGGGAGTGAGCGAGGAGTCTTGTGCCGGCGCGTCAGGCAGTGGGTGCCTGCGGCGGCGTTTCGACACGCGCACCGGCCTGGCGATCGGCGACGCTGCCACCGGAGCGCGCGTCAGCGTTGCGCAGAGTACGCGCCGCGGGAGTTCGCTGCTGGCGACGGCGACTAGCGCCCTGCACGGCTTGCGCTGGCGGCGCGAGCTCGGCCTCGCAGTAGGGGCAGACTTGCCAACGCGGGTCGAGCGGCCGCCGACAGGCGGGGCAAGGGTCGCGCAGCTTCGCCAGACAGTGGGGGCAACGCAGGAAGGCCCGCTCGACGTCGAGTCCGCAGTTGGGGCAACGGAGCTGCGCGAGCGCACGCAGCCGGGCCTCGGCGGCAGCGATCTCCACCTCGCGCTCGCGCCGGTCGAGGATCGTCTCCGGTGGCCGCACGATCGCGTACACGGCGCTCCCGATGAACGGAAACAGCGAGGCGCCGACGGCACATGCGACCAGCACGGGATCGTCGATGCGGCGACGGGCGTCGGCGTAGGTCCACCACACGAGCGCCAACCAGAGGGCGACGAGGGCGATCACGAGCAACCAGAGAACCATGTTCAAAGGGTCGTTTTCGACACCGAGCAACGCGATCGCCCGCATCCTCCTCGCCGAGCGTACCACCGGTCGGCCCGGCGGGCAGGCGCGGTGTCGGCGGGAAGCGAGGAGGGAGCGCGACGTCCGTGGGCTCCCCGACCGCGGTCGAGCGCCAGCGTGCTCACAGCAGAAGCCGTCCGAGCAGGTAACCGATCGCGAAGAAAACGAGGATCACCGACGCCACGACGGCGGCGACGAGGCCCATCATCTGCACCACCGAGGGGCCGTGTCGCGGCGAGGAGCGTCGCGAGTCGAGCTTTTCCCGGGCCACCGGCACGGCCTCAAAGTATCGACCGACCGGCTTCCGCTGGGCGCAGCAGGTCGGCGACGAGGTAGATCGAACCGGTCGCCAGCACCGCGCCCTGCTCGCCGGCACGCGCGCGCGCCAAGCGCAGAGCTGCGTCGGCAGCGGGCGCGATCGAGCGCGGGCGCGAAGGGGCGACCTTGGCAGCCAGCGCGTCGAGCGTGCCGGGCGGCAGCGAGCGTGGATTGTCGGCGCGCGTGAAGACGAACTCGTCACACACGCCGCCGAGCTTGCGCAGCATCTCGGCGGCGTCCTTGTCCTCGAGGATCGCAACTACCGCGACCAGTGGACGCCGGCCGCCGAGCACCGCTGGTAGCGAGCTTGCGAGCGCCGCCACACCATCGGGATTGTGGGCGGCATCGACGAGGGTCAGCGGCGTCTCGGCGATCTCCTCGAGACGACCCGGCATCGTTGTCGCGGCGGCCCGCCGGATCGCCGCGGGCCGCAGCTCGCGGCCCAGGAACGCCTGGCACGCGGCCAGCGCGAGCGCGAAGTTGAGGCGCTGGAAAGCGCCCTTGGCGGCTAACTCGAGCGGGAGCGGCCGCGCGACCCGCTGGAGCCGTGTGGCACGCTGCGCGCAGACGCGTTCCGCCACCTCCAGCGCCTCCGTCGGCAGTGGGCCGGCCACGAGCGTGCCGCCGGGGGTCACGACGTCGAGCTTCTCGCCGGCGATGTCGCGCACCGTCGGCCCCAGCCAGCGGGTGTGTTCGAGCCCCACCGAGGTCAGCACCTGGACTTCGGAGTCGATGACGTTGGTCGCATCGAACCGACCGCCGAGACCGGCTTCCACCACCGCCACTTCGCAGCCCGCCTCGGCGAACGCCAGGAACGCGGCGGCGGTCAGCGCCTCGAACTGGGTGATCAGGTCGCCGGGCTCCAGCCGCCGCTCGACGAGCGTCGTCGCGCGCCGCACTTCCGCCACGGCGCGCGCAAAGGCGACCTCGGAGATCGGCACGCCGCCGATCTCGACGCGTTCTCGGTACGTCACGAGGTGCGGCGACGTGTAGGCGCCGACGCGCAGTCCTTCGCCCGCCAGCAGAGCCGCCGCGAAGCGGGTGGTCGAGGACTTGCCGTTGGTGCCGACGACGTGGATCGTGCGGAAGGTGCGCTGGGGACTGCCGAGCGCGGTCAGCAACTTGCGCATGCGGTCGAGACCGAAGCGCATGCCGAACAGCTCGCGGCCGAGCAGCCAGCGCTCGGCCTCTCGGTAAGTGGGCGCGCCAGCCATGGCCATCGGCGTGGCGAGCGCTCAGGCCGCGGCCCAAGCGCCGAGGCGCGCGCGACTGCGCTCTGCTTCGGCGAGCTTGCGCTGTTCGCCTGCCACCACCTCGCGCGGCGCCCGCTCGACGAAGCGTTGGTTCGCGAGCTTGCCGCGCAGGCGTTCGATCTCGGCGTCGAGCCGCGCCAAGCGCTTCCGCAGCCGTTCGCGCGCCTCATCCGGGTCGAAGGCGTCGCCACGTAGCACCCGCACCAGCCCGCCTTCGATCGGCAGCTCGAAGACGACCTCGTCTTCGGTAGCCGCGTCGACGAACTCGAACCGCGCGAGACGCGCCATGCGCTCGCGCAGCTCGTCGAAGCCGTCCGCCGCGAGCAGCGCCCGCACCGGCGTACCCGGTCGCGCGCCGACCTCCTCGCGGAAGCGCCGCAGCTCCACGACGGTCTCGATCACGCGTCGCATCGCGGCCTCGGCGTCGTCGTCCAAACGGCGCTGCTCGGCCTGCGGCCAGCGTGCCACTGCCAGCAGCGGCTGCTCGGCGCGCACCGCGTCGGGCATTAGCGCCCACAGCTCCTCGGTGACGTGGGGCATCAGCGGATGGAGCAGTCGCAGCACCCGGTCGAGCACGTACAACAGCACGCCGGACACCTGCCGGCGTTCCTCGGCCTCGCCGTAGAGGCGCGGCTTCGCGAGCTCCAAGTACCAGTCGCAGAACTCCGCCCAGAAGAAGTCGTAGAGCGCGAGCGCGGCGCGCGCGAACTGGTAGGAGTCGATCAGGGCGTCGACCTCGGCGACGGTACGCTCGACGCGCGAGAGGATCCAGCGGTCTTCGAGGGTGCTGGCGGTCGAGGGGTCGGGGACCGCCTCCGGATCAGCCCCGAGCAGAATCAGGCGCGCGGCGTTCCACAGCTTGTTCGCCAACTCGCCGCCCTGACGGACGCGCTGCGGCGAGTAGCGGACGTCTTGCTGCGACGACATCGCAAGCAGCCCGAAGCGCAGGGCATCGGCACCGTGCTGAGCGATCTCGTCGAGCGGGTCGATGCCGGTGCCGAGCGACTTCGACATGCGCTTGCCCTCCGGCGACTGGATCACCGAGTGGATCACGACGTCGGTGAACGGCACGGTGCCGGTGAACTCGAGACCGAACATCACCATGCGGGCAACCCACAGGAAGATGATGTCCCGCGCGGTCGAGAGGACATCGGTCGGGTAGAAGGCGCGCAACTCGGGCGTGTTCTCGGGCCAACCGAGCGCAGCGAACGGCCACAGCGCGGAGCTGAACCAGGTGTCGAGGACGTCCGGGTCCTGGCGCAGCTCGCCGTCGCAAGCGCCGCAGCGCTCCGGCGGCTCGAGCGCTACCCAGGTCTCTTCGCACTCGTCGCAGTACCAGGCCGGGATCCGGTGACCCCACCAAAGCTGCCGCGAGATGCACCAGGGCCGGATGTTCTCGAGCCAGTCCAAGTAGACGCGCGCCCACTTCTCGGGGTGGAAGCGCACGGTACCGTCGCGGACGACCTCCATCGCCGGCTTGGCGAGCGGTTCGACGTTGCAGAACCACTGCAGCGACACGAGCGGCTCGATGCGCCGGCCGGAGCGGTGCGAGTGGGGCACGTCGTGCTCGTAAGGCTGTGCGCCGGCGATGCGACCTTCTTCGCGCAGCGCCTGGACGACCGCCTCGCGGGCGCGGTCCACGTCGAGCCCAGCGAAGCGCTCACCAGCAGCTTCGGTTAGGCGCCCCTCCTCGTCGATCACGACGATCGGCTCGAGCCCGTGGTCGCGTCCGATCTCGAAGTCGAGAGGATCGTGCCCCGGTGTGATCTTGAGCGCGCCGGTACCGAACTCCGGATCGACGCGTTCGTCACCGATGATCGGCAAGCGGCGGCCGACCAGCGGCAGGATCGCGGTCTCCCCGATCAGGCGCTTGTAGCGGTCGTCGTTGGGGTTCACGGCGACCGCGACGTCTGCGAGCATCGTCTCCGGCCGGACGGTCGCCACCGTGATCGCGCCGGATCCAGACTCCAGCGGGTAGTCGATCAGGTAGAGGGTGTCCTGGACGCGCTTCTGGACTACCTCGAGGTCGGAGATCGCCGAGCGGGTGCCGGGGTCCCAGTTGACGATGTAGCGGTCGCGGTAGATCAGGCCCTTCTCGTAGAGCCGCACGAACACCTCGAGCACCGCGCGCGCGTAGCGCGGGTCCATGGTGAAGCGCTCGTCTTCGTAGTCGAGCGAGGCGCCGAGCCGCTTGAACTGCTGGGTAATCAGACCTCCGTAGCGTTCCCGCCACTGCCACACGCGCTCCAGGAAGCGCTCGCGCCCCAGCTCTTGGCGCGTCAACCCCTCCTCGCGCAACGCCTCCTCGACCTTCACCTGGGTTGCGATACCGGCGTGGTCGGTGCCGTAGATCCACTTCGTGCGCAGACCGCGCATCCGTGCGCGGCGGACGAGAACGTCTTGAATCGAAGCGTTCAGGGCGTGCCCCATGTGCAGCGTGCCGGTCACGTTCGGCGGCGGCACGGCAATCGAGAAGTTCTCGCTTGGCGAGCCCTCCGCGGGCGGGTGGAAGATGCCCGCTTTTTCCCAGCGCGCGAACGCGCGCTGCTCGCCATGCTGCGGCTCCCAGCGGGTGCGCTCCCGCAGGAGCGCCAACCGGTCTTGCTCGCTGACGGTTGCGTCGCTCACGCGGCGAAGTCTTGCACCGCGGCTCAGGCGAGCGAGCGGCAGAAGGCGACGAACTTCGCGGTATCGCGCAGCGGCGCGCCGTGCCCGAAGAGCACGAGGCGCGGCTCGAGCTCGCCGAGTCGCCGCGCCGAGCGACGGTTTTCCGCCGGATCCGGCGTAAAAAACGCCTTCGGTTCGTGGAGACCGGGGATCCCGGTCAGCGTGTCGAGGTTGTTGACGACGTCGCCGAGGATCAGCACCCGGTCGTCTTCTCGCCACAGCGCGATGTGCCCAGCCGAGTGGCCGGGGAGGTGGAGAACGCGGAAGCCGGCGACTTCGTCGCCCTCCCGCAACACGCGGTCCACCGGGTGTCCGGGCCCTGCCCAGTGGCGGTAGCTCATGCGGTTTAAGGGGTGGTCGGGTTGGCGCTCGAGGATCAACTGCGGCCGTTCGGCGGCGTCGTGGTCACCCTCGCCCACCCAGAACGGCACGCCGAAGTGCTCGCACACGAAGTGACTCGATCCTTGGTGGTCGGGGTGGGCGTGCGTGAGCACGTGCGCCGACAGCCGGTGCCCGCCGAGCTGCCGGACGATCCGGCGCCGCGCGTGCCGGGTAGCGGCGTCGACCAACACGTCGTCGACTAGGAAGATGTTGATCGCGTTCGGCGGGAAACCCCCGAGCTGCCACACGCCGTCGGCTACCTGTCGCACGCCGCGATCCTAAGCCCCTCGCCGGTCGGAGCGCCGAGCCGCAACCACCAGCGCGCTGCCGCCGGCGCGTCGCGCTCGGCGCTTGCCTCGACGCAGATGAACGAGAACCACAGCGCGCCGAAGCCGTAGCGTCGCTCGACCGGGCGCACCCAGGCTTGCTGCACGCAGCGACCGCCGAGCGCGACGCCCCGTTCGAGCGCGAGCAGGGCCTCGTCACCGGCAAGCCGCAGAATCTGGCCGGCGACGACCTCGGCGTCTTCCTCGCCCGGCCTGCTGCGCACCCACACGCGCAGCGGACGACCCACGGGATCGAAGCGCAGAAGTCGTCCCAACCGGTCGAGTAAAGGCACCGCGAGCGCCCGCGGTTAGGCCGAGCCAGCCGCCCGACGACGTTGCGCGGGTCGCGCTTGGCGTGGCGGCGCGGCCTCGGTAACGAGCGTCGGCTTGAGACCTTTCTCGACCGTCTCGCGCGTCACCACGCACTTCTTGACGTCGGGCCGTGACGGCAGCTCGAACTGCACGTCGAGCAGGATCTCCTCGAGGATCGAGCGCAGACCGCGAGCGCCGGTTTCGCGCTCGAGCGCCTTGTCGGCGATCGCCTCGAGCGAATCCTCGGCGAACACCAGCTCGATGCCGTCGAACTCGAAGAAGCGCTGGAACTGACGCACCAGCGCGTTGCGCGGCTCGGTGAGGATGCGCACGAGGTCGTCGCGGGTGAGCTGGTGGATCACCGAGATCACCGGCAAGCGGCCGACGAACTCCGGAATCAACCCGTACTCGACGAGGTCCTCCGGCAGGACCTGTTCGAAGAGCTCGCCGGTGTCGACCTTTTTGCGCGAGCGCACGTTGGCGCCGAAGCCGATGCCCTTGTGGCCGATGCGCCGCTCGATCACCTTGTCGAGCCCTTGGAAGGCACCGCCACAGATGAAGAGGATGTTGGTGGTGTCGATCGTCAAGAACTCCTGGTGCGGGTGCTTGCGGCCCCCTTGCGGCGGCACCGATGCAACCGTGCCCTCGAGGATCTTGAGCAGCGCCTGCTGCACCCCCTCGCCCGAAACGTCGCGGGTGATCGAGGGGTTGTCGGCCTTGCGCGCGATCTTGTCGACCTCGTCGATGTAGACGATTCCGGTCTCCGCCTTCTTGACGTCGAAGTCGGCCGCCTGAATCAGCTTGAGGAGGATGTTCTCGACGTCCTCGCCGACGTAGCCGGCCTCCGTCAGAGCGGTGGCGTCGGCGATCGCGAAGGGCACGTTGAGGATCTTCGCGAGCGTCTGCGCGAGCAGCGTCTTGCCGCAACCGGTGGGTCCGAGCAGCAGGATGTTGGACTTCTGCAGCTCGAGGTCGTCGGCGCTGCCCTCTTGCAGCATGTGCACGCGCTTGTAGTGGTTGTAGACGGCCACCGACAGCGTGCGCTTGGCGGCCTCCTGGCCGACGACGTACTCCTGCAGGACGTCGTAGATCTCTTTCGGCTTCGGGAGGCTGTCGAGCTCCAGCGTGGCTGGGCCGCTCAGCTCCTCATCGATGATCTCGTTGCAGAGATCGATGCACTCGTCGCAGATGTAAACACCGGGCCCGGCAATCAGCTTCTTCACCTGCCGCTGCGACTTCCCGCAGAAGCTGCACAGCAGTTGTTCGTTGGAGTCGGTCGGTCGCGCCATCCCCTCCTCCCTCACGGAGGTTGCGGCTACGGAACAAGCCTAGTGGTGAGTTATCACCCGGTCGATCAGGTTGTACTCCTTCGCCTCCTCGGCGGTCATGAAGTAGTCACGCTCGGTGTCGCGGGAGACCTTCTCGATCGGCTGGCCGGTGTGCTTGGCGAGGATCTCGTCGAGCTTGCGCCGCACCTCGATGATTTCCTTGGCGTGGATCTCGATGTCCGTGGCCTGCCCCTGGAACGCCGACGACACCTGATGGATCAGGATCTTCGCGTTCGGCAGCGCCATCCGCTTGCCAGGCGCGCCGCCGGCCAACAGCAGTGCCCCCATCGACATTGCGATACCGACACAGATCGTCTGCACGTCGGGCTTGATCAGCTGCATCGTGTCGTAGATCGCGAGCCCTGCGTACACCGAACCGCCCGGAGAGTTGATGTACAGCGAGATGTCCTTGTCCGGGTCTTCGGACTCGAGGTGCAAAAGCTGCGCGACGACGAGGTTCGCGATCTCGTCGGTGACCGGCGTGCCGAGGAACACGATGCGCTCGTTGAGCAAGCGCGAGTAGATGTCGAACGCACGCTCCCCGCGCGACGTCTGCTCTACGACCATCGGGACCAGCGGTGTCATAGCTCTCGCTCTATTGCGCGTCGACTCGGTTGATCCTTCAAAACCGGCCGTCACCGCCGGCCCCGTGAGCTGCGACCGGGGGGTGCAGCCGCCGGGTGGCGGCGAGTCTAGCAGTGGATCGCGGAGCGCCCGGAACTCTGCTGAGAGCGCCGGTTCCGGGGCCTCAGCTCTGGTTGCCGGCGCCCGAGGGGGGCGCCTCGGGTTTGCCCTTCTCCGGCGTCCAGAGTTTCTCCCGCGCCTCGGCTCGGGCGAGCGGGATCGGCTTGCTCTTCTCCACCAGCAAGTCGACGGCTTTGCGCATCGCAAGGTCCTCGCGCAGCGCATCGACCAGACCGCGCGACTCCAGCCGTCGCCGCTCCTTGCGTAGCTCCGCTTCGCTGGGCTCGCGACCGCGCGCCGCTCGCACCGTCGCGCGCAGGGCGGCCTCGACCTCCTCCTCGCTCGGCGTGATGCCCTCCTTCTCGACCACCGCCGCGAGCACGCTCTCGCGACGCAGCGCGCGCGCCGCCTGCTCCTCCCCCTCGCCGACCACTTCCTCCTCGGTTTTGCCGGAGAGCTCGAGGTAGCGAGCGGGGTCGATCCCCTGCATGCGCAGGCGCCGGGCACTGCGCTCCCACATCTCGTGCGCCTTGGCGTGAACGATCTCCTGCGGCAGCTCGACGCGCGCGCGCTCGGCGACGGCGTCGACCACCGCCTGCCGGTACTCCTCCTCGATGCGCCGCTCGGCGATCTCGCGCAGACGCTTTCTGATCTCCTCGCGCAGCTCGTCCAGCGAGTCGTAGCCGAGTTGGGAAGCGAACTCGTCGTCTAGTTCCGGCAGGCGCCGCTCCTTGACCTCCCGCACCTGTACCCGGAAAGTCGCTTCCTTGCCCGCTTGCTCGGCGTCCGGGAAGTCGTCGGGCAGCGTGACCCGCACTTCGCGCTCCTCGCCGGGCCGTGCCCCCACGAGCTGCTCCTCGAAGCCGTCGATCAGGCGTCCACCGCCCAGCTCGATCACGTAGCCGCGCGCCTGCGCCCCGGTAACGGGTTTGCCCGCGACCTCGCCGTCGAAGTCGACAACCAGGAAGTCGCCCTTGCGGGCTTCCCGCGCGACCGTTTCCAGGCGCGCGTTCGCCTCGCGCAAGCGCGCGAGCTCGTTCGCTACCTCGTCGTCGGAGACCTCCGGCTCGCCGCGCCCGACCTCGATGCCCTCGTACTCGCCTAGCTCCGCCTTGGGACGCTCCGCCACCGTGATCTCGAAGGTGAGCGCGTCTCCGCGTCGCTTCGGCAGCTCGCCGAGCTCGATATCGGGCGAGCCGACTGTGACGATGCGCGCCTCGGCGATCGCTCGTTCGTACCACTCAGGCAGCGAGCGGCGTAGCGCCTCTTCGAGCACTGCAGCGCGACCGAGTTGTTGAAGAACGACTTGCGGCGGCACCTTGCCGCGCCGGAAGCCCGGGACCCGCAGGTCGCGGCCGAGTTCGCGGGCCGCCGCCTCGAGCGCGCGCTCGACCTCGCTCGGCGCGACCTCCACTTCGAGCCGCACACGAGAGCCTTCGAGTTGTTCGCGCGCTTTGATGTTCAATGCCTCGCCCATCCGAGCGGGGCACGATACCGTGCCGCGCGTGCGCGTCGGTATCGGCGATCGGATCGGCGGGTGGTTGGTGACCAGTGCGGTCGGACGTGGCTGGGCCGCCGCTCGCGACCTGGCCTACGCCGTGCGCGCCTACGCCGCTTGGCGGCGGGCGCGCCGCAGCGCCAGTGACGAGCGTGCAGGTAGGGCGCTAACGGGCAACGGCGCCGCGGCCGCGCCTACGCACGAGGCCCGCGCTCCCCACGCGGAGCCCCGCCAGCAGGGGCGGCAACAGCGGGCCCAAAGCCCACCACGCACGGTCGCCGTCCTCGGCACCGGCACGCTCGGCGCGCCGGTCGCGCGGCGCCTCGCTGAGGCGGGCTTCAGCGTGCGCGCCTGGAACCGCACGCCGGCCCGCGCCCAGCCGCTAGCGGGGCACGGCGTCGAGGTCTGCGCGTCGGCGGCCGCGGCCGCTGAAGGCGCTGACGCGCTGATCACGCTGCTGAGCGATGGCCGCGCGGTCGCGGAGGTGTGTGCCGCCGGCGCGCTCGCGAGCGCCCCGCACGGCGCTCTGTGGCTGCAGATGAGCACGGTCGGGGTGCGCGACTGCGAGCGCCTGCGCGAGCTCGCGGAGCGCCACGACGTCGTCTACTGCGACTGCCCGGTGCTGGGCACACGTGAGCCGGCGGAGCGGGGCGAGCTGGTGGCGCTGGCGAGCGGACCGCGCACAGCTGAAGGGCCGGTGAGGGAGCTGCTGCGTCCGCTCGCGCGCGAGGTTCTGTGGCTCGGCGAGGCTGGAGCGGGGAGCCGCATGAAGGTCGCCGTCAACGGTTGGCTGTTGGGACTCGTTGCCAATCTCGCCGAGACGATCGCGCTGGCCCGCGCGCTCGACCTCGACGCGCAGCTGCTGGTGGAACTCCTTGCGCGCTCGCCGACGGGCTCCCCGTACGCGGGTATCAAAGGGCCCGCGATGCTCGCGCGCCAGTACCCGCCCTCGTTTTCGCTGGCCCTCGCCACCAAGGACGCGCGCCTGGTCGGCGAGGCGCGCGACCTCGTAGCCCTGCGCGGAGAGCTTGCCGAAACAGTGCGCGCGCTCTACGAGCGGGCGCTCGAACGAGGTCTCGGCGATCTCGACTTCGCGGCGGTCTACGAGCTCTGCGCACCGCTCGGCGAGCGCACGGTCGAGTGACGCGAGCGATGGTTACGAGCGATGGTTACGCTCGCGCCGTGACCAGTGAACTCGCAACCGCGGCCGAGCGAGGCGGGCGCATAGCGCTCGACACCGAGTTCGTTTCGGAGCGGCGGTACCGCACGTTGCTCTGTTTGGTGCAGGTGGCGGTGCCGGCAGCGGACGCGCCCGGCGGCGTGCGTTGCGAGGTGCTCGATCCGCTTGACCCGCACTTCGACCCGGGGCCGCTGGCGCGCGTGCTGGCGGATCCGCGCGTCGAAGTGATCGTGCACGCGGGCCGCCAGGACATCGCGCTGCTGCGCCGCGAGTGGCGCTGCGAGGTGCGCAACGTCTTCGACACTCAGGTGGCGGCGGGGTTCCTCGGCTTCGGTGCTCAGGAGGGCTACCAGTCGCTAGTGCAGAAGGTGCTGGGAGTAAAGCTTGAGGGCGGCGAGGGTTTCACGCGCTGGGATCGCCGACCGTTGACCGAGGCGCAGCTCCGCTACGCGCGCGACGACGCGCGCCTCTTGCTCGACCTCGGCGCCGAGCTCGAGCGGCGGCTCCGCGAGCTCGGTCGCCTGGAGTGGGCTCGCGAGGAGTCGCGCGCACTGGAGTCGGCGAGCGACGAGCGCGAACCCCTGCAGGTGCTGCGCCGCCTGCCGCGGCTTGGGCGCTTATCGGGCGAACAGCGGGCAGTGGCGCTCGGTCTCGTCGAGTGGCGGGAGCAGAAGGCCGCCCTCCTCGACCGCCCGGCCGGCTCGGTGCTCGCCGACCACGTGTTGGTGGAGCTGGCGCGGCGACGCCCGCGTAGCCGCGCGGAGCTCGCGACGGTGCGCGGCCTCGACGGACACGTCGCCGGCCGCAACGCCCAAGAGCTGCTTGAGGTGATCGAGCGCAGCCGCAACCGCGAGGCTCCGCCACTGCCTCCGCCGCCCCCACAGCGCGACCCCGCCGAGCAGCCGATCGCCTCGCTCGCCCAGGCGCTCGTGCGGCAGCGGGCACGCGAGGCCGGCATCGCCGTCGAGCTGGTCGCCACCCAGTCGGAGCTGCAGGCGTTCGTGGCCGCGGTGCGCCGCGGCGAGGAGCCCGGTGGGCGCCTCGCGACGGGTTGGCGACGCGAGCTAGTGGGCGATGAGCTACGCGACCTCGTCGCCGGCCGTTTGGCGTTAGCCGCCGGCGCCGACGGGCTCGAGGTGGTGCCGGTCGCCGCGCAAGAGCGCGCGCAGTAGCGGCGGCACGATCAGCGTCGTCAGCACCGACATCGCGACGATTACGCCGAACAGCTGCTGGTCGATCACGCGCTCGGTGAGGCCGATCGAGGCGACGACGATGCCGACCTCACCACGCGGCACCATGCCCACGCCGACGATCGTCGCTTCCTTGCTGCCGAGCGAGCGCGCCCCGAGCCAGGCGCCAGCGAACTTGGTGGCGACGGCGACCAGCGTTACGAGCACCACCAGGCCGAGCGTTTCAAGGCTGGCGAGACGATCGAGTTCGACGGCGACCCCGATCGAGACGAAAAAGAACGGTGCGAGGAACGCGTAGAGCGGCGCGACCTCGCCCTCAATCGGCGTCTTCTCCTTGGTCTCGGCAATGATCAGCCCGGCCAGGAAGGCCCCAACGATCGCCGCCAGCCCGATCTGGGCAGCGAACGCGGCGAGCCCGAGGCACAGCAGCACGGCCGGCAACAGCGGCGACTCGGCGAAGCGCGGTGCCTCGAGCAGCTGCGGCCAGCGCCGTGCGATGCGCGTGCCGCCGAGCGCGAAGAAGGCCACGAAGGCGAGCGACAGCACGACGGTGACGACCAGGCCAGTGGCGTCGAAGTCGCCCTCGGCGACGAGACCGACGGCGACGGCGAGGATCAAAAGCGCGAGGATGTCGTCGAGCACGGCGGCGCCCAGGATCGTGCGCCCGCCCGGGCGCGCCAAGGCGCCGAGCTCCACCAGCACTGCTGACGTGATACCCACGCTGGTGGCGACCAGCGCCGCGGCCAGGAACACGGCGGTGGCAAATGACTCACCGAGCGCCTCGCCAAGCGCGAACCCACCGAGCAGCGGCACCGCGACGCCCAGCACCCCCACCAGCGTCGCCGCCCGACCGACTGCCCGCAGTTCGGAAAGCTTCGTCTCAATCCCAACCCAGAACAGCAGAAAGACGACACCGAGCTCGGCGAAAAGGTCGAGCGCTCGGCTCGGTTCGACGATGCCGAGCAGCGACGGCCCGACCACCACCCCGGCGAGGATCTCGCCGACGATCGCCGGTTGGCGCAGCCGCCGAAACAGCTCGTCGCCGAGTTTCGCGGCGAAAAGCACGATGAACAAAGTGCCGAGCTCGTTGGCGGCGTCGCTCGCCGCCGCGATTGGAAAGGTCACCAATCCCCCTCGGCTCGCCGGCCATCAAGCTCGGCGACCAGCGCGTCCGCGCGGCGCGCGAGCTCGTCGCGGATCGCGCGCACCGGCAACGCCGCCGCGATCGCTGAGCGCCTCGCGTTTTGCGCACCCCTGGAAAGCACGCTCGCCACCGCTCGGACGATATCCACCGCTCGGACGGTCCCCCACGGCCAACAACCGCTTCGCCCGCAGCGGACGCTGGGAAGTGCCACAGCGGCGCTTAAGGGCGCGCAACGTTAGGGGTGAGCGACGGGATTCGAACCCGCGACCGCCGGGACCACAACCCGGAGCTCTACCAGCTGAGCTACGCCCACCACGAGCGGCCGCGTCAGCGGCGACCGCGCTTCGAATCTAGCAACAGCTGTTTTGGGGCCCGACCGGGACGGCGACCGGCACGGTCTGCTCGGCAACCGCCTCCACGACCTCACCGGGTTCGCCCTCTTCGCGCGCGCAAACGATGCGGAAGGTGCCGGTACCCATGTTCGGGTTGGGGCGGATCGGGAGGCCGCGAATTTCGTCCCAGCCGAGGCGCTCGACCTCGAAGGGATTCATCTCGATCGCGACCGCGGGCCACTCGCAGTTGGCGTTGTGCTGGTCGATCGCCTTCGAGATCACCTCGAGGTTCTTGACCTCAGCGCGACTCGGCACTGGTTGTCACCTCCCTAGCTTCGCCGCCGGCTTTTGCACGGGTGCGTTCGGTTCGGCGCCTCGCTTCAGCGTGCCGCCGGCTCGCCAAGGATACGGGTGTAGTGGTCGATCGTCCGCTGCAACCCTTCCCGCAGCTCGATTTCCGGCTCCCAGCCGAGCAGTTGGCGGGCGCGTGTGATGTCAGGCTGGCGCACCTGGGGGTCGTCTTCGGGGAGCGCCTCGAAGACGATCTCCGAGCGTGAGCCGGTCAGCTCGATGATCGTGCGCGCCAGGTCGAGCAGGGACATTTCGTCGGGGTTGCCGAGGTTCACCGGCTCGTGGACGTCGGACTCGGCGAGCGCCACCAGCCCCCGCATCATGTCGTCGACGTAACAGAAGGAGCGGGTCTGCGAGCCGTCACCGAACACCGTTAGCGGCTTGTCGGTGAGCGCTTGGCGCAGGAAGGTGGGGATCGCGCGCCCGTCGTTGGGCCGCATGCGCGGGCCGTAGGTGTTGAAGATGCGGGCAATGCAGGTGTCGACGCCCTGTTGGCGGCGATAGGCCATTGTCAGCGCCTCGGCGTAACGCTTGGCCTCGTCGTAGACGCCGCGCGGGCCGATCGGGTTGACGTTTCCCCAGTAGCTCTCGGGCTGCGGGTGGACGAGCGGGTCGCCGTAGACCTCGCTAGTGGAGGCCAGCAGGAAGCGCGCGCGGTGCTTCTTGGCCAACCCAAGCGTGTTGTGGGTGCCGTAGGCACCGACCTTGAGGGTGTGCAGCGGCAAGCGCTGATAGTCGATCGGACTGGCCGGCGAGGCCATGTGGTAGACGAAGTCGATCGGTTCGTCGACCTCGTAGTGCGAGGTTATGTCGACCATCAGGAAGCGGAAGTTGTCGCCGTCGCGCAGGTGGCGGATGTTTTCCAGCGAGCCGGTCTCGAGGTTGTCCACGCAAATCACGCGATGCCCACGCGCGATCAGGTAGTCGCAGAGGTGCGACCCGAGGAAGCCGGCACCGCCGGTCACTAACGAGGTAGGCATCGCCTTGAGCCTAACCGCCGAACGCGCGGCACGCCATGAACGTCAGCGCAAGGGCAGGGTGCCGGAGCCGTAGTCGAGGGTGCGCGCGCTGCGCGGGCTGCCGGGCGGCGGTTGAGGGGAAACACCCGGCGCGCGAAGGTGCGCTGGAAGGCGACCGCGGTGGGCAGCGCCCGGCCGCCCGGCGCGCGCACCTCAAGTGCCCGCGCGTTTAGGTCGAGCGGTCTGAGCGAGGCGTTGCGGACCTCGCCGAAGGCGATGAAGTCGCGCCCTGCGCGCCCCGCCGTGAGCTCTACGACCCTCGGCGCGCGCACCCACTCGAGCCGCCCGGACCCGCGGGCCGCCGATTGGCTGCCGCCACAGCCCGCGGCGACGCTCGTGGCGGTCACGCTCGTGGCGACGAGCGCTACGCATACGCGCACTCTCAGGCCGCTCGGGCAGTGTGGGCGAGCGGCGCTCACCGCGGCTCGGGCGGCAGCGTGAACCAGTCGCAACCGGGCGGGTCGGTGTTGTCGCGCGGATCCCAGGTCGAGCACGGCACGAGCCGCGCCTGCTTGAGCGCGTTGCCGGGGCTGAACGGCACGGGCGGGAGGTCGCAGCTCGGCAGGCGCGCCGGGTCGGAGGTCGGCGGCGCCCCTTCGGCACCGCTGTTGCCGCCCCAACAGTTGCCGCGACCCTCCTCGTCCCACCAGAAGTCGACGCCGTTGGGGTCACGAGTGCCGTCGGGACGCACCCCCACGTGGTTGAAGAGGTAACGGTTTTCGTGGGAGGTGTCGTAGGGGTTGGTTGGGTCGTTGGCGGACTGCCCGGTCGGGTCGCGCCCACGGATCGGCGCCGGCACCCAGAACTGCATGAACCCCGCCCGCCAGTTGTCCCACACCCAATTGTCGTGGAAGAGGTTGCTGTTGCCCCCCGCGACCAGCACGCCCGTTCCCACCGGTACCTGGAAGGCCGGGCAAACGACCTTTGGGTCGCGTTCCGCCGGCGGCCGCTTGCAGTAGGCGTCGCGGTCGTCGCTGAAGAAGTTCTGGTTGTTGGAGTAGATCTGGTTGCGCTCCCACTTGGAGCAGTCCTGCGGCATACCGGGGTGTCCGGCGGCGAACGAATCGGTGGTGATGCCGGCGGCGTTGTGGTGGAACTTGGAGTCGTGGGTGTAGATGCCGTTGCCGGCCGTGCCCGACCAACCGATGGTGTTGTCGTGGGAGTCAGCGCGGTCGATCTCGATGCCGTAGCGCGCGCAGTGCCCCTCGGGGCCGGAGCCCGGGTAGATACCGGAGTCGCCGTTGCCGTACGCCTCGACTTGTCTGTAGAGGCCGTTGTCGGAGGTGAACGACAGGAACCCGTACTCGCGGCTCCATCGGGAGACGACGCGTTCGATGCGGAAGCCGTTGGTTTCGAGGACGTAGATGTTGTTGAAGTCGGAGAACTCGATCAGGAAGTTGGTCAACACGATGCCGTCGGCGCGGTCGGCGCGGATGCCGTTGAGGCGCGAGCGGTCACCGGAGATCACAACGTCTTGCGGCCGCCGACCGGTGCCTTCGATCTGGATGTTGCACTTGTGGTCGCAGCGGCGATCGGGGTCGGGGCCGTCGCCGATGATTGCGATCAGGTTTTGGGCGTTGGGGCAGCGGAGTTGGTACTCGTAGGTTGGGACGCGGACACGCTCACCGGGCTTGGCGTCGAAGGCCGGGCTCGGGTACTCCTCGTAGGCGTCGCCGCACTTCGGGTCGGGTTCGGGCTCGTGACGGCTCGGCTCCTCCCGGTAGACGCCGGGAAGCACGAGGATGCGCGTGCCGTTGCCGGCGGCATCAACCGCCGCTTGTATGTGTTGGAAGCGGCAGCGCTTGAGCAGTCGCAGGTTGCGTGCGCGGGCGGCGCGCACGGCGCGCGAGCGGCCCTTGAAGATGCGCAGGATGCGGCGCTTCGAATCCGGCTTGCAAACCAAGTAAGAAAGCGAGAAACCCGCGGTCGATACCGCGTACCCCTACCCCCTCAGCGTCCGATTCTTACCACTTGCTCCGATAGCTGCCAAGTAGGTAGGGTGAGCGAGCAGTGCGGAGCACTGTTGGGACGGGGAGTCGGTGGCCAAGCAGCCGCCTGGTGAGTCGGGCCCGCACGGTTGGCGGCCGCCGTTTGCGCTGGCGCTGCGCCGCGGCAGTGGCAGCGACGGCGGGGTCTTTGGTGCTAGCGCCGGCAGGGGTGCTGGCGCCGGCGGGGGCAGCGGCGCCGTCGGTCGACGAGGCCGGCGCTGCTCTTGACGGGGCGGTCGCGTCGGCCGCTTCGGCGGTGGCGGGCGCCGAGGGGGCGGTCACGTCGCTCGGCGATGCGGTGGCGCGAGTCGCGCAGGGCGAGCAGACCGGTCCGAACTTCCCTTGCGTGGCGCGCGCGTTCGACCCAACGGCGCCGGCTGACGCTGAGGGTTGGGGCCCGACCGACGTCAACGCCCAGACCGCTAACGGCCGGTTAGCAGCGGGGGTTAGCCGCTCAGCGACGTTGACGGTGCTGCGCTGGCCGAGCCCGAGCTACTACGACCAGGTCAAGTACTACACGGTTGACCGCCGGCTGCCGCTGCTCGGGGCGAAGCCGAACGAGGGCGCTTTCTTGGGCGTGGTGGTGGGCGGCCGGACGCTGTGGTTGCGTGATTTCCCGCGCTCGCGCCAGCGCTACCCGACGAGCCGCGGTGACGAGGTGATTACGGAGTTCAGCGATCCGACGCGGCGGCTGCGGGTGGTGGTGCGCGACGTCGCGCCGCGCGGGGTCGACGCGCTGATCCGCAGGGTCGAGGTGCGCGCCGCGGGACGTGCGCGTCCGCAGGCACTCGTTGCGTTCGAGAACTTCAACTTGGTGGTCTCGAAGCTGCCTGCTGCACCGCTCCTCGACTTCTGTAACGAGGAGCTAAACAACGACTCTGCCCGCTACGTGCCGGACGCCGACGCGATCGTGCACGAGCGGTCGGGCGTTGACGCCTCGACCGGCAAGCCGTCGTCGGTGGCGGTGGCGATGGCGTTTGCCAGGCGCAGCGACGGCCATCAGGTGGGTGGCGACCGTTTGGCCTCCCCGGGCGGCCTGCCGCCGGGCGCTCCGGAGGATGCTTACGACGACGCGGCCGACGGGCGCCTTAGCGGCTCGGGCGCCTACACCGGCCAGACGACGGGTGCGCTGCGCGTGCCGCTGCGTTTGCGCCGGGGGCGCGACGCGGTGGAATTGGTGGTGGCGGCGGGCCCCACGCGCACGCGGGCGCTGGCGGAGTTGGCCGCTGCCCGCCGGCTCGGGCAGCGGCGCGCGGCAGCGGAGAAGCGGCGCTGGCTTGCGCGTCTTTTGCGCGATATGCCGATGCCACGCACGCGCGACCGGGTGTTGCGCGAGATGGCGCGGCGGGCGCTTACGTTGGTCGTGACGACGGCCGATCGGCGTGGCCCGATCGTGGCGGCGATCTCGACGCAGCCGCCTTACGGCGAGGATTGGCCGCGCGACGGGGCGTTTTTCGACTTGGCGCTCGACCGCTCGCGGCTGCACGAGCTTGTGCGTCGGCATCTCGCGTTCTATGTGCGGACGCAGGCGACGGAGCTGCGACAGCCGCGCGGCTCGTTGGGGGTGCCGCCCGGTAATTGGGCGATGAACTACTACGCCGACGGGGTGGTGGGCGGCCCGATTCCGTGGGAGATCGATGAGACGGGCTTCATGGCTTGGGATTTCACCCGCCACTTCGAGACTACGGGCGACCGCGGGTGGCTGCGTTCGGTGTATCCGACGGTGCGTCGGGCGGCCGACTTTTTGGCGACCTGCCGCGACCCGTTGAACGGTTTGCAGTGCCGCGCGACGGAGGACGACACGTTCGCGAATCTCGGTAATCAGCAGACGATCATTGGTGCGGCGATCACCTACTTGGGGTTGCGCAGCGCCGCGCGGGCGGCGCGGGCTCTTGGCGAGGAGGCGGATGCGGCGCGTTGGGAGGCGCGGGCGGCGGAGCTTCAGCGGGCGATCGACGAGCACTTGTGGGATCCCGCTGCGCGCAGCTACGGGGGCGGTGTGGAGTACTGCGCGTACCCTTTGTGGCCGGCGGAGCTCGCGCCGGCCGACCGTTCCCGCCTGGCCGATCACGCGGAGTACTGTTGGCGCGAGCTGGAGCCGAGTTTCCGGGCGCCCGCTTCGGACCGCACGTTTGGTTTGTACGAGTCGAAGGCGTTGATTGCGTTGGCGCGTTTTTGGCGGCGCAACGACCCGGCGAAGCTGGCGCGCGTGCGGCGCGGGATCGATTGGATCGCGCACGTGGAGGCGACTCCCGACACCCATGTGTTGGGCGAGACTTGGCGGGTGACGCGCGGCCGCGTTTTGACTTACACGGCAACTCCCCACTTATGGGAGCACACGCTGTTTTACTTGGCGATGCTCGAGACCTACGGGGCGGAGCGCTGACGGTGGTTGGGGCGCGGGTGGGTGGCTCCTCGACTGCTTGCGCCGCTTCCAAGGTGAGGGTCTGGTAGCGACGGCTGGGAGCGTGGTTGAAGATCCCTGGTTCTCCCTGCCTGCGCCGCTGACCGGGCGCGGCTCGGCAGGGTGGGCTAGGGCCTACTCCGGCACCGCCGCTTGCGGTGTAGTTGGCAAGCGCGGTCTTCCGCTTGCGGGCGAGACCGATGTGTTCAACGAGCAGTGCACGGGCTTGGTACGGAAGACCCGGGTTGAACTCGGGCGATGGGTTGATCCGCGCGATCCGCTGCATCAGCCCAGAGGTGGGCTTCAGCTTGTCCAGGTAGATCGTGTGCAATGAAGGCGCGTCGAATCCCTTCATCCACACGGCGCGCACGATGCCGAACTTGCAGGGGTCAGCGGGGTCGCGGAAACCCTTGGCGAGGAACTCACGGCGCTGCTTGGTGCGGATGTAGGGCTGTCACTCTGGAGGGTCCGAGGCCGAGCCGTCATCACCACCTTGACTTCGCCCTTGTCGTCATCGTCGGCGTGCCATGCGGGGCGGAGACGCACGATCTGCTTTGTAGAGCTCGTCGCAGATGTGCCGGCTCATCTGGCTGCGGTGCGCCTCGTCGGCGATGGGGACAATCAGAGTCACCGAACCAGGTCATCGAGCGTTTGGGCTCCGCGCTTCTTGTCGAAATCGGTCTGGTCGATGCGGGCGTAGCGCCACGGGCGATCCGTGGCGGCGGTGACGCGCTCGCACCAGGTCTTGAGCGCCTCGTCCTTCGCTGCCGTGCCCTCCCAGACCCGACCCTTCGTTTCGATGATCCAGTTGACTTCGCCGGCAGGGGTCCTCTGGACCACCACCCAGTCCGGGTGGTAGAAGCCGATCGCACCGCTGGGCTTGAGGTAGTCGACCCGGAACTGGGTGCCCGACTCGCCCTGCTGGGTCGTGCCCAAGGAGGCGAAGCGGACGACGTCTGTTGCCTGGTCTAGGAACTCAGCGAACCGGCGCTCGAAGTCGTTGTAGGTTGCCACGTAGTTGAAGACCGTCTTCTCCGCCTCCAGGGGCGGCAGGTTCCGCCGCCAGCTGAAGGGCTTGGTCTCCGAGAGCCGGAAGTCCGCCCTGTCGAACTCGATCGCGCGGCGCTCGATCGTGAGCTCGGCGATCTTGCGGGCCAGGTACTTCGCGATCCCTTCCTGCAGCTCCGGGCGCGCCAGGTGTGAGCGCAGCGCGTCGTCCTCTACGTTGACGGTCTTGCCGAAACAACGCTTCGCCACGTAGTCCCGCACCGCCGGGTACAGCTCGGCGAAGCGGCTCGGAAGCTTCGCTCGGTCGATGACCTTCTTCGTGATGCTGGATAGCACCTCGGAAGGCGGCCGGTCGCCGGCGGCGATGTCGGCCTGGTGGACCTCGGTCTCGGTGGTGGCGAACTCGAGCCGGAGCTTCACGCGGAAGGGCTCGTCCAGCTCCGTCTGATCGAAGATGGGGTCCAGCGTGTCGACGTCGAGGTCGGAGAGCTTGCGGATGTCGTACGCGAGGCTGGGTTTAGTAAGTGGGATCGCGATGTCGTACTGCAGTCGCTCTTGCACCGGCGCGATGATGACCGGCGGTGGCGGGTCGCTCCTCGTACTACCGACGCCCACGCCTTCGGCCTCCAGCTGTTCCTTCAGCACCTTCAAAAGGTTCCGGGTGCCGAGCACCTCCAGCGTCTGGGTGCGATCGGGGCTCACCTGGGTCATCAGCCGCAGACCGCGGCCGATCACTTGCTCGGGCAGGATCTCGGCCTTCGCCGTGAACGGCCGCAGCCCGAGCACCACGGTGACGTTCCGCACGTCCCAGCCCTCGCGGAGCATCATCACGCTGACGATGGCCTTCAGTTTGCTCTTGGCCTTGTCGATGTCACGGGCCGCCTCACGGGCCTTGTCCAGGTCCTTCTTGGTGATCTCCCCAGCGGCGTCGGTGTGGATGACCAGGACCTCCGACTCCTTGAAGCCGAACTCCTTCGTCTTCCACAGGTACGCGCCGATCGCATCGGCGTAGGCGTTCTTCTCCGCCATGATGAAGAGCACCGGGCGCGTGCCGAGCTTCCTGTAGACCTCGTGGTGCTCCTTCCAGCGCGCTACCGCCGCACGCAGCCAGTAGCCGTACTTCTCGCCGATGTTGTCCTTGGTGACGCCCTCGGGATCATCCTTCGGCTGGTTGGGGTCGTCCTCCTTGGTGACGATGAGCGGGGCCTTGACGATGCGGTCCTCGACCGCCTGGGCGAGCGGGTAATCGCAGACCGTCCAGGGGAAGTACATGCCGTTCTGGTCCTTCGGCGTGGCCGAGAAGTCGAGCCAGAGGGCAAGCCCGTTGGGAAGCGCCTGATGAACCGCGAGAAGGGACTGGCTCCAGGCCAGATCCTGGTCGTGGACGTGGTGGGCCTCGTCGTTTATCACCACCAAGTCGCGAAGCGACTTCACCCGTTCGAGCATGGAACGCCGGCCGGAGGCAGCGAGGTCCTTGACCGGCTTCTTCCCCAGCAGCGCTTCGATGGCGTTCGCAGGCGTCCACTCCTGCTCCCGCGACTCGTAGAGTTGCTGGATGTTCGTGAGGAACAGGTTGCCGGAAGGATCGGGCTCCGTTGCCTTACCGCGCAGAATCACCTTCAGCGAAAACGCGCCTCGCCATTCTGGAGGTATCAACGGCAACTCGTAAAAGATGCGGTTGGCGGCGAAGTCCTTCTCGAGCCGCTGATACACGATCACGTTCGGCGCCACGATCAGAAAGTTGGTCGAGAGGTCGGACCCTGAAACGCGCTGCCTGTGGAAGTACGACCAGACGACGGCCATCGCCATCACCCAGGTCTTGCCCGAGCCGGTCGCCAACTTGAAGGCGTAGCGGCGCAGATTCTCGGGTGGGAGGTCCTGCACGCCTTCGGCGTTACGCTCCGGGACGTAGCGGCGTAGTTGCCGACGACCGTCCATGGTGGTCTGGAAGGTGATGTTGTCGCTCAGCAGGTCCTTCTTGAACGTCGTCGCGTAGGACCGAATCAGCTCCTGCGCGTCACGCGCGTTCGCGACCTCCACCAGCCAAGCCAGGGTCTCGATCGCCTCCCGCTGGCAGAAGTAGTAGCGGAAGGGGACGTTGAAGCCGGGAACCTCGTGGTCTTCTTCGAACCAGTATTCGAAGAGCCGCCGGGTGACCTCCGATGCGCCCGGGTACCCCCCATCGCGCCAGGCGTCCACGGCCTCTCGGATCTTGGGGACCAGCAGCAGCCGGCTCGGCCGCCGCCCCTCCGCGACGCTCCAGCCGGTCGGCGCACCCGGGTCCTTGATCAGGTGCTGGGTCGGCTTCTCCCATGGCCGGCGGCCCGGGATCTCCGGCAGGTCCTTGTCGTACGCGATGACGGCCTTGGCCATGGCTACGTCACCTCCACGTCGTAGGCCTGTGAGGTGTCGTTGCCGAAGATGTCGACCACCTTGACGAGCACACGGTAGGTGCCCGGCTTCTCGTAGGTGTGCGGGTCGGAGGCGAGCGGGAGCTTGCGCTCCTTGCGTGTGCGGTAGGCCACCCAGCCCTGCATGAAGGTGTCGTTCTGGAAGTCCCAGTCCACCGCCCAGTAGTCGATGTAGTCCGACCACTTCTTGATCTTCGCCCGGATGTCCTCGGGGATGAGCTCGTCCATGTTCGGCGAGGCGAAGTCCGTGAGCCTGATCGCCACCGTGCGCGGCTTCGGGCGCAGGATGTCCACGCCGAAGTACGCCAGCTCGAAGAACTTGACGTCGCCCTTCGCCGCCGCCTGCTCCTCCATCACCTCGCGCGGGATCTGGAGGAGGAGGAGTTTCACGCCCCTCTGCCTCGCAACCTCGTGCATTACACCGCCGCGGCGCCGGTCGTTGTTGGGGCCCGCAAGGCCCATCTCCCACTCCCAGCCAAGCACGTGTAGCTCCGACTGCTTCAGCGCGACGCACTCATTCAGTGCCTGCTCGATCTCGTCGATCGTCACCGGCGCGTCCACCGCCCCGATGTGAACCATGGCCTTGCCCTTCTTCCCATGCAGGTGCGCCATGCCTGCCACCGGCTGGGCGCCGTAAAGCTTGAGGATGAAGGCCAGGTACTCGTAGAGGGCACGCTCCGCGACCGACTTGTCCTTCTTGTCTCCGAACGTCACGCCCTGCCAGTACTGGCGTTCGTACTTGCCGAGGTTCAGGACCTCGAAGGGCTTGCAGTTCGGTATGTCGAGGAGGCGCTTGCGGGTGACGTGGATCGCCCAGCGGGAGAGGTCGCAGCCGATCCAGCGCCGGCCGAGCTTCTCGGCCACCGCCAGCGTGGTGCCGGAGCCACAGAAGAAGTCGGCGACCAGATCGCCGGGGTTGGAGGAGGCGAGGATGATGCGCTCAAGGAGGCGTTCGGGTTTTTGGGTGGGAAAGGCCATATGTTCAACAGTAGTCCCCTTTACGGCAGGAATACGCCATACATCTTCTGGAACTTTGCCAATCTCAGCAGATTTGCCACCTACATAAGAGCGTCCACCTAATACCCTGGGGCTTTTATATCGCTCCTTACTTTCTAGAAGAATTTCTTCTCGCACACTGTTTGCGTAAAATGCGTAATTGGTTGTATTGCTGTAGCACAAGATTACGTCATGTTTTGCATTAAAACGTTTCTCTGTCCTTCCTGGGGTGTCTGGATAGAACCAAATAATCTGATTTACAAAATTCTCGGTCCCAAAGATCTCATCCATCATCAACTTCACGTAGTGCATGATCTTGTAGCCCAAATGCACGTAGATCGTCCCATGTTCAGATAGGAGTTCCCTCATAACCACAAGGCGGTCATAAATCGTCGAGAGGTAGGATTGTATGCCCCGCCCCCACGTATCCCGGTACGCCTTCTCCTCCAGCACCGACTGTTCTTTGTAAACCTCCTCCCCTTCCTCACCGATAGGGGCAGTGAAGGAAAAGTCCGCGCCCGTCGCGAACGGCGGATCAATGTAGATGAGGTCGATCTTGCCCGCGAACTTCTCAAGCAGCGAGCCCATCACCAGCAGGTTGTCGCCCCAGATCAGCTTGTTGCGCCAGCCCTCCTCGAAGGTCTCGCCCTCTTTGCCTTCCCACACGTCGAAAAGCGTCTGCTGGACGCCGCCCTTCTTCGACTCGCGGGTGGCCCGGCTCTCGTTCACCCGCTCGATGACCTGGAAGGGGAGGCTCACCCGCGGCACCTCCTTGAGGGTGCCGTCTTCGTTGTACTTGCCCGGCCAGACCAGCTCGGTCTTCGTGATCTCGATCTTCGCCACGCCTGCCCTCCTCAGTCGCTGCCGATGATGATGTTCTCGCTCCGGCAGAGCATCCGGAGGTCACACTCTTGACAGATCGCCGCCTCCGGCGGCGTCGTCACCGCGAACTCGCGGGCCTGGATCCGTCGCACCACCTCGTCGAAGTGCCGCCCCGCCTCCTCGACCCGCGCCGGGTCGTAGGGCAGGACCATGAGCGCATCCTCCTTGCGCGGTTCCGACGTCCAGTACAAAAGCAGCCGGTCCACCCGCCGGCCGTGGCGCCGTTCCAGGATGTGCGCGTAGGTGCAGAGCTGCCGCTCGTAGGCGGCGATGAGCTCGGGACTGTCCTTCGGCCGCGGCGAGGTCTTGAAGTCGAGGAGCTCGAGCTTGCCGTCGCCGCCGAGCAGGAGGTCCACCTTGCCCTGCAGGATGTAGCCCTCTTTCTCCAGCGACACGTCCACCTCGGTCTGGACCACCCGGCGCATCACGTCCTGGTTCTGGCGGAAGTAGTTCATGACCTGCTCGAACGCGGCCGCCCTCGCCGCGTCGCCGATCGGGCGGACATCGGTAAGAGCGAGGAAGCGAAAGGTCCGGTCGAAGAGCTCCCGGATCCGGTGCTCGTCCAGGGTGTCGAGCCTGCCGTCGAGAGCGATGCGGTGGATCTCCTCGATCGCCTGGTGGACGAGCAGGCCGAAGAAGATCACCGCGGAGCGCGAGGGCGTGAAGTCGTACTCCCGGAAGAACTGGTACTGGCGCGGGCAGGTCTCGTAGATCTTGAGGTCACCGGTGAAGCTGTAGCTCTTCTTCACCGGCATCCGCTCCCGCGCTTCGAAGCGCTGCGCCGCCAGCAGCTCCTTTTGGACGTAGGGCCACTGAGGAAGTCCCTCCCAGATCGGCGCGAAGTGGTCCTTCGGCTTCTCGTGCGCCGTGAGCACGAGCAGCTTCTGGGGGCGCGAGAAGGCGACATAGTGCAGGCGCATCCGGTCGAAGAGCGTGATGCGGCTCGCGGGCTCGAAGGGGGGCCGATGGTAGAAGGGCCCGAGATCGCGGTCCACCTGCTTCGGGCTCGACAGCTGGTTGGAGAGCGAACCGACCACGACCACCGGGAACTCGAGTCCCTTGGCCTGGTGGATGGTCATGACCTGGACGTGCCCCTTGGGTAAGGGCTGGTCCGGGTCCTCGTACTCGTTGATACCGCCGTCGTAGAGCAGGCGCAGGAAGCTGTTGAAGAAGTGCAGGCGGAGCGCCTCGCGGTTGCGGTGCGTGATGACCGTGTAGTGGTAGTAGGTCTGGAAGACGTTCAGGAGCTGCGAGAAGATCGCGAGGGTGCGGGCGGTGTTCTCGTTGCGAACGGCGCTCCGGAAAGGCTCGAGGGCGAGCAGGCGGTATAAGTAATCCGCGAGCCGTAGGTCGAGGGTTTCGCCCTCGCGGAGGCCGGCGATCTCCTCGGCCCAGCGGCGGAGTGCCTCAGCGAGCGGATGCGGCGCGGCGAAGCGCCGGGCGAGGGCCACGATCGCGTCGTCAACGTAGCGGGCCAGGTCCGCCACCGCGCCCG
The DNA here is from genome assembly GCF_900108055.1 of Thermoleophilum album. GTDB lineage: Bacteria > Actinomycetota > Thermoleophilia > Solirubrobacterales > Thermoleophilaceae > Thermoleophilum > Thermoleophilum album. Next base: position 151,525 of record NZ_FNWJ01000002.1, on the reverse strand, counting down.
CGACCTGGCCGCGGCCGTCGCCGTGCCACCCGAGGATCACCGCGAAGCAGGCAACGAGGTCTCGCACCGCCGGGATCCCGAAGTAGGCGCGGGCGCGGGGGCAGAAGGCGGGGATGCCCTTCGCCTCGAGGGCCGCGAGGTATGGGCCGCTGTGCTCCTCCCTGACGCTGTGGAGGAGCAGCGCGACCTGGCTGTAGTCGGTGATGACGCCGCCCGACTTCAGGAAGGCGACGAGGTCGGCGAACCGCGTCGCCTCGTCCCGCCGGTCTCGGCCCCAGATGCTGATGACCGCGGGGTACTCCGGGTGGCACGTATAGGTGTCCGCTCGGATCGTCTTGTCGTACCGGAACCAGGGACCGTTGGGGTTCGACCAGTCGCACGAGGCCATCCAGCGGTCGTAGCGTTCGACGATCGCCCGGTGGGACCGGTAGTTGGTCGTGAGCTTGAGGACACGGGCGTCGGGGACGCGCTGGGGGAACTCGAGGATGTTGCGAACGGTCGCGCCGCGGAAGCGGTAGAGGCTCTGGTCTTCATCGCCGACGACGCAGAGGTTCCGGCTCTTCTCGGTCAGCTTCAGGAGGAGCTGCTCCTGGATGTAGTTCGTGTCCTGGTACTCGTCGACGAGGATGTAACGAAGGTCGCAGGTCACGGCATCGGCGGTCGCCGGGTCCCGCAGCAGGTCGTACACGAACCGCTGGAGATGGGCGAAGTCGGTCCGATTCGCCTCGACGAGGGCGCGCTCATAGCGGAGGTAGGCCTCGCCGATGGCTCGGATGAACGGGGCGGTGGCGTCTCGGAGACGTTCGGGTTCGATCAGCTCTTCGGTGATCTTGTCGAAGTACGCGCGCGCCCCTTCGATGGCGGTCCACCGAGTCCTCCAGCGCCCAAGGAAGAGACCATTCTCGGCGGGACCGACGATCTCGTCGAAGTGCTCGAAGATGAAGAGCAGCTGGGTCAGTTCGTCGAGCGTTTCGTAGTTGTGGCCCAGGTCCGTACGGTGTCGGTGCTGGGTCAGGATGTGGTTGCACAAGCCGTGGATCGTCGAGACGGTCAGCTCGGAGAGGTCGCCTTCGTAGCCGACGGTTCGGGCAGCGGCGGCGAGCCGGTCGCGCATCTCGAGCGCCGCCTTCTCGGTGAACGTGCACAGAACGATCTGGCGCGGCTGGGCCTTTTCGAGGAGGAGCAAGTTCAATGCGCGCAGCACGATGCTGTGCGTCTTGCCCGAGCCCGGGCCGGCGATGACGAGCAAGGGCCCGTCGAGATGTCCGACGATCTCCCGCTGTACGTCGTTCAACCTCGGGTAGTGCTTGAGGATGACGGGCGCGATCGTCACAGAAGCCCGGCCTCCCTGAAGCTGAATGACGCGTCGGCCGAGACGATGAGATGGTCGATGACCCGCAGGCTGACGGTTTCGGCTGCGAGCACGATCGCACGGGTCAGCAGTTTGTCGTGCTCGCTCGGGGCGACCGCGCCGTTTGGGTGGTTGTGGGCGAGGAGGACGCCGAACGCCCCCCGCCGCAGCGCGGCCTCGATGACCCGGCGCGGATACACGGCTGCGCGGTCGATGGTGCCCTCTTCGAGTCGCTCGATCCCGTCTCGTAGGAGGCGGTATGCGGAATCGAGGTAGGCCACCTCGAAGGTCTCGTTGGGCAGCGAGCCGATGCGCATCCGCCAGAGCGACGCGAGCCGGCTGGGATCCGCGAGCGAGTCCTGACCCTCGCTGCTCTGCTGGAGGTAGAGCGTCGCCGCTGCCTTGATGATGTGGAGGGCCACCGGGGTCACGCTCCCGATCCCGGGTACCGCACGGAGGTCGTCCAACGAAGCATCGAGGATGCCCCGGAGGTTTCCGAAGCGGGCGATGAGCGCCTTGGCCGGTTCCTTGACGTCGGAACGCGGGATCGCGAGGGTGAGCAGCAGCTCCACCACCTCGTGGTCCGCGAAACCCGCGAGGCCGGACTTCACGAACCGATCGCGGAGGCGCTGCCGGTGGCCGTGGTAGTGGGGTTTGTCAGCGGCCATTGGTCGCCCCTACAGGCACTGCCTGGCGACCTGGCCGCGCGGTCCCCGAGTCGGCCTTGATGATGTTCTTGCGGATCTCGCCCTCGCCGGACTGGTTGGCGGACATCGAGCCGTTGGCGAGGACGAAGCCGGCGAGCCCCGCGGGCGCCATGTGGTGGATGATGTGCTGCACCCAGGCGAAGTTCGCGTTGCCCAGCGGCGGCACACCGTGCTCGCAGCGCCTGTCGTTCCGGGCCGTGTTTCCCTGACCTATGGCTCTCATGTGCTCAGGCTTCCAGGCGGTTCGCCTCAAGGAAGGCCTCCACCGTGTTGAAGACGTTCAGGAACAGCGGGCTTCCCGAAAAGGAGAGCGGGCTCACCGGTCCGATCGTCATGAACGAGTACTGGCGGCTCGCCGTGTCAAAGGCCGAGTGCGGATCGCGGAAAAGCTGGTACAGGTCGAGCGCCGTGCCGGAAGAGCCGACAAGCTGGCGCAGCGACTGGAACTCTTGCCCCAGGCCGAGCCCGAAGCCGAAGAAGAAGATCCGTAGCTGCTGCAAGATCTCGGGGTGCAGGCTCGACAGCGTCTGGCTGATGAAGAGCCACCCGAGGCCGTACTTGCGCGTCGTCCGCGCGGCGTCGATCAGCACGCCGCGGACTCCACGAGCAGCCTCATCCTCGCGCGGGAGCTCGCGAGGAGCGAGTCGGTGCGCTTCATCAATGACGACGAGCGCGTTGAGGCTCTGGCCCTCCTTGTAGAAGTGCTCTGCTGTCTGGGCGAGCCCATCTAGCAGTCGCTTTATGACGAGGGATTGGATCTTCTCATTCCAGAAGAGGCCCTTGGCTTGCTCTTTAGACAGGTCCACGACCAGAATCCGCCGATTCGTGGCGTTCAGGTCGAGCAGCCAGGCCAACGCCTTCTTGATGCTCCTGGCTCCAGGACGGTCCTCGCGGAACAGCTCCGCCACGGGTCCCCAGTAATCGCGGAAAAATTCATTTGGGTTAGCTTCATGCAATGCGGTATCGAATCGATCACGAGATTCCTTCGCGCGATAGAAAACCCTCTGGACCTTGTCATCCTGGAGAATCCGCCAGGCTCGATCGAAGGACGACCGCTCGTGAAGGTCTACGAGCTTGACCTCGGCCTTCTGTAGCTTTTCCACCAGGATGCCGCAGGCCAGCTCGCGATTCTCGCCCTTTCGAATCGTCAGCCGCTCGAAGAAGAGCGATTCGAAAAGGATCTGCTCGAATAGTTCCCAACGGTCCAGCACCAAGTTGCGCACCGTGAGGACGACCGGCTGTTTTCCCAGCTTGCGAGCGACATCTCCCACGGGCAACGGGAACTCGCCGCTCGCGCCCCCTTTCTTCAGGTCCCGCGAGAATTCGCCCTGCGGATCGATGACGAGGAGCGCCATCTGCGGGTAGCGCGCGTAGGCGAGAAGGATCATCTTCGCGAGCACCGACTTGCCCGACCCGGTCTTGCCGAAGATCCCGAGGTGGTACGCCTCCCCTGCTCCGTCGGGTCCCTGTCCGAAGTGCTTGAACCAAAGGGGAAGCCGCGGCTTCGACCCGTAGACGTGACCCAGGTAGAAAATCTGATCCCGGTAGGGGCGTAGCAACTCATCCAGGATCGCATCGCTAACCAGGTGTATTGGCGTGCCCGTGGCAGGCACGGTGCCAAGGATGCTTGGCTCGTATCCACCGGAACCACCCTGTCGGAAGACGGCGCTGATCACCATCTGGCCCAAGTGGGTGTCCTGGCGCTCGCTGACCGCGTCCACCCGGCCACGCTGGCGGATGAGGCTGCGCATCGTCGGGTCCTCATGCCAGATGTTCCGCAACTGAACCTCGGTGATCTGCCCGAGGGCGTAGTGCGGGCTTGCGTCCTGCGTGAAGCGCAGGAGTGCTAGCTCACCGACCAGCTTGCGTGTGACTGCCGAGCCGAGGATGTCGAGCGCCAGCTGCGCCGTCGACGATGGTGAGCCGACGACGCCGAGCCGCTCCGCCTCGTCAACGACCTGTTCCAGAGTCTTGCGTTCCTCCGGCATAGAACTATCTCCCCGTCTCGCTTCGGTAGCCGTGCATCGCGAAGAACACCTCGCCGATGTCGCCTTTGTACTGTTCCGAGACCCGCTGGGTTGTCACCTGCCGGAATGCCGGGAAGGCCCGAGCGAGGGCCTTCGCGGTGCGATCGGCCAGGTAAAGCGGATAGGGCTCGAGCATGGAGGGAGTTGCGGTCTGGTGCTTGAGTCCCTGGATGACCGTCGCAAGACGCTGAGTGTTCGATGCCACACTTCCAGCGACCTCCACCCGAAGGGCAGGGAGCCACGAATGGGGCTTGTAGTAGAACACGCACACCGCCTCCAGCGCGGAGATGATCTCGCCCGAGAGGTCAGTTGCCTCCTTCTTCGCGTCTACCGGAAGCCGACCTGTGTTCAGATGCCAGGTGACATCGCCCTTGCTGTCGCGTGGGTGCTCCAGCTGGAGTGGCGTCGTGAGCTCGCCGGGGTCGAGCAGGATAGTGAGCATTCCTCGATCGTCATACATCGGCGGCCACCCGAGCTTCCGCCCGATTTCCCGGCGAGTCGAGTACTTCGGAAGAGCGGCGTAATGCTTATCCGATCGCTCCGAGCGCAAAAGAACCAGGTAGGCCTCCAGATACTCGGAACAGTGCCCGAGGAACTCCTCGGCGCAGCGCAGCTGCTTCGCATCTGGCGCGGTGTTCAGCGCCTGGTTGAAGTAGATGATGGGTAGGGTCAGCGTGCCGTCCATCATCACGAGGTCGTGGGGTGCGTTCGCGGCCAAGCGCAGCTCCTCGCCAAGCATCACAGCGCGGAGCACGGTCGCCGTGTCCTCCAGGTGAGGCTCAGCAGCGACGAACGTCTTGTGGTGAGGCAGCGCCCAGTGTCGCTTCTCCGAAGGCGGCGTGAGCCCTTCCACTGCAACCGCCGCAGCCGCGGCCAGATCGGTCGTCAGCAGACGCTCGATGGCATAGGAGCCGTCCGTGGCACAGGTCGTCGGTAGCGGCGGATAACCGAGCGAGGACTCCCCCATCACCAGACCCGAATTCGTTAGCTGGTTGCGCAGCGACTGACGATCGGCCTTGACCTGTTGGAACGAGGCGAGCAGGCCATCTGCCACCTCGGCGGTCTTCTCGAGCACCTCCTCGACCAGGGCGGCCGGCAGATCGGCAAACGGGGTGTGGTCCGCGGGTCTGTTGCTTGCCGTCATGAAAGCCTCCACAACCGGTAGGTCTCTGGATCGAACCCACGGTATGCATCGTCGCGGGCGGCCCGCGGCAGAAGCCACCGTTCCTTGAACCACGCGAACAAGTCGTCCGCCGTGCGGTCGTAGCTCGTCAGTCGGTGGCTCTCGCCCCGGAGGAACGCCGCAGCGTTGCTGGCAAGGGGCGCCACGAAGATCTCGCGCTGGACACCGTGATAGACGAGCTCCCGCGACAACCCGATGAGGGGGAGCACCTTGCGCAGCAACTCCCGCCTGTTTCGAAAGCCGTTGCCCCACCGCACGTGCTTGGCGGTTGCCTGGCAATGCTCCACTGCCAGCCGCCGCAAATCCTCGTACAAGCCATTGCTGAACTGAAACTCCCCCGAGCCTCGGGTGAAGCCCACGCTCCGGAATACCAGTTCCCCACGGTACGTCAAGCGGTTGTAGAGGGAAGACCGCCCCAGTGCGGAGATGGTGGTCAGAAGTGCGAGCCGCCCGTCCAGGGCCTTTCCGCTGATGAGGGATCGCTTGCCGTGATACTTCTGGCGAAAGGCCTGTTGAACCTCGCGGCTGGTCGCAAGGAGTGCAATCAGCTTCCCGCAGAGAAGCTGTGAATAAGGCGGCACCGCACCGAGCACGAACAGGTCCATGACGGACTGCAGGCGCTCTTTCTTTTGGCTGGACCCCCATCCGATCCACTGATCTCGCGGGCCGAGGCTGAAGACCGGATCGCCAAGGCCGAACAGGCCGATGAGCTTGCCGTTGGAGTCGTCGAAGACGAGGAACCGCAACCGCCGCCCATAGCCAGCAGACACCGGGATGCTCCAATGAAGGCACACATACCTGAACAGAAGCTCTGCCTCTGATCCCGACTGTACCAGAACCAACCGCGGACAGATGCTGTTCGGAACAACCTCGCTTCCCGCCGCAATGAAGCCTAGTAGGCGATCTTCGTGGCGTTTCAGGCTTGGTTTGGCCTTAGCGATGCGATGGCGAACCGCTTCGGCATGGAGCTGTCTTATTCCTTCCTTATCAGTCGGGTCTGGCGGAACGAGAGCGTCGCCCCGGATCTCGAAGCCCTGCTCTCTCAAAGACTCCAGTATCTTTCCGCGCAGCTGGTCTTGATTCATTTCGTCGATCGAACTTACCTCGTCCAAAGCCACCACGGCACCTCCGGATGCCCTCTTCCGTACGGGTCGTCTCCCTTGGCCGCCGCATCGATGGGCTCGATGTTGCGGAGGCCGGTGTCCTGGAGCATCTCGTCACGCAAGAATTGCTCCCGCTCGTCCGCAGTGAAGCATTCGATCTCCTGGATGCACTCCAGCATCTAGGTGAGGCACACACGCGGCCCCTTGGCCACAGCAGACGCGCCTTCTTGGAGGATGCGACGCCCCAAGACCCGGTAGATACCGCCCTCGAGATGACGTCAACTTTCCGGCCAAGGGGCTCTTCCAGCTCGTTGACGAGGCAACCTTGATCGAGCATGCTCCGCCAGGGTTCCAACGCCATGAGGAGGTCGACGTCGCTGTCGCCGCTCGCCCTGCCGCGGCCGACGGACCCAAACAGGCCGGCGCTGCGCGCGCCAGATCTGGCAGCCATGCGGAGCACCTCTTCGCGCCTGACGCGGAGCAGGGCATCAGTGGCCATAGCGAATCTCTCCTAGGTCCTTGGCAATCACCGCATCGAGTCTTGGGACCTCGGCCTGCTGCTCGCGGAGCTGCGCGACGAGCCGCTGCATCTTCTCTTCGAACGGCTCGCCGTCGTCCTCAGCTGGTTCAGCGCCGACGTAGCGGCCGGGCGTGAGGACGTGGCCGTGCTTGCGCACCCTCTCCACCGTGGCGCTCTTGGGGAAGCCGGGAGCGTTCCGCTACTCGCCCGCGTCCCTCTCGTCGCGGCAGGCGTGGTAAGTGTCGGCGATATTGCGGACGTCCTCGTCGCTGAGCTCGCGGTGGGTGCGGTCCACCATGTTGCCCCTCTTGCGGGCGTCGATGAAGAGGATCTCGCCGCGGCGGTAGCGGAAGCGTCCGTTGTTCTTGTCCCGCGCGAGGAACCAGAGGCACGCCGGGATCTGGGTGGAGTAAGAAGAGATGACCGGGTAGGGCCACCGTGGAGTCCACCAGGTCGGCTTCGATGATGTTCTTGCGGATCTCGCCCTCGCCCGCCTGGTTGGAGGACATTGACCCGTTGGCGAGCACGAAGCCCGCGTAGCCCGTGGGCGCCAGATGGTGGATCATGTGCTGCACCCAGGCGAACTTGGCGTTATTGACCGGTGGCACGCCAAACTTCCATCGTTTGTCCTCTCGCAAGTGTTCGCCGCCCCAAGCTTTCATATTGAACGGCGGATTGGCCAGGATGTAGTCGGCCTTGAGGTCGGGGAAGCGGTCGTTCGTGAACGAGTCGCCCTGCTCGATCCGCCCGTCGATGCCGCGGATGGCGAGGTTCATCTTGGCCAGCCGCCAGGTCGTGTAGTTCAGCTCCTGGCCGTAGATGCTGATGTCGCTTCGCGCGCGACCGCCGTTGCCGTTGCCTGTGGCGTGTGCCTCCACGAAGCGCACCGACCGCACGAACATCCCGGCCGAGCCGCAGCAGGGATCGTAGACGCGGCCCTTGTAAGGCTCCAGCATCTCGACAAGCAGCTTGACGACGCAGCGCGGGGTGTAGAACTCCCCACCTTTCTTGCCTTCGGCACTCGCGAACTGGCCGAGGAAGTACTCGTAGACCCGTCCCAGGATGTCGCGGGCGTGGTTGTCGCCCCCGCCGAGGTGGATGTTGGAGACGAGGTCGATGAGCTGCCCCAGGCGCTGCTTGTCGAGCGCGGGGCGGGCGTAGTCCTTGGGGAGCACCCCCTTGAGGGAGGGGTTGTCCCGCTCCACGGCCGTCATCGCGTCGTCTACGAGGCGGCCGATGGTGGGCTGGCGGGCGCTCTTCTGCAGGTGGGACCAGCGGGCCTCGGGCGGCAGCCACAAGATGTTGGCGCCCCGGTCCTCATAGGGTGCTCGCGATCGGCCCCCTGGTCACGCGCGGGCTCGAGCTTTACGCCGTGCTCCGCGAAAGCGTCGAATGCGTCCTGGCCAAAGCTGATCTCGCGCACCACGTGCCCGTACTCATACTCGTAATACGCCGCGTCGATGGATCCGCGCAGGGCGTTGGGGACATTCCACAGCTTGCGCTCGATCCCGAGTAGGAACCCATCCTGTCGCGCGTGCATTGGGCCTGTCAAGCACCCCTCCTGATCGCCACCAGGCTCCCCTGTTCGCGTAATACGTCGCCGCGAGGTGCGGCCTTCTGACCGCGCGCCGTCAAGTGACCGCGCTAACCGCCTTCCGCCCGCGACCGCTCGCGTAGCTCGCGAGCACTCAGCTAGCGCGTAACCGGCGAGGTAGCTCGCGACCGCTCAGGCCGCCGCTCCTTCTACACCCCGCGCAGCGGCTCCAACTCGATCTTCTTCATCTTCTGGAGCTCCTCGACGTGGCGGAGCACGCGGCCTGGGTCACCCGACTCCAGCACGGCGTGCATCAGGCTTGGCGCGACCTGCCACGTAACACCGAAGCGGTCACGGCACCAGCCGCAGATCTCCGCCTCCGGCACCGCCGACAGCGCCTCCCAATAGTGGTCGATCTCCTCCTGGGTGTCGCACTCCACCATCAGCGAGACCGCCTCGTTGAACGCGAAGCCGTGCTCGCGCCCCCCGTCCATCGCCACGAACCACGTCTCGCCGAGGCGCAAGTCGGAGTACATAACGCGCTGCGGGGAACCGTGGTCGCCTTGCGCGTGGTCCCCTCGCGCCTGGTCGTCTCGCGCCTGGTCGCCCGCCGCCTGGTCGCCCACCTCTCGGCCACCCCCGCCCTGGCTGACCGCGTCGCTAGCGGCGGCTTGCGGCGCCACGTCGGCAAGGCGCGCGATGAACCCCTCCTGCGAGCCGGGGAACACGCTGCGGTAGAACGCGCCGGCATCGGCCGCCGTGCCGTCGGCGGCGGTGAAAAGCAGCGACAGCATCACCGTGGGCCGCGGATCGGCGCCGGGCGGTGTGGTGAACAGCTGCCACGACACGCCGTGGCGGTCCTCAACCCAGCCGTACAGCGGACTGTAGGCGTACTCGTCGAGCGGCATCAGCACCTCACCGCCGCGCGCGAGCTCACCCCACATCCGCTCAAGCCGCTCCTGAGCGTCGGGCACGAGCGCCGGGTCGAAGCGCACGAAGAAGGAGATCGACGGGTTCGGCCGGGTGGGCGGCCCGGCGTTCGTCGACATCACCAGCACCGGCTGGCCGGCGAGGCGCAGCGCCGCCACCTCACCGCCGGTCTCGACGCGGGTGACTGTCCCTCCCTCCCCCTTCGACGAACCTTGCAGCTCCCGACGCTAGCAGCGGACATGCCCGGCGACGGGTCGCGTCGGTCCCGGGGGTAGCAGAGCGGCGCGGCCGCTGCGGATGCCGGATTCGCGCGAAGAGTTTCGACTGCGCCAAATGGGTAACGATTTGGTTGAGCGAAGTTGCCTAACACGAGGGTCGCGGTAACAGCGGTGGTTTCCTCGCTCTGCGCTGCCGGGCTCGACGCAGACGGCGACGGGTACGCCTGCGAAAGCTACGGGTTGTGAGAGCCGCGGCGTGGGCCAGCAGTGACTAGCCGAAGGTGGCTTCGGTCACCGTCCCGCTCGCGAAAACATCGCCGCTAAGCGCTAAGCGCCCCCGGCAGGATTCGAACCTGCGACCTAGGGATTAGAAGTCCCTCGCTCTGATCCGCTGAGCTACGGGGGCTCGTTGGTCGGTGCACTGATCGGCCGAGGCACCGATCCGTGCACCGCTCGGCGCACCAAGCGGTGCGCTCGACATCGGGGCGGCCGGATTCGAACCGGCGACTTCGCGCCCCCAAAGCGCGCGCTCTACCAGGCTGAGCTACGCCCCGGCGCGCTCCAAGTCTACGGCTCGCCCCCGCCCCTAAGCGGCGCCGCTCGCGCTAGCGGCGCTAGGGTCCAGCCCGCATGCCCGACGTTCAGCCATTCGCCGCGATCCGCTACGACCCGGAGGTCGCCGGCCCGCTCGAACAACTCGTGGCACCCCCCTACGACGTCGTCGACCCGGCGTGGCGGCGCAGCCTGCTCGCCCGCAACGCGCGCAACGTCGTCGCGATCGACCTCCCCCACGACGATCCCGACCACCCTGAGCGCGCCACTGGTGACCCCTACGGCGAAGCCGCCCACACGATCGAGCGTTGGCTGGCCGAGGGCATCCTCGTGCGCGAGCCTGAAGCCACCGTCTGGGTACTCCGCCAGCGCTTCACCAGCCCCGACGGCGAGCTGCGCACCCGCACCGGCTTCTTCGCGCGCGTGCGCGTAGAAGACCCACGGGCCCCCGGCTCGCGCATCCGCCCCCACGAACGCACCCAACCGGGCCCCAAAGAAGACCGGCTGCGCCTCACCCGCGCCACCCGCCTCAACCTCTCCCCCGTCTTCAGCGTCTTTCCCGACCCCGACGGCCAAGCCCGCGCGCTGCTCGAACGCGCCACCGCGCAGGAGCCGGTGGCGCGCTTCGTCGAACACGACCAGACCAGCAGCGCGGTTTGGCGGGTCGACGACCTGGCGCTCGCGGACGAGCTGGCTGCCGCCGCCGCCAGCAGCGAGCTGCTGATCGCCGACGGCCACCACCGCTACGAGACCGCGCGCACCTACGCCGAGGAAGTGGGTGGCGAAGGACCCCACCGCTACACGTTGATGTTCCTCTGCCCGCTCTCCGACCCGGGGCTCGTGGTGTTCCCGATCCACCGACTCCTCTCCGGGCTCGACGACGAGCGCCGCGCGGCGCTTTGGGCGCGCCTCGAGCTGCTCTTCCAGCTAGAGGAGCGCGACCCGCCCTGGCCCGGCGCGGCCGGCAACGGCGTGGTCGGGCGCTTCGGCGTGATCGACCCGCGCGTCGGCCGCACCGTTATCGCCACGCTCGACAGCGCGCGCGCTGCGCGCGAACTCACCGACCTGCCGGCGGCGCTGCGCGAGCTTGACGCTGGGATCCTCGAGCAGCTGATCCTGCGCGGGGCGCTCGCCATGAACGAGCAGGACATCGCCGCCAAGCGCGGCATCTCCTACACCCCCCGCGTCGAGCGGGCGTTGCAGGCCGTGGCCACCGGCGAGGCCGACGTCGCCTTCCTGCTGCGGCCCACGCCGATCGAGCAGGTACGCGAGATCGCCGCGGCCGGCGTGCCGATGCCGCCGAAATCAACCTTCTTCTACCCGAAGGTGCCGACCGGCCTGGTCTTCAACCCGCTCTACGAGTGAGCGCTAGCGTCAAGCAGCGACCGCACGCACCGCTCCGCGCATGAAGATCTACACCCGCAAAGGCGACGACGGCACCACCGGCCTTTGGTACGGCGGGCGCGTGCCCAAACACTCGGCGCGCCCCGAGGCCTACGGCACGATCGATGAGGCCGGGTCGGCGCTCGGCCTCTGCCGCGCCGCCTGCGAGCCAAACTCCGAGCTTTACCGCGACATCCTCTGGTTGCAGCGCCAACTGTTCGTAGTCGCCGCCCAGCTAGCGACCGCACCGGAAGCTGCGGCACGGCTCGAGCCGGGCGTCTCACGGATCGAGGAGAGCGCCGTGGCCGAGCTCGAGCAGCTGATCGACCGCTACATGGGGCGCGTCGACCTGCCACCCAAGTTCGTAATTCCCGGCGGCAGCGAACTGTCGGCACGCCTCGACCTCGCGCGCACCGTGCTGCGCCGTGCGGAACGACGGGTCGCGGCCCTGCGAGCCCTCGGCGAACTCGACGACGCGACCGTCCTCGCATTCTTGAACCGCGCGTCCGACCTGCTCTGGGCGATGGCGCGCTTCGCTGACGAACCGGAACCGCAGTTGTTCGAAGGGCGCGGCTGAGCGCCGTGCCCTTCAGAGTCTCTGGAGAAGACCGATCAGCGGGAGGTAGCAGCGCGATGAAAGCGGTGGCGAAACGGCTTGACGGGACCTACCAGCACGAGGTGTTGGTACGACAACATCGCCTACTCGCCGACGAGCCGCCCACCAACGGCGGCCACGACACCGGCCCGACACCCCTCGAGCTCCTCGCCGCCGCGCTTGCCTCCTGTAGCGCGATCACACTCGAGATGTACGCCAAACGGAAGGGCTGGGACGTCGGCAACGTCGAGGTCGAGGTCGAATTCGAGCCCGCGCAGCGGGGTGCACCGACGCGCTTCGACATCACCGTCAAGCTGCCCCGCCACCTGAGCGAGGAGCAGCAGGAGCGACTGATGCAGATCGTCGCCAAGTGCCCCGTCCATCGCACGCTCGAGGGCGAGGCGATGTTCAGGGAGGAGCTCAAGCTCGTCTAGCCACGTCAACCGGATGGGCGGCCACCGCGGCTTTCGGGCACGCCGCGGTCGGGCCGCGCGAAGACCGCCGGCGCGCCGGCTGGGCGCTCCGCGTTGCAGGGCTCAAGTAGTTGGTCGCGAACGCCGACACCGTGGACGTGACCGCACGTACCGCCCCGGCGGTCCGGACCCTCCTAGCCGCCGCCGCTCACGCCGCCGTTTACCTCGCCGCCGCGCGCCTCGGTCAGGCGCTGGTTGAACCGAGCGGGGGGACCGCCACCCTCTGGCCAGCGACTGGCATCGCCGCCGGCGCGCTCTACGCGCTCCCCGCGCGCAGCTGGCCGCCGGCACTTGGCGGGCTACTCGTTGGGGCGGTCGGCGCCAACCTGCTCGCCGGCACCGCCCCCGCGCTGGCCCTCGCCTTTGGGCTGCCAGGCGCCGCCGCACCAGTGGCCGTAGCGCTCCTCGGGCGCCGCCTCGCCGGCTCGCCCCGCGCGCTCCAGCCCAGCTTCGCCCCGCTCGCCCAACTGTCCGTAGCGACCGCCGCGGGTTGCGGTCTGGCGGCGATCGCCGGCGCCTTCGCGGCCGCGCGCGCCTACGGCAGCGACCCGCTCGACGCCTGGCTTTCGTGGTGGTCGGCCGACGTCGTCGGAGTCGCCTCGCTCGGGCCGCTCGCCGCCAGCACCGTCGCGCTCTGGCCGCGGGCCCAGGCGCGCCCGGCGGCCGCGCAGCTAGCGGCGTTGCGGACGGCGCTCCGAGCGGCGCTCGCCGATCCCGCCAACCGGCGCGCGCTCGGGGTGCTCGCGGCGCTCAGCGGCGCGACGGTCGCAAGCGGCCTTTTGGTCTTCGCCGCCGAACCCACCACCCTCAGCTTCCGCAACGCGCTCCCGGCGAGCCTGCCGCTGCTCTTCACGCTGGCGCTCGCGTGGCGGTTCGGTGCGCTCGCCTTCGCCGCCTGCGCAGCGGCCGGCAGCGTGCTTGCAGCACTCCTCACCGCATCCGGTCAAGGCCCGTTCGCCAACCCCGCCGCCCCACCCGAAGCGGGCGTGCGCGGCCTGCAGGTGTTCCTCGCCGCCGGCCTGGTGGCGGCGGCCGCCAGCAGCATCGCGGCTGCCCGCGAGCGGCTGCTGCGACAGGCCCTCGGCGAGCGGGGAGGGCGCCTGCGCGCGCTGCTTGCGCACAGCCACGAAGCGTGCATCGCGCTCGACGAGCAAGGGCGAATCTGCGACTGGAACCCCGCGGCGACGCGACTCTTCGGGCATCCCCGCGAGCGCGCGCTCGGGCGCACGCTCGGCGACCTCTTCGGCACGCTCGCGCTGCCCGGCACCGGCGACGACGGCGCGAACGCGCAAACCGAGCTACGCACCGAGCTGCCCGGGGCGCACGGCGCGCGCCTGCCGGTGGCGATCCGCGTCGCGCCCGGCAGCGGTCGGGTCGCCTGCCAACTGTTGATCAGCGACCTGCGACCGCTGCGCGCCCTCGAGCACGAACTCGCGCGCGTGCGGACGATCGTCGAGCAGCTGCGCACGCGCCTGATCGAAGCGCTCCGCGAGCGCGAGGCGCTGGCGCGCGAACGCTCCGAGCTGGCCGCCGCACACCAGCAGCTGCGCGGCGAGCACGACCAGCTGCACCGCGAGCACAACCAGCTGCGCGGCGCGCACCAGCGCCTGCGCGGCGAGTACGAGGAGCTCGAAAGCGAGCACCAGCAGCTGCGCGCCGAGCGCGACCAGCTAGCCGGTCAGCGCAGCGCGCTCGCCGACGAACGCGACCGCCTGCTCACCCAACTCGCCGCCGCCCGCCACGCGCACGAGCGGGCGCGCGGCGAACTCGAACAGACACGCGCCGAGGCCGCCGAGCTCAGCGCGCGCCGTCAAGAGCTGGCCGAGCGCTTGGCGGCGGCCCTCGACGACCGCGACCGCGTCGCGCGGCGGGCCGAAGAGCTGGCGGCGCGCATCAGCGAACTCGAGGGCTCGCTCGCCACCAGCGATGCCGAGCGGGCACGCCTACGCACCCGCCTCGACGAGCTCGAGCGCGAGCGTCAGGTCGCCGCTCAGCGCATCGATCGCCTCGAGCGGCTCGGCGAAGAGCGTGCCGCACAGCTCGCCGACGCCGCCCGCAGGCTGCGCACGCTCGCCGCGGAGCGCGAAGCGGTCGGCGCGCAACTGGCGCGTGCGGAGGGCGAGTGCGAGCGCCTGCGCGCCGAACTCGAGCGCACCCGGGCACAGCTGGCCGCCGATCGCGAACGGCTCGAGCGGGCCGTCGCCGCGGCTGAGCGTTCCCTGCTCGACCACCGCGCGCGGCTGGAGCGCGCGGAGAGCGAGGCGGAGCGGCACGCCAAGGAGATCGAGCGCTTGCGCGCTCGCCTCGCTGCCCTCCAGCGGGAGCTCGGCGAGGAGCGTTCGCGACGACTCGCCAGCGAGTCGCGGCTAGCGGAGACCGATCGGGCGCTTCAGAACACACAAAGCCAGCTCGCCGAAGCGACCGCTCGCGCCGAGACGCTGGCGCGCGAGGCCGCCGCGCACGCCGAGCGCGCCGCGCACGCCGAGGCGGAGCTGGCGCGGGCCGAGCGGATCCGCCGTCGCTGGCACACGAGCTTCGAGCGCACACGCCGACCGGCGGCGCTGGTCGAGCCGGGCAGCGGACGGATCGCCGAGGTCAACAAGGCCTTCGCCGAGCTGCACGGCAGGCGCGCCGAGGAGCTCGTCGGGCGGCCCTTCGCGAGCCTCGCTACCCCCCGCCACGCCGCGCTGCTGCCGGCCCTCGACCGCGAGGTCCGCAAAACCGGCTACGTGCGCTGGGAAGTCGAGCATCGGCGCGCCGACGGGTCGACGGTGCCGGTCGCCGGAGAGGGCATCGCGGTGCGTGACGGCTCCGGCGAGGAGCTCTACCGCGTGGTGTGGCTCGACGACCTCAGCGCGCTGCGCCAGCGCGAGAGCGGCGAACGGGCGGCACGCGCACGCTTCGACGCCGCCTTCGAGCACGCGCCGCTGGGGATCGCGCTGGTCGCCGCCGACGGCCAGATCCTGCGCGCCAACACGGCGTTCGCAACAGCGCTCGGCTATCCCGCTGATCAGCTGGCCGGCTCGAGCCTGGCGGCAGTCACCGCCTCCGACGACGCCGAACAACTGCGCGAGGCGCTCGCTCGGGCGGCCAGCGGCAGCGCCGAGCGCTGGACGCAGCGGCTGGTCGACGCCGCCGGGCGCGAACTCGAGGCCGAGGTCGTCGCCGCACCGCTTGCCGACGGGCGCGCGCAGCGCCTGATCGTCTGGGTGCAGGACGCGAGCGAGCGGCGGCGCTTCGAGGGGCAGCTGCAACACCTCACCGACCACGACGGGCTCACCGGCCTGTTCAACGCCAAACGCTTCCGCGAGGAGCTCGAGCGCGAACTCGCCGCCGCCGCCCGCTACGGAAGCGGCGCGGCGGTGCTCGCGATCGACATCGACGGCTTCCGCTACCTGAACGGCGCGCTCGGCCACGAGGCAGCGGACGAGCTGTTGGCGCGCATCGCCGACGCGCTCCGGCGCCGCTTGCGGGCGACCGACATTGCGGCGCGGACCGGCAGCGACGAGTTCGCTGTGCTGCTCCCGCGCTGCGACCTAGCGCAGGCGCAAACGGTCGCGCGGGGCCTCTTGGAGGCGCTCGAGTCGCTGGGCGCGGCCGAGCTTGCGGGTCGCCCGCTGAGGCTCACCGCGAGCATCGGCGCGGCCGCCTTCGCCGGTGCGCCGCCGCTCGCCGACGAGCTGCTGGTGGCCGCCGAAAGCGCCCTCTGGGAAGCCAAGGAGCGGGGCGGCAACACCGTCTGCACAACCGCTGCCGCCGGCGACGGCAGCGCCGTAGCTCGGCGCCTCGCCTGGGGCGAGCGCCTGCGCCGGGCGATCGACAACGGTCGCCTGGAGCTGCTCGTTCAGCCGCTCGAGCCGCTCGCCCCGCAACTCGCGCCGCGCGCCGAGCTGGTCGTACGGATGCTTGGTGACGAGGGCGAGCTGGTGCCACCGGCCGCCTTCATGCCAGCCGCCGAGCGCTTCGGTCTAGCGGCTGAGATCGACCGCTGGGCAGTTCGCAAAGCCCTCGAGATGCTCGCCGAGGCGCGGCGCACCGCCAGCGCGTCGCAGCCCGCGCCGACCTTCGAGCTCGAGCTCTCCCCGCAATCGCTCGCCGACGGCGAGTTCGCGAGCTTCGTCGAGCGGGCGCTGCGCGACGCCGGCACCGACGGGCGCGGGCTGGCGCTGCTGTGGCCGGAGAGCGCCGCGATCGCCAGCGCTGACCGCGCGCGCCTGGTCGCACGGCGCCTCCGCGACCTCGGGATCGAAACCGGCCTCAGTGGTTTCGGTGCGGGCTTCGGGTCGTTCCGAGCGCTCGAGCACCTGCCGTTCGACTACCTGAAGATCGATCCCGACCTGGTCGCCGGGCTCGCTCGCAGCCGCACCCGCCACCTCGTCGTGCGCGCGATCGCCGACCTCGCGCGCTCGCTCGGGCGGCGCTCGGCGGCCACCGGTGCCGACGACGAGGCGATCGTGATGCTGCGCGCCTGGGGTGTCGACTACGCGCAGCGACTCGGCGCCACACCGCGCCGCTTCGGCGCGCCGGCGTCGACGCCCGCCAGCGAGCGTCAACTCACCGAGGACCGGCTAGACGGCGCCCTTCGCGCTACCGGCAGCGATCTCGGCGCCCGCCCGTCGGAGCTCCTCTAGCGCGCGCTCCGAGTCGCCCGGCTGGACATCGACGCCCTTCGTCGCGGTCGTATCGACCTCCACCTGGAAGCCGCGGCGCAGCGCGTCGAGAGCGGTGTTCTTGACGCAGTAGTCGGTGGCGAGACCGACCACCGTCAGCTTCTCGATGCCGTGCTCACGGAGGATGCGCTCGAGCTCGGGGTTCTCGAACGCCGAGTAGCCAGCGGTGTCGGGGTTCTGGCCCTTGTCGATGATCACATCGATCTTCGAGCGGTCGAGCTTGGGGTGCAGCTCGGCACCCTCGGTGCCCTGCACGCAGTGCCGCGGCCAGGGACCCCCCTGCTCCCGGAACGAGCCGTGATTCTCGGGATGCCAGTCGCGCGTGGCGATCACGAGATCGAAGCGCGGGTCCTGCGCGAGCTCGTTGAGACGGTCGGCGATTGCATCGCCATCAGGCACCGGCAGCGCACCGCCGGGCGTGAAGTCGTTTTGGAAGTCGACGATGACCAGTGCCTCGCGTGCCATCGCAAACCTCCCGGTCGCTGCTGTCGGGTGCGAAACGCGCGAGACGGTGCCGGACCGTAGCCGCTGGTAACGGGCAACCGCCTCACCCTCCATCATAGGCGGCCCAACCACGAGCGCCCCCGACCTTGACTGCTCACGAAGACAGCCACGCCCAACCCGACGCCCGCGACGCGCCGTCGAGCCCCTGTTCGCCCACTCGGCTGCGCGAGCTCTTGCTGCCGCCCGAGGAGACCGTGCGCATGTTCGCCCCCGGCAACAAGGAAGCGGGCGTGCTGGTTCCGCTGCTCAGCCGCCAAGGCGAGCTAGTCGCGGTCTTCACTCGCCGCGCGCGGGACCTACCGCAGCACGGCGGCGAGATCTCGTTTCCAGGCGGCCGACTCGCGCCCGGCGAGACGCCACTCGATGCGGCCTTGCGCGAGGCGCGCGAGGAGATCGCGCTGGATCCGGCGAGCGTCGAGATCGTCGGCGCGCTACCACCGACCGGGACGATCGTCACCGGTTTTCGGATTCGACCGTTCGTCGGCTGGATCGCGACGCCGCCGCGCTCGTGGCGAGCACAGGACGGCGAGGTCGACGAGGTGCTCGAGCTGCGACTGCGCGACCTCGCCGCCGGCTTTCGGCTGCAGCGCCTGGTGCGGTTGGGCGTGCCGATTCGCACGCCCACCTACACGGTCGGCGAGCACCTCGTGTGGGGTGCCACCGCCCGCATCGTGCGGGCGCTCTTGCGGCGGCTCGGGCCGCTACTCGACGAGCGCTAACCGCCGCGCGAGCGCTAGCTGCCGCGTGGGCGCTAACCGCCGCGCGAGCGCTAGCTGCCGCGCTCGATCGGCATGGCAACCATGTTCCCCCACTCGGTCCACGAGCCGTCGTAGTTCTCGACCTTGTCGTAGCCGAGCAGTTCGTGCAGCACGAACCAGGTGTGGGCCGAGCGCTCGCCGATTCGGCAGTAGGCGATCACCGGCTTGTCGTCTTCCAGCACGCCCTTCTCGCGGTACAGGCGCTCAAGCTCCTCGCGCGACTTGAACGTGCCGTCCTCGTTGACCGCCTGCGCCCACGGGACGTTGATCGCGCCGGGGATGTGGCCGGCCCGCTGAGCGCCCTCCTGCTCGTAGCCGGCGGGCGAGATGATCTCGCCGGCGAACTCCGCTGGCGAGCGCACATCGACCAGCTTGACGTCCTTGCCGAGCGCCGCCAGCACCTCGTCGCGGCGTGCGCGGATCGACTCGTCCGGCTCCTTGGTGTGGAAGGTCTGCGGCGGGTAGTTCGGCACCTCGGTGGTGGTGGGACGACCCTCGGCGATCCACTTCTCGCGCGGGCCGTTCATCAGCTTCACCTTGTCGTGGCCGTAGTAACGGAAGTACCAGTACGTGTAGGCGGCGAACCAGTTGTTGCGGTCGCCGTAGAGCACCACCGTGTGATCGTTGGAGATCCCCCGGCTGCCCATCAGCTCGCCGAACTCGCGCGGGCCGAGGAAGTCACGACGCACTGGATCCTGAAGGTCCTTCTTCCAGTCGAACCCGATCGCACCGGGGATGTGTGCCTCGCGGTAAAGGTCGGGGTTCTCGTCGACCTCGACGATCCGGATCGAACCGTCATCTAGATGGTCCTGCACCCACTGCGTCGAAACCAAGACGTCCTTCGCGTACTCGCCCACCGTGCTCCTCCTCGCTCGTCTCGCTCAAACTCCCCGTTTTAGGGTCGGGATTCTACCTTTTTGGGGAACGAGGCGCCCCGCCGCCTACGCCGCCGAATCCCCAACACCGAGCAGCGCGAGCGCGGCCGCAGCAACCTGCCGCGCCGCAACCTGCGCCGCCGAGTCCGTGCCGACGACCGCGTGCCGTATCCGTAGGCGCTCACACCACGAGCGCACAAGCTCGCCGCTCGGCGGTAAGTCGACAGCGCCCTCCGCCGCCGGGGCCACCGCCGGCGCCTCGTAGACGAACGCTCGCACCGGCGAATCGACGATCCGCTCGAGCACGCTCTGCAGACGCGTGGTGTGGAGCTCGCGCTGCTCGGCCGCGGGGCGCGCGGGCATTCCGAAGCACCAGCAGAGGCAGCTGGTCTCAGCAAGCAACGGCAAAAGCGTGCCTAGCCGGAGCGCGTCGAACGCCACCGTCTCGCCCACCCCGGGTGTGCCGCCGTCGACGGCCAACCGCACATCGAATGGCTGGCCGGCGAAAGCTCGTGCGAACTCGTCGCTGCGCGCCCGGTCGACACACACAAGTACCCGCGCCACGGCTGCGACAGTAGCGGCGGGCGCCTGCGGTCGCGCGCGAGCGCGCGAGCGCACGAACGCGCGATCGCCGGACCTCGGCGTTACGATCGCGCCCCATGCCCGATCCCCTGATCGTCGACGCGCTGCGCACGCCGATCGGCCGCTACGGCGGGGCGCTCGCGAACGTCCGCCCCGACACGCTCGCCGCGCTGGTGATCGAACGTGTGGTCGCGCGCACAGGGATTCCGCCGGAAGCGATCGACGACGTCTACTTCGGTTGCGCCAACCAGGCCGGCGAGGACAACCGCAACGTCGCCCGCATGGCGCTGCTGTTGGCCGGGCTGCCGAAGGAGGTGCCGGGCGTGACCGTGAACCGGCTCTGCGCCTCCGGTCTCGACGCCGTCATGCACGCTGCGCGCGCGATCCGTGCGGGCGAGGCCGATCTCGTGCTCGCCGGTGGCGTCGAGTCGATGACCCGTGCACCGCTCGTCGCCCTCAAACCCGACCGGGCGTGGCCGCGCGGCGGCCTCGAGCTCGTCGACACCACGATCGGCTGGCGCTTCCCCCACCCCGACTTCCCCTACTCGACCGAGTCGATGGGCGAGACCGCCGAGAACGTCGCCGCGCGCTACGGCATATCGCGCGCCGACCAGGACGCCTTCGCCCTGGAGTCGCACCGCCGCGCGATCACCGCCCAGGACGACGGGCGCTTCGACGCCGAGCTAGTGCCGGTCGAGGTGCCGCAAAAGCGCGGCGACCCGCTGCTCGTGACCAGCGACGAAGGGCCCCGGCGCGACACCTCGCTGGAAAAGCTCGCCAAGCTGCGCCCGGCCTTCCGCGAGGGGGGTACCGTCACCGCCGGCAACTCCTCGCAAATCAACGACGGTGCCGCCTGCTTGCTGTTGGCGAGCGCGGAGCGGGCGCGCGAGCTCGGGCTCGAGCCGCTCGCCCGTGTGATCGCCGGCGCAAGCGCCGGCGTCGACCCCGCCTACATGGGGATCGGGCCGGTGCCGGCGACCCGCAAGCTCTTGCAACGCACGGGCCTCGCGATCGACGATTTCGATCTCGTCGAGCTCAACGAGGCGTTCGCCAGCCAGGTCCTCGCTTGCATGCGCGAACTCGGCATCGACCACGAGCGCTTGAACGTCAACGGCGGCGCGATCGCGCTCGGCCATCCGCTCGGCTGTTCAGGCGCGCGCCTCGCGGGCACGATCTGCCACGAGCTAGCACGTCGCGGCGGCCGCCTCGGGCTTGTGACGATGTGTGTGGGTGTCGGCCAGGGCGTCGCGTTGGCGGTCGAGAACCTGCGGCGCTAGGCGCCGGTACGCGAGCGCGGCGAGTCACAGCGCCGGTCCAGAACGTCTGCGCGGCGAGTCGCATCGCCGGTCTGTAACACGAGACTGACCGACCGGTCAGGGGTCGGATAGGCTCGCGGGCCGTGATCGACTTCGAGCTGACAGATGAGCAGAAACTGATTCGGGAGACTGCACGCGAGTTCGCCGAGAAGGAGATCCTGCCCCGCGCGCGTGACAACGACCGCAACGAGCGCTTCGACCTCGAGCTCGCGAGGAAGATGGCGGCGATGGGCTACGTCGGGGCGACGATCCCGGAGGAGTACGGCGGTCGCGGCATCGACTACCTCACCTACGGGTTGATCGTCGAGGAGATCGGGCGGGTCGACTCGGCAATGCGCACGGTGATCTCGGTCGTCACCTCGCTCGTCGGCACGCCGATCTACAAATGGGGAACTGAACAGCAGAAGCGCGAGTGGCTGCCGAAGCTGTGCTCCGGCGAGGCGCTCGGTTGCTTCGGCCTCACCGAGCCGAACACTGGCTCCGACGCGGCCAGCTTGCAGACCCGTGCCACCAAGATCGACGGCGGCTGGCGCATCACCGGCCAGAAGATGTGGATCTCGCTCGGCAACTACGCCAAGGTGGCGCTGATCTTCGCCCAGACCGATCCCGAGAAGCGCCATAAGGGGATCGCAGCGTTTCTCGTGCCAACCGACTCGCCCGGCTTCCACTCGCAACCGATCCACGGCAAGCTCGGGTTGCGCGCGTCGGACACCGCTGAGCTATCGCTCGACGGCGTCGAGGTTCCTGACGAGGCGCTGCTCGGACGGGTCGGAGACGGCTTCAAGGTGGCAATGACGGCGCTCGACGCCGGTCGCTACAGCGTCGCCGCCGGCTGCGTCGGGATCTGCCAGGGATCGCTCGACGCCGCCGTCAAGTACGCCAAGGAGCGGATCCAGTTCGGGCGCCCGATTGCCTCCTTCCAGCTCGTCCAGGAGATGCTTGCCGACATCAAGGTCGAAACGGAAGCGGCGCGCGGGCTGGTGTGGCGTGCCGGCTGGCTGAAAGACAAGGGGCTGCCGAACACCACCGAGACTTCGATCGCCAAGCTCTACGCCACCGAGGCAGCTGTGCGCTGCGCCAACCTGGCAATCCAGGTGCACGGCGGATCGGGCTACGTCGACGACTATCCGGTCGAGCGCTACCTGCGCGACGCGCGGGTAACCACCCTCTACGAGGGCACCTCGCAGATCCAGAAGATGATCATTGGACGCGCACTGACCGGCATCAACGCGCTCGCCTGAGCGCGCGGGAGGGGGGCCACGTGGATGCCGAACGCAAGGTCTTGATCCAGGAGCGGCACGACGCCGTCGTGCTGCTGCGCCTCAACCGTCCCGAGGCGCGCAACGCCCTTTCGCCCGAGCTGCGCGAGCAGCTCGCGGCAGCTCTGCGGCGCAACGATGCCGACCCCTCGGTGCGGTGCATCGTGATCGCCGGCCACGACGAGCACTTCGCAGCCGGCGCGGACATCGCCCAACTCAGCGAGCGCGAGCTCGCTGATCTGCTCCAGGAAGCTGGCGGCGCAAGCCTTTGGGAGGTGCTCGCCGCTTGCCGCACGCCGCTCATCGCAGCGGTCTCGGGCTACGCCCTCGGCGGTGGCTGCGAACTGGCGCTGGCCTGCGACATGATCGTCGCCTCCGAGACTGCTCAGTTCGGCCAACCCGAGATCCGGCTGGGGATCATTCCTGGCGGCGGCGGTACGCAGCGACTCGCGCGGGTGATCGGCAAACAACGGACGATGGAGCTGGTGCTGACGGGCCGCAGGATCCCCGCCGAGGAAGCCCAGCGGCTGGGCTTCGTCAACCGCGTCGCCCCCGCCGACCGCTGGCTCGAGGAGGCCCTCGACCTAGCCCAAACGGTCGCCCGCCGGGCACCGCTGGCGGCCCGACTCGCCAAGGACGCCGTGCTGGCCGCCGACGAGCTGCCACTCTCGGCGGGACTCGCCCACGAGCGACGCCTGTTCGAGCTCGCGATGGCGACCGAGGATCGCCGCGAGGGCACGCGCGCCTTCCTCGAGAAGCGACCAGCGCGGTTCGTCGGGAGGTAGCCGTGCGCGGCGAGCTGCCGGAGGTGCTCGGCGTCTGCGGTGCCGGGACGATGGGTGCCGGCATCGCCCAGCTCGGGGTGGGCTGCGGGATGCGCACGATCCTCTACGACCCGCTACCGGAGGCGCTCGAGCGGGGCGCCGAGCGCGTGCGCAAGGGGATCGAGAAGTGGCGCGAAAACGGCCGACTCTCGCCGGAGCAGGCAGACGGCGCGCTGGCGTTGCTTGAGACCACCAGTGAACTCGAGCGGCTCGCGCCCTGCGAGCTGGTGATCGAGGCCGCCCCCGAGCAGCTTGAGCTCAAGCACGACCTGTTCCGGCGCCTGTCGGCGGTGTGTGCGCCCCACGCCGTGCTCGCCACCAACACCTCGTCGATCCCGGTCACGCAGATCGCCAGCGCCGCCAGCAACCCCGAGCGCGTGTGCGGCATGCACTTCTTCAACCCAGCACCCTTGATGCAGCTGCTCGAGGTGATCGCGGCTGACCAGACCGGTGAGCGGGCGCTCGCCGTCGCCTTCGCCACCGGCCGGCAGATGGGCAAGCACGTGATCCTCGCTCAGGACGGACCGGGCTTCCTCGTCAACCGTTGCGGGCGGCCCTTCAACGGGGAGGCCCTGCGCTGCCTGCAGGAGCGGCTTGCAACGCACCAAGAGATCGACCGCATCGTGCGGCTCGGCGGCGGTTTCCGGATGGGGCCGTTCGAGCTGATGGACCTCGTCGGTGTCGACACCGGTTACGCGGTCGCGCGCTCTTTCGCCGAGCTGTCGTTCGGCGAGCCGCGTTGGCGACCGAGTCCGATCCAAGCGCGACTGGTCGCCGCTGGCAGGCTTGGACGCAAGAGCGGACGCGGTTTCTACGACTACTCGCAGGAGCGGTACCGGCCGCCCGACCCCGAGCCGCTCGAGCCGTCGGGCGGCGAGGGCACCGCCCTGGTTATCGAGGGCGACGGCGCGGTCGCCAACGGCTTGCGTGAGCGCGCGCGTCGGGCCGGCTTCGATCTGCGTGCCGAGGGGCCGGGCGAGCTCTACATCTACGCGGGGGCGGGGACTGCTCAACCGCTGCGTGGCGGTGCGCCGGCGGCGGTGCTGTTGGCCGGGCCGTCGCTCGCCGCGCGCGGCGAGACGCAAGCGATCGGCTTTCACCTTGTGCCTCCGCTCGACAACGCGCAGCTAGTCGAGCTCGCCGCGCTGCCGACCGCGCCAGGCTTCGCCAAACAGGCGATCGAAAGCGCCTTCCGGGCGCTCGGCTTCCACCACCAGTGGGTCGACGACGCCCCTGGCCTAGTACTCGGACGAATCGTCTCCCAGCTTGTCAACGAAGCAGCTTTCGCGCTCGGCGAGGGCGTCGGCTCGGCGGAAGACATCGACGCCGGCCTTGAGCTCGGTCTCAACCATCCTCGCGGGCCGGTGCGCTGGAGCGAGGAGATCGGTCCCGCACACGCTCTCGCAGTACTCGACGCGCTCTTCGAGGAACGGCGTGAGGAGCGCTACCGCGCGGCTCCCCTGTTGCGTCGCGCGGTTGCACTGGGACGTGGCTTGCGCGAGCTCTCGCAGCCCCGGTAGCGCCCGTGGCCACCGCCGAGCTCAGTGTCGTCCCGATCGGCTCGCCCGACCCGAGCGTAAGTCACGTGGTCGCCGAGATCCATCGGCGCCTGGCGCGCCAGCAGCGGGTGCGGTACCGACTGCATGCGATGGGCACCGAGCTCGAGGGCGAGACCACCGACATCCTCGCCTTGGTCGCAGAGCTGCACCGCGTTCCCTTCGAGCTCGGCTACCCACGGGTGTACACGGTCCTCAAACTCGACGAGCGGCGCGACCGGCCGCAGCAGACGCTCGAGGACAAGGTGCGCGCGGTGGAACGCGAGCTCCGCGCCGTGGAGCGCGAGGTCCCCGCGACGGAGCGCGAGGTCAGTGCGACGGAGCGCGAGGTCAGTGCGACGGAGCGCGAGGTCAGTGCGGTTGAACGCGAGCCAGCAGGCGACTAGTCGACGCTCGCTTCCACCACGCAACCGGCCTCGCGCGGGTCGCGCGCCTCGAAGCGCTCGACCCGACCCCCTGGCAACAGACGTTCGACGACGCCCTCGGTGATCGCGCGGTGAAGTCCGCAAACCACGCGCGGGCTTGCGGCCGCGACCTCCGCGTACGGACACCGGCAAAGGCGCATCCGCAGGCCGCGCCCTTGGAGCTCGACGGTCGGCGCGAAGCCCAGCGACGAAACTAGGCGCGCCAGTCGAGCGAACTCCGGGGGCTCCGCGCCTGCCGGACAACCTTCGCCCGCATCGCCACCCGGATCGCCACCGGGACCTTCAGCGGGCTCATCAGCGACCGCAGCCGGCTGGGCGCGCAGGTCGTGTTCGGCAAGCCGACGGCCGATCGCCCGACCGACCGGCTCCAGCGTCTGCGGGTTGCTCTCGAGCGCCTGCGCGAGCCAGAGGGCCAAGGCGCGGTACTCCTCGGCCGACCCGGGCAGCGCACGCGGCGCCGCGGCGGCCGCTCGCCAAAGATCGCGTGGTCGTCCGCGCGGGCGCCGCTCCCGCAACCGCTCCACCAGGCCGCGCCGCTGCAGCCTCGTCAGGTGTTGGCGCACGCCGTTCGGGTGCAAGCCGAGCCGTTCGGCGATCGCCTCGGTCGCCTGTGGTCGCGGAGCGGCGACAAGCTCGCCGAGGATCCGTGCCGCCGTCGGGCCGAGCCCTTCGCCGACCGACTCGCCTGCGCGGGCGCTAGCGTCCCGGTCGATCATCTCCGCAGATCACTTCGCCGTTTCCCACACTCGCGTGTGTAAAAATACAGGCCGCCGCCGCCGATAGCGGCCTGGAAGCCTTCAACGACAGAAAGGGGTGCCCGTGGCCTACGTAATCGCAGAGCCTTGCATCGGCGTCAAGGACTCCTCGTGCGTCGAGGTCTGCCCGGTCGACTGCATCCACCCCACTCCCGAGGAACCGGAGTTCGAGACCGTCGACCAGCTCTACATCGACCCCGACGAGTGCATCGACTGCGATGCCTGCGTAGAGGCCTGCCCGGTTGACGCGATCTTCCCCGAGGATCAAGTCCCCGAGGAGTGGACTTCGTTCATCCAGAAGAACGCCGACTACTACAAGCAGCAGGCGGCTTGACCGCTTGCAACTGGGGTCGCTGAGACAGCGCCCGCATGGGGTCAGGAGGACGCCCGATGAGAGACAGGCTCAGCCGGATTCTGGATGTCGCCGCCAGGCGCGCCTCGGGCGCGGACGCCGGACCGCTCCCCCACTTCACGGTCGCTGCGTTCTTGATCACCGGGCTGGTGGTGGTGCTGGCGCTGGCGCCGGGCTACGGACTGCTGGCCGCGGTGATGATCGTGCACGTGGCGGTCACCCTGGTGGTGCTCGACTTCATCATGCGGATGCTCGACTCCGGTGACCGCGAAAGCCACGCGCCGCACTGAAGCGCCGGGCTAACCTGGCCTGCTGCGTGTCGCGCCGGGGGCGTGCGACCGACGAGCGACGCCCGGCGCCGGGTACGAACAGTGCTTGCGACCGCCGCCGCTAGGCGGTTCCCAGCAGCCGCCTCAGGACGTACTGCAGGATCCCGCCGTGGCGGTAATAGAGCCACTCGTTGGGCGTGTCGATGCGCACGCGCGTCTCGAACTCGATCGGCTGGCCACCGTCGTCGGGGGTCGCGCGAACGCGCAAGGTGCGCCGACCCTCTTCGAGGGGCTCAAGGTCGTAGCGCTCGCGGCCACTCAGACCGAGCGTCTCGACCGACTCGCCCGGCATGAACTCGAGCGGCAGGATGCCCATGCCCACGAGGTTCGAGCGGTGGATGCGCTCGAACGACTGGGCGATCACGAAACGCACGCCCAACAGACGCGGACCCTTGGCCGCCCAGTCACGCGACGACCCCGATCCGTACTCCCGCCCGGCCAGCACACCGAGCGGCACCCCCTGCTCGGCGTAGCGCACGGCGGCTTCGTAGATCGTGGTCTCTTCGCCCTCCGGCAGCTTGACCGTAAAACCACCCTCGGTACCGGGTGCGAGGCGATTGCGCAGCCGCACGTTGGCGAAGGTGCCGCGCACCATCACCTCGTGGTTGCCGCGACGCGAGCCGTAGGAGTTGAAGTCGCGCGGCTCGACGCCGTGCTCGATCAAGTAGCGACCAGCCGGTGAGTCGAGCTTGATCGCCCCCGCCGGCGAGATGTGGTCGGTGGTCACGGAGTCGCCGAGCAGACAAAGGATGCGCGCGCCCTCGACGCGCTCGAACTCGCTCGGCGGCTCCGGCGCCATGTCGTCGAAGTAGGGCGCTCGCTTGACGTAGGTCGACGCGGGATCCCACTCGTAGCGGGCACCGCGCGGGATCGGCAACTGCCGCCACGTCTCGTCGCCCTCGAAAACCGCCGCGTACTCCTTGCGGTACATGTCGGATTCGATGGCCCGCTCGATCTCGGCCTGGATCTCCTGCTGCGTCGGCCAAATGTCACGCAGGTACACGGGCTCGCCGTCGTTGCCGACGCCCAGCGGATCGTTGTAGAGGTCGACGTCCATCCGCCCAGCGATCGCGTAGGCCACGCAGAGGGGCGGCGAAGCCAGGTAGTTCATCCGCACATCGGGGTGGATGCGCCCCTCGAAGTTGCGGTTGCCCGAGAGCACCGAGCAGACGACCAGATCGTTTTCCTGGATCGCTCGCGAGATCGGCTCCGGAAGCGGCCCCGAGTTGCCGATGCAGGTCGTGCAGCCGTAACCGACGAGCGCGAAACCGAGCTGCTCGAGGTAGGGCACGAGCCCGGCCCGCTCGAGGTAGTCAGTGACGACCTTCGAGCCTGGGGCCAGCGATGTCTTCACCCACGGCTTGCGCGCGAGACCACGCTCCACCGCCTTCTTGGCAACCAGCCCCGCGCCGACCATCACCGACGGGTTGGAGGTGTTGGTGCAACTGGTGATCGCCGAGATCACGATCGCGCCGTGGTCGAGCTGGAACTCGCTGCCGTCATCGAGTCGCACCGGCACCGGCTTCGTCGGGCGTTCGCTCACCGCTACCGCGTGGTGGTGTCCAGCGGTTGGGTCCGGCGAGCCGTCGGCGTGGTCGCCGGGCGCGGGCGGGTCGCTCGCCGGGAATGTCCCCACCACCCCCGGGTCGAGCGGCCGGTCGTCGCCGTTGTCGGCAAGCTCGCGCAGCTCCGCTACGAAGTCCTTGGCGGCGTCGCGCAGGGCGATCCGATCCTGGGGGCGGCGGGGGCCAGCGATCGAGGGTTCGACGTCGCCGAGATCGAGCTCTAGTACGTCCGAGTAGACCGCCTCCTCGCTCGCCTCGTCGTGGAAGAGACCCTGCGCGCGGCAGTAGGCCTCGACCAGCTCGATCAACTGGCGGGGCCGGCCGGTGAACTCGAGGTAGCGGAGCGTCTCCCGATCAACCGGGAAGATGCCGCAGGTGGCGCCGTACTCCGGCGCCATGTTGCCGATGGTGGCACGGTCGGCGAGCGGCAAGTTGCGCAGACCCTCACCAAAGAACTCCACGAACTTCCCGACCACGCCCTTTTGCCGCAGCATCTGCGTGACCGTGAGCACGAGGTCGGTCGCGGTCGCACCCTCCGGTAGCCGGCCGGTCAAGCGGAAACCGACGACTTGCGGCAACAGCATCGAGATCGGCTGGCCGAGCATCGCTGCCTCCGCCTCGATGCCACCGACACCCCAGCCCAGCACCCCGAGGCCGTTGATCATCGTCGTGTGCGAGTCGGTGCCGACCAGCGTGTCGGGGAAGGCCCGCCCGTCCCGCTCGTGCACGACGGTCGCCAAGTACTCGAGGTTCACCTGGTGACAGATGCCGGTGTTTGGCGGCACCACGCGGAAGTTGTCGAACGCCTCCTGTCCCCACCGCAAGAAGGCGTAACGCTCGCGGTTGCGCTCGAACTCGCGCTTGGCGTTCAGGCGGAAGGCCTCACGGCGCCCGAAGACATCGACCTGGATCGAGTGATCGATCACCAAATCGACCGGCACTTGCGGGTTGATGCGGGTGGCGTCGCCGCCGAGACGGTCCATCGCGTCGCGCATCGACGCGAGATCGACGATCGCCGGAACGCCGGTGAAGTCCTGCATCAACACGCGAGCCGGGGTGAAGCGGATCTCTTGCGTCGGCTCGGCTTTCGCGTCCCAGCGCGCCACCGCCTCGATGTCGTCGGCGGTGACCACCTGCCCGTCCTCGTGCCGCAGCAGGTTCTCCAGCAGGATCTTCAGCGAGTACGGCAGGCGCGCTACGTCGTAGCGCGCCTGAAGGGCGTCGAGACGGTAGATCTCAAGCTCGCGCCCAGCGACTACCAGCTTGCCACGAGCGCCGAAGCTGTCCGGGTGCGCCATGCTCCGAACACTACTTGCGTTCGGCGACAACGTGGCGGCCGCGGCGCTGGCGGCACGGCTCGCCACCGATGCTCAGGCCGGGCACGGCTCGCGCACCGCCGACCATCTACGCTCGCACCCGTGAGGCGCCCGCCCGAACTGCACGAGTACGTCTGTGTCGCGCACGTCCACTCGCTCCACTCGGACGGCACCGGCACCGTTGCCGAGATCGCGCAAGCGGCCGCCCAGGCCGACGTCGATGTGGTGCTGCTGACTGACCACGACACCCTCGCCGCGCGCGATGCCGGCGAGGAGCGCTGGTGGGACCGCGTGTTGGTGCTGGTCGGCTGCGAGATCTCGCCGCGCGGCGGCAACCACTACCTGGCGTTCGGTCTCGAGCGACCGATCGACCCCCAGGCGCGGACGATCGCCGAGATTTGCAGCGAGGTGCGCGAGCAAGGGGGTTTCGGGTTCGCTGCCCACCCCGCATCGCGGGGCGTGCCGCGCCTCGGGCCGGTCGCCCGCCCGATGCCGTTCGCCGAGCTCGCGACGGCTGGGGCCGACGGCGTGGAGGTCTGGAGCTTCGTCACGGACACGGTCGAGCGCCTGCCGGGCGCGCGTTCGATACCTAGCTTCCTCGCCCGACCCGCGCACTGGCTCGAACACCCGCGCGAGGAGGTACTCAAAGAGTGGGACGCGCTCGGTCAGCACCGCCGCTGCCCGGCCATCGGCGGTGTCGACGCGCACCAAGTGGGTCTGCGCGTCGGTCGGCGGGTGCCGGTCCGCTTGATGGCCTATCGGCGAAGCTTCCGCTTCTTGCGCACCCATGTGTTGACGACCGAACCGTTGCGCGGGGATCTCGACCGCGACCGCGCCTTGATCTTTGACGCACTGCGGGAGGGTCGGTGCTTCGTTGCCACCGACTGCTTCGGGCCGACCCGCGGCTTCCGCTTCTGGGCGGAACGTGGGGAGCAAACGGTCGCGATGGGCGGCGAGGTGCGGGGGAACGGTTGGACACTGCGCGCCGTTGCCCCGCGCCCAGCGCTTTTGCGGCTCCTGCGCGACGGCGCGGTCGTGGACCAACACTGGGCGCCGGCGCTCGCGCGCCGCATCGAGGGGCCCGGCGTCTGGCGCGTCGAGGCGCAGCTGGAGGTCGACGGTCGGCCACGAACATGGGTGCTAACCAACCCCATTTACGTGCGACGCGACGAGCCACCGGGCGGGGAGTAAGCGGGCGGTGCGTGCGCTCGTCTTCGATCTCGACGGAACGCTCGTCGACACGGTCTACGCGCACGTACTCGCCTGGCAGCTGGCGCTCGAGGAGGCGGGCCTGCCGATCGACGGCTGGCGGATCCACCGACGAATCGGCATGAGCGGCGGTCTTTTCACGCGGGCGGTCGCCCGCGAGATCGGACGTCCGTTGCGTCCCGACGAGGCCGAGCGCCTGCGTGACCGCCACAGCCAGCTGTTCCGAGCGCTCTTGCCACGGCGACGACCACTGCCCGGCGCCCGGGAGCTGCTTGCAACCCTGCGACGGGCGGGCGTTCCCTTCGCCATTGCGACGTCCGGCCGTCGGCCGGAGATCGACGCTTCGCTCGAGGTGCTCGGGATCGATCACGAAGTGGCGGTCGTCGAACGCGGCGACGTTCCGCGGGCAAAGCCGGAGCCGGATCTCTTCCTCGCCGCCGCCGAGCGACTAGGTATCGAGGCCGGAGCCTGCTACGCGGTCGGCGACGCCGTCTGGGATCTCTTGGCAGCACGCCGCGCCGGCATGCTCGGCATCGGGTTGCTCTCAGGTGGTTACGGGGAAGACGAGTTAGTGCGCACCGGCGCCTTTCGCGTCTACCGCGACCCGGCTGAATTGCTGCGGTCAATCGACGAGCTCGGAATCGATTTGGAGACAGCGGCGGAGTAGACTCGCCGGTCGTCGCCATTACGCGTCCTAGAGCACGCGCGCAAGCGGCGCCCGCGTCGAAACGGAGGGAGCATGGAGGGAAGCGGCTCGAGCCAAAGTGATCGCCGAGCGAGCGACGGGCGCTCGACACCCCGAGCGGGTGCGGTGCAGCCGTCTGCAAGCGAGCACTTCGACTACGACTGGGTGGTGATCGGCTCCGGCTTCGGTGGCAGCGTCGCCGCCCTGCGTCTCGCCGAAAAGGGCTACCGAGTGTGCGTGCTGGAGGCCGGACGTCGTTTCCGCGACCACGAACTACCGCGTTCAACCTGGGACGTGCGGCGCTACTGGTGGGTGCCGAAGCTCGGTTGGCGCGGCATCTTCCGGTTGACCCTGTTCAAGGACGTCACGGTGGTTAGCGGGTCGGGCGTCGGCGGCGGCTCGCTTGGCTACGCGAACACCCTCTACGTACCTCCCCGCCGCTTCTTTGAGGACCAACAGTGGCGCGATCTGGCCGACTGGCAGAGCGAGCTCGCACCGCACTACGAGGAAGCGCAGCGGATGCTCGGCGTAACCGAGTGGCGCGGTGACGACCGCGCCGACATGCTGCTGCGAGAGTTCGCCGAGGAGATCGGCTGCGCCGACACCTATCGCAAGACCCCGGTCGGCGTCTTCTTGGGACCTCCGGGCGTGACCGTGCCCGATCCCTACTTTGGCGGCGCCGGTCCGTCGCGCACCGGCTGCACGACCTGCGGTCGCTGCATGGTCGGCTGCCCGGTCGGCGCCAAGAACACGCTCGTCAAGAACTATCTGTGGTTCGCCGAGAAGCTCGGCGTCGAGGTGCAGCCGGAGCGCACCGTCGTCGACGTCCGCCCGCTCGGCCGCGGGGACGGGCGCGACGGCTACGAGGTGGTGAGCGAACGCTCGGGCGCCTGGGTCCGTAAACGTCGCCGCTCGCTGCGCGCCCGCGGCGTGGTGGTGGCTGCCGGCACCCTCGGCACGAACCTGCTTCTCCAGCGCTGTCGCGCGCAGGGGTCGCTGCCCAATCTGTCGCGGCGTCTCGGGGAGCTAGTACGGACCAACAGCGAGGCAATCCTCGCCGTCACGCTGCCCGAGTCCGACCCGGCGCTGGTTCGCCGCGTCGCGATCACCTCGAGCATCTACCCCGACCCTGACACGCACATCGAGACCGTCACCTACGGCACAAAGGGCGGGGCGATGCGCTTCCTGTTCACGATGCTGGTCGGCGGCGGTGGGCGCTTCGTGAGGCCGCTCAAGCTGGTCGCGGCGATCGCGCGCCGGCCGCACGCCTGGCTGCGACTGCTGTTCGCGCCCGGCTGGTCGGAGCGGACGATCATCCTGCTCGTCATGCAGACCCTCGACAACGCCATCGCGCTGCGGCTCAAGCGGCGTCGCTTCGGGGGGTTCGGGCTGCAGACCGAGCAGGATCCGGAGCGTCCGATACCGACCTTCATTCCGATCGCCAACGAAGCGGCGAAGTGGTTCGAGCGGCGCACCGGCGGTATCGCCCAGAGCTCGACAATGGAAGCGCTCTTCGGCGTGCCGACCACCGCCCACATCCTCGGCGGCGCAGTGATCGGCCGCGATCCCGACCATGGGGTGGTCGACGCGCAGCTTCGCGCCTACGGCTACGAGAACCTGTTGATCTGCGACGGCTCGACGGTTCCGGCCAACCCGGGCGTCAACCCGAGTCTGACGATCACCGCCCTCGCTGAGCATGCGCTGAGCCACGTACCGCCGAAGGGCGCCGAGGAGCTCGCAGCAGGGCGTCCGCAGGCGGTCGTAAGCACGGTATGAGCGAGAATCACCGGATGTCGGCGCGGGGTGCGCGGGCCCGCGACCGCGAGCGGTTCGAGCGGGCGTTCGGTGACCTCGACGCTCCGTTCGCGTTCGTCGACCTCGACGCGATGCGGCGCAACGCGGAGCGGATGCTCGCTAGCGCGGCGCCCAAGCCACTGCGGATCGCCACCAAATCGGTGCGCTCCAGGGCCCTGCTTGAGCATCTGCTAGCTCTCGATTCGCGTCTGCGAGGGCTTTTGTGCTTCACCTTGCCGGAGGCTTTGTGGCTGGCGCGCTGCGGCTTCTCGGACCTGCTGTGCGCCTACCCGACGACCGACCGCTCGGCGCTTCGCGAGCTGGCGCACAGCGACCTCCCCGAACCACCGATCGTGATGTGCGACTCGCCGGCGCAGCTCGACTTCATCGAGCGGGTGGTGGGAACACCGAAGCGTCCGATCCGCCTTTGCATCGAGGTCGATGTGAGCCTGCCGCTGTTTGGTGGGCGGCTACGGATCGGCGCGCGTCGTTCGCCGATCCGCACCCCACAACAAGCCCGGGCGTTGGCCGAGGAGATTGCGC
This sequence comes from Thermoleophilum album, assembly GCF_900108055.1. GTDB lineage: Bacteria > Actinomycetota > Thermoleophilia > Solirubrobacterales > Thermoleophilaceae > Thermoleophilum > Thermoleophilum album. The sequence goes on along the minus strand of NZ_FNWJ01000002.1, from coordinate 117,632 downwards.
GTCGCCGAGGGTTCGAGCTGTGTGCGCTGATGGCCTACGAGGCGCAGGTCGCGGGCGTTCCCGACCTACCGGCCGGCAAGCGGCTGGCGGCGCCAGCGATCGCGTGGATCAAGCGCCGCTCGCGGGCGTACGCGCGCGAGCTGCGCGAGGCATGTGTGGCCGCGGTGCGCGAGGTCGCGGAGGTGTCGATCGTCAACGGCGGGGGCACCGGCAGTTTGCGAACCACGGCCGCGGAAGCGGTGGTCACGGAGGTAGCGGCGGGGTCTGGCTTCTACGCGCCAGCGCTATTCGACGGCTACCGCGACCTCGCGCTCGAGCCGGCCGCGTTTTTCGCGCTCCCGGTGGTGCGCAAGCCGGACCGCACGACCGTCACCCTGCTCGGTGGCGGTTACGTGGCATCCGGCCCCGCCGGCCGCGACCGGTTGCCGGTCGTGCACGCGCCAAGCGGCCTGCGCTTCGACCCCCTGGAGGGGGCGGGCGAGGTGCAGACGCCGCTGCGCGGTCGCGCCGCGCGGCAACTCGCGGTCGGCGACCGGGTCTACCTGCGGCACGCCAAGGCGGGGGAACTGTGCGAGCGCTTCGACGAGCTGTACCTGCTCTCCGGCGGGCGAGTGGTCGACAAGGTTCCCACCTACCGCGGCGAGGGCCGCTGTTTCCTCTAGCGGCCGTCGTCGCCGCCAGCGCGCACAGGCCCGAGGACGCGGCGCAGGTACGCGTTCTCGAACTTCCCGGTCGGGTCGAAGCGCGCACGCAGCGCCTGGAAGCGCGTCCAGCCGGGGTAAAGCTGGGCGAGCTCGTTGGCCTCGCGGTAGTGCAGCTTCCCCCAGTGCGGGCGTCCGCCGAGCGGACGCATCACCTCCTCTTCGACCGCGCGGAAGAAGTCCTCGTGCGCCATCGGCGCGTACTGGTGCACCGCGATCCAGGTGGTGTCGCGCTGGTGGGCGGGCGATAGCAAGGCTTCTTCGGCAGCGCTCACACGAACCTCGATCGGGAAGCAGATCGGTAGGCGCCGCCGCTCGATCAACTCGAGCACTCGCTGCACCGCCTCAGGACCGGCAGCCCGTGGTAGCGCGTACTCCATTTCGTTGAAGCGGACCAGGCGCGGGTGCGCGTAGATTCGGTAGGCGACGTCGTGATGTTGCGCGCGGCCGAAGCCGCCGGCGAGCAACCGGTTCAGCCGCGGCACCGCTCGCGGCCAGCGGCGCGCGGCGCGGCAGTGAAGCCCGAAAAGCCCGTTGGCGAGCAGCAGATCACTGGCCAGCTTGCGCGCCCGTGAGAGGTGGGTGCCGCGCGGCGGCGCGGTCCGGTCGGCGCGCAAGACCAGGCATCGACGCGCGTAGGGCAGCGCGAAGATCTCGAAGTGGTCAGCCGAGTCGGCGAACGCGTCGAAGGCGCTCAGCACGCGCTGCCGGTCGATCGGCTCCTCGATGCGTCGCAGTCCGAACAACGGCACGCAGCGAAAGCTCACCCGCGTCACCACACCGAGCGCGCCAAGCCCGACGCGAGCCGCCAGCAGATCTTCGCCGCCTGCGATCGTCCGCACACGGCCGGCCGCATCCACCAGCCGGAGCGCCGCTACCTGCTGCGAAAGGCTGTGGAAGCGGGCGCCGGTGCCGTGCGTACCGGTCGCAATCGCGCCGGCGACGGTCTGGCGATCGATGTCGCCCTGGTTGGCGAGCGCCAGGCCCACTGCTGCCAGGCGTCGTGCGAGCTCGCCGATCGTGATCCCGGCCTCGCAGGTAGCGACGTCGCCCTCGATTGCCACTACCCGCCGCATTCGCCGCAGGTCGAGGGCGACCCCGCTCGTCTCCGCGATCGCCGTGAAGGAGTGGCCGCGACCGACCGCCTTGATGCTCTGAGCAGCCGCTACGACACGCGCGACTTCCTCCTCCGCGCGCGGTTCGAGCAGGGCAGCCGGTCGTGCAGAGACCAGTCGCGACCAGTTGCGCCAGGTCGGCAACACGCTGCGTTAGCCGCGAGCCACCGCCGCCTTCATTCGCGCCAGCTCGGGAGCTGTGTCGCGCAGGTAAGCCTCGCAGTCGAGCGCCGCCATACAGCCGCTGCCGGCCGCCGTGACCGCCTGCCGGTAGACCGGATCGATGAGGTCACCGCAGGCGAACACGCCGGGCACACCGGTGCGCGTCGAGCGATCTTCAACGATCACGTAACCCTGCTCGTCGAGGCGCAGCTGATCGGCGACCAGCTCCGAGCGCGGACGGTGGCCGATCGCGATGAAGGCTCCCTGCGCCTCGAGCACCAGCTCCGATCCATCCTCGCGGTTGCGGAGCACAACCCGTTCGAGAGCTTCAGAGCCTTCGAACCGCTCGACTACGTACGGCGTGAGGAACTCGATGTTCTCGGTCGCCCGTGCGCGATCGACCATGATCGCGGAGGCGCGGAACTCGCGCCGGCGATGCACGATCGTGACCTTGCGCGCGAACTTGGCGAGGAAGGTCGCGTCCTCCATCGCCGTGTCGCCCCCACCGACGACGATCGTGTCGCGACCGCGGAAAAACGCGGCGTCGCAGGTCGCGCAGTAGCTGACGCCGCGCGCAGCGAACTCGTCTTCACCCGGAACACCGAGTTTCTTCGGCTCCGTACCGGTAGCGACGATCACGGCGCGGGCGCGGATCGAACGCTCCCCCACTTCCACAAGGTGGGGCACACCGGTCTCCCGCGAGAGCCGCAAGGCGGTCGCGTCCTCGCTCAGGAAGCGGGTCCCGAAGCGCTCGGCCTGGCGCCTGAAGTCGGCCATCATCTGTGGTCCTTGCACGCCGTCCGGGTACCCGGGGTAGTTCTCGACGTCAGTCGTTAGTTGCAGCAGACCGCCCCACTGGAACCCCTCCACGCAGAGCGGTTGGAGATCGGCGCGAGCGGCGTAGATCGCGGCCGTGTAGCCCGCCGGCCCGCTGCCGATGATCACTACGTTCTCGAGGTCCCGGTACTCGTGCGTTTCGCTCATCGCGCCTCCGCGGCCGCTACTTCACTTTGTGAAGTAGGAGCATAACGTCCCGTCCCGTCTTCCCGCTCCCAGGCCGCAACCGTGCGGCGCAACTGAAGGTAGGCGATCACCCCCAAGGGCACCGGCAGCCAGAACGCGATCAGTCGGTAGACAAGCACGGCCGGAAAGACAATCGCCGCGGGCAAGCCGAACATCGCGAAGGCCGCAATCATGCCCGCATCGACGGGACCGGCGCCGGCGGCGGGCGACGGAATCACGTTCGCGAACATCCCGAGGAAGAACCCCTGGACCAGAACGGCCAGCGGCACGCTTCCTCCGTAAGCCTTAAAGCAGGCCCACAGCACGCCGATGTTCGCGCCCCAGAAGCCAATCGCCCCGCCCACCGCAAGCGCTCCGCGCCGCGGGTCGCGCGCGAACTCGATCGCTGCGCGCACGCCGTCGGAGACGGTCGCCGGGACGCTCCCGAGTCGCCGCGCGAAGCGCGCCGTGCGCGGTTTCGTGGCGAGCGCCGCGATGCGGCGGTCGACGTCTTCGGGAATCAGCGCAACCAAAAGACAGGCAGCGCTCGCGACGACCGCGAACAGCGCCGGCAGGAGCGTGCCCGCGAGTGGCGCCTGACCGGCCAGCAGATGGAAGTGCAAAAGCAAGCCGAAGACGATCACTGCGGCGGCGTAGACGCTGTAGGTCACGACCAGGAAAGCCACCATCCGCGAGGCCGCTACGCGGCGCCCGATGCCCGCTTTGCGCAAAGCCCAGTAGGTGAGGACAAGGCCGCCCGCGCCGGCGGCTGAGAACAGGCGTGTGGCGGCTAGCCCGGCCATCGTGATCTGGTAGGACGCGCGCAGTCCGAGCCGCTCGCGCAAGCGCCCGCCGGGATCCTCGACGCCGATCAAAACACCACGAAACAGCGCCACGTAGGCGCCGAACGCGGCGACGTTGAAGAGCAGCGCGACGACCAGCCAGCGGGGTTCCGCGTCGTCGAGGCGAGCGAGGGCGTCGTCGAGACCGACGATCCGGGGCAGCAGCACGTAGACGGCCGCCAGCGCGCCGATCAGAGCGAAGAAAACGGTGAGCACCCGCTGCCAATCACCGAGCAGCGTCTGCAGTCGACCGACGTCGAGTTCTTCCTCAGCCGTGGCGGGAGGCGGCGTGTTCGGCGAGGTGCTCCCCGGGACGCTGGCGCGGCGAGGATCGTCGCCGTGCTCGCTCATCGCGCTGCGCCCGCCGAGCGCGGGCCCGCTTGCGCGCTAGCAAGCAGGGCTCGCGGGACGCGGCCGTTGGTCGCCGCCTGAGGATCGAGTTGGAAGGCGGCGCGCTCGCGAACCACGCGGCCCGCGAGTTGCCAGGCAAGCTCCGCGACGACAGCCCCAGCGATCAGGTCAGCGACGTAGTGCTCCGCGAGATACACGAGCGCGAAGCCAAGCGTCAGCGCGTAACCCCAGCCGACGGCTCCGTGGCGACGGTCGATCTCGGCGAGAGCGCGCGCCGCGACCACCGATGTTCCGAAGTGCAGGGACGGCATCGCCGCGAATGGGTTGCCCTCGACCGAATGGTAAAGCGGCTGCCAAAGCCGTCCCCAGACGCGTTCCCCGACCTCAGCCATGATCCGGCGCACCGCCGGCAGGCGACCCTGACGCGCCGCCCACCAGGGGGGAGCGGTCGGCACCGCCCAGTAGCCGACCAGCCCCAGGTCGAAGCAGAACGCGACGGCCACCGCCGTGCGCGGGAAGCGCTGTGGATGCCGCCACAGGGTGTAGGCGACAGTGCCATGCGGCACTGCAAACCACGCCCAATGCGCAGCCGCCAGCAAATAGTCGTGGGGACGCAAGCGGCCGCCCCCGGCGAGCGCCCGCTGCAGACGCACGGTCGGGCAGACGCCGCCCCCGAGCGCGCGGTCGATAGCGATCGGGTAGTCGACCCGCAGTCGCCGCAACAGGCGCTCGGGATCGTCGTCGGGCATGTCGTAGTGGACGTAGTAGGCCCACATCTGCGCGAGATAGGCAGCAACGGCGCGCGTTCGTCCGGGCGGCGCAAGCGCCGCTGCGGTCGCAGGCATCTGCCAGCAAAGCGCCGACAGAGCGAGCGGCGGCAAGCGCAGGCGGCGCCGGGCTAGCGGCGCGGCGACGCCCGCCGCCAACGCGACGTAGCCAGCCGCGCGCAGCACTCTCGATCCCCGCAAGGCGGCGGCAGTGTACCTGGCCCCTGGCGCCGCCAGGGTCCCCCTAATCGGGCTTCCCGGAGACCGCCGCTGCTGGCTTCAGGATCTCCACGCGCGTGGGCGCGAGCCGCCGGAAGCGCTCGGCGTCCTGGCGGCTGCCGACTTCCGCGCCCCAATGCATCGGCACGGCAACCCGCGGCTGGATCCGCCGCGCCGCCTCGGCGGCCTCCTCGGCGGTCATCACGTAGCCCCCGCTGACGGGCAGCAGAGCGACGTCACAGCCGGTGACCTGATCCATTTCGGGGATCACGTCGGTGTCGCCGGCGTGGTAGAGCCGCCATCCCTGCCAGCGCAGCTCGAACCCGAGCCAGCCGGCCTCGCGCGGGTGGAAAGGCCGGCCTTCGGCGTTGCGCTTCGAGGTGTTGTAGGCGGCGACGCCGCGCACCTCGAGTCCGCGCAGCAGTTCGTCTTCGATGACCTCGCCCGGCGCCAGCGATAGCGAGCGCCCGCGCACCCGTTCGACCACCGTCGCCGGTCCGACGAGCCAGGTTTCGCTGCGTGCCAACGCCTCCACGTCGCGCGGCGAGAAGTGGTCGTAGTGGTCGTGGGTGACGAGGATCAGGTCGGCGCGAGGCGCGGGCTGCGGCACCCGATACGGGTCGATGTAGACCCACGCGCGACCGAGTCTCAGCCGAAAGCCCGCGTGCCCCAGCCACTCGACCGGTTCGAGCAGCATGAGCGAAGGGTAGGCTCGCGCCGCCGGCGCCACCCAATGGCGCGAAGCAGCGAGACGAGTAGGAGGACGGAGTGAGCGACGCAACGGTCAGCTGGGCCCAGGAGGGAGCGGTCGCGACAATCACGCTCAACCGACCGGACCGGTTAAACGCTTGGACCGACGAGCTGGCAGATGAATTGCGGTCCCTTCTTAGGCGGGCGGGCTCGAACGCGGACGTGCGCGCAGTGCTCTTGACGGGGGCCGGCCGCGCCTTCTCGGCGGGAGCGGACCTCAAGGCGGGGTTTGAGGCGGCCGACGACGGCATGCCCGACATCCGCCGCGAGCTCGACGAGCGCTACCACCCGGTGATCACCGCGATCCGGCGACTCGACAAGCCGGTGGTGGCGGCCGTGAACGGTCCGGCGGTCGGCATCGGGGCGTCGCTAGCGCTGGCTTGCGACTTGGTGGCGATGGCCGAGTCGGCGTTCATCTCGCTGGCTTTCGTGGAGATCGGGCTCGCACCCGACGGCGGCTCGACGCTCCTGGTGCCGGCGGCGGTGGGCAAGGCACGCGCCTTCCAGATGGCGCTGCTTGCCGAGCGGGTGCCGGCGCACACGGCGCTCGAGTGGGGACTCGTCAACTTCGTGCATCCCGACGACCGTCTGCTTGCCGAAGCACGAGCTCTCGCCGAGCGTCTCGCGAGCGGACCCACCCGTGCGTACGCAGCCGCCAAGCGCGCGTTGAACGAGGCCTTGTTTGCGCAGCTCGACCGCCAACTGCGGCTCGAAGCCGACCTCCAGCACGAGCTCGCCCGCAGCGACGACTTCCAGGAGGGCGTGCGCGCCTTCATCGAGAAACGGCCACCGGTGTTCAAGGGGCGCTAGGCGGGCGCCGGCGGGCGGCGGAGTTCGCTGCGGGCGTCACTAGCTGGAGGCGGCGGCGCCGAGCGGGTTATGATCCGCCGGCCTTGCGACGCAGTGCCAGCAAAGCGCGCTTGATCGCCGCCCTGGCGGTCGGGATCCTGCTGCCGCTCGTTCTCGCGCCAGCAGCGTTGGCGGGCGTCCTCGCCCCGGAAGCGGGTGGCTCGCCGAACGCCGACGACATCCGGACCCTCTACTGGATCGTCTTCGTAATCGCGATCCCAATCTTTCTGATCGTCGAGGGCACGCTGATCTGGTCGCTCGTGCGCTACCGGCGGCGGCGCGGTGGGCCGCCGCCTGCCCAAATCCGCGGCAACACACCGCTCGAGTTGAGCTGGACGGTCGGTGCGGCGCTGATTCTCGTGGTGCTTTCGGTCATCACCTTCGTGTACCTCGGCGACATCACGAACCCGCCACCGTCGCTCCCGGGCGGTCTCCAGAACGCGCAGTTCGCCTCCATCGACCAACCCGCGCCACCCCGCACCGGCGGTCCGACGCTGCGCGTGCGCGTCAACGGACAGCAGTACCTGTGGCGTTACGAGTACCCCGACCTGCCGGGCCCCAACTACTCGTACTACGAGCTTGTCGTCCCGATCCGCACCACGGTCGTGCTTGAGGTCACCGCCTCCGACGTCATCCACTCCTGGTGGATCCCGAAGCTCGGCGGCAAGGTCGACGCCGTTCCTGGCTACGTCAACAAGACTTGGTTCCGGATCTCGAAGCCCGGTCGCTACGTCGGTCAGTGCGCCGAGCTTTGCGGGCCCAATCACGCCGACATGCGGGCGGTCGTGAGGGCGGTCGAGCCGGCCGAGTTCGAAGCGTGGCTGCGGCGTCAGCGGGCCGAGATCCTCGCCGCCCAGGAGGACCTCTCGAAACAGCGGCGCGAACGCGCGCGTCGGGGCGAAGTGCAGTAGCGAGCTAGGAGCGGAAAGGAAGGTCCGTGGAGGCAGCAACGGTCGCACCGGCAGACGCGGTCAGGACGGTCCGTAGCGTGCAGTCCCCGCCCGAGGTCGTAATGCACGGGCTGCGCCCGGCACCGCGCGGTTGGCTTTCCTGGCTCACCACCACCGATCACAAACGGATCGGTGTGATGTACCTCGTCCTCACCTTCCTGTTCTTCCTGATCGGTGGGGTCGAGGCGCTGATCATCCGCCTCCAGCTTGCGCGGCCCGACAACACGCTGGTCACACCCGAGGCCTACAACGCGCTCGTGACCATGCACGGGTCGACGATGATCTTCCTGTTCTTCGTGCCGGTAGCGGCGGCCTTCGGTAACTACCTGGTTCCGCTGATGATCGGTGCTCGCGATATGGCGTTCCCGCGCCTCAACGCCTTCTCCTTCTGGACGCTGCTGTTCGGTGGCATCACCTTCTACGCGAGCCTCTTCTTCGATCCCCCGGCGGCCGGCTGGACTTCCTACACCCCGCTCTCCGACAACGCCTTCTCGCCCGACGGCGGCATCGATGCGTGGATCCTGATGATCCACCTGACGACGATTTCGTCGCTGGCTGGCGCCGTCAACTTCATCGCCACGATCCACAACATGCGCGCGCCGGGGATGACCTGGGGCCGGCTGCCGCTGTTCGTTTGGTCGATCCTGATCTACAGCTACCTGCTGGTGCTGGCCCTGCCCTCGTTGTCGGCTGCCGCCACCATGCTGCTCACCGACCGCCACTTCGGCACTGCCTTCTTCGACCCTGCGGGTGGCGGTTCACCGCTGCTTTGGCAGCACCTCTTCTGGTTCTTCGGGCATCCCGAGGTCTACATCATGATCCTGCCGATGTTCGGGATTGTGTCGGAGATCCTGCCCGTGTTCGCGCGCAAACCGATCTTCGGCTACAAGGCGATTGCCGCCTCGACCGTCGCGATCGCGTTCCTCAGCGTCCTCGTGTGGGCTCACCACATGTTCACAACGCCCACCGCGAAGGTCGTCCTCGCCTTCTTCATGCTCTCGTCGTTCGTGATCGCCGTGCCCACCGGCATCAAGATCTTCAACTGGATCGCCACGCTCTGGCGCGGCTCGATCGTCTTCAAGACGCCGCTGATGTTCGCTGCTGCGCTGCCGGCGCTGTTCGTGATCGGCGGCATCTCCGGCGTGATGCTGGCGATCTTCCCGATCGACTGGCAGGTGCACGACACCTACTTCGTCGTCGCGCACTTCCACTATGTGCTGTTCGGCGGCGGCGCCTTCGCGTTGATCGGTGGCCTCTACTACTGGTACCCGAAGATGACCGGGCGCCTGATGTCCGAACGCCTTGGCAAGCTCTCGTTCTGGCTGATGTTCATCGGCTTCAACATGACGTTCCTCGTGCAGCACTCGGCCGGACTGTCGGGCATGCCGCGGCGTATCTACGACTACAGCGCTTCGTCGGGCTGGGGCGACTACAACCTGATCTCCACGATCGGTTCGTGGATCCTCGGCATCGGCATCGTCGTAACGATGATCAACGCGATCATCAGCCTGAAGCGCGGTCAGCGTGCCGGCAACGATCCGTGGCACGGCAACACCTTGGAGTGGTTCGTGACCTCGCCGCCGCCCGAGAACAACTTCGATGTGATCCCGCGCGTGCGGTCGGTCGAGCCGATGCGTGACATCCGCGAACAGGTGCGAGCCACCCAGGGGCGGCCGGCCGACACCGTCGCCCAACCGCTCGCACCCACGCGGTGAACGCTGCTGGCTTCCGACGGCTGGCGGTCGCGACCTGGGTCGCGACCTTCGTCCTGATCGTGCTCGGCGGGATCGTTCGCGTCTCCGGCTCGGGTCTCGGCTGCGGTCCGGAAGGCTCCGGCTTCCACGGGTGGCCGTTCTGCAACGGCGATCTCGTGCCTGGTCTCGATCTCAACGCCGTGATCGAGTACGCGCACCGCGTCGCGGCTGGCCTCGTCGGTCTGATGATTCTCAGCCTCTTTCTGCTCGCCCAAAGCCGCCGCGTCGAGGCGCGGGGGCTGCGCCCCCTGACCGCAGGGCTGCTGGTGTTGGTGGTCGCACAGGCCGGCCTCGGTGGCTTGACGGTCGAGGAGGGTCTCGACGAGCGCCTCGTCGCCGCGCATCTGGGGCTTGCGATGCTGCTGCTCGGGGGCCTTTTGTTGCTCGTTCGCATGAGCGCATCCGCGCGCTCGACGAGCGCCGACCACCGACGGTCGAGCAAAGGCGTGCGCTGGCTCGCCTGGGCGACCGCGGTGATCGTGCTCGCGACGATCGTTGCCGGCGGCTACATGGCGGGAACACAGAACTACGGCCGGCCCGACTACCGCCTCGGGGACGGCGCGCACCACGCCTGCGGCAAGGAGTTCCCGACCTGCAACGGCGACTTCATGCCGTTCGGCCAGTCGCGGTTGGTGGACATCCACCTCACCCACCGCGCCTTCATGTATCTCGCGGTACTTCTCACGATCGCCTTGGTGGTAGCAGCGCAGCGGCGTCGCGCGACGGCTCCGCTGGTGGCCCGCCGGGCACGCATCCTCGGCCTGCTCGTGGTGCTTCAGGTGCTGCTGGGGGCTCTCAACGTGTGGCTCGACGAATACGAGCTGTTGATCGTCGCCCACCTCGCGCTCGGAACGCTGGTGTGGGCAGCAGCGCTCGACACCGCCCTCGCCAGCTCTTTGGTGCGCGCAACCGTCGCTGAGCCGACCGCCGCGCAACCCGCTGTGCGACCGGCGGCGGCCAGGGCCAGCTAAGCGATGAGCGCTCCCCTCGAGGGTGCAACGGCATCGGTCGGGGGCGCGCGCGCCACCCGCGCAAGCGCCGCTGCCAGCGGCCTCCGCGCGCGCATCGCCGACTACCTCTCGATGACCAAGCCCGGCGTCCAGTCGCTGCTGCTTTTCACCACCGCCACCACGATGTACGTCGCAGGCGATCCGTCCCCGTGGCTGGTGGCGGTCACCTGCCTGGGTGGCGCGCTGTCGGCCGGCGGAGCAGGCGCCCTGAACCACGTTCTCGACCGCGACATCGACCGCGTGATGAGCCGCACGGCCGACCGACCAGTGGCGGCGGGACGCGTCTCGGTGGCCCGCGCAACGGCCTTCGGAGCGCTGCTCGGGATCGCCGCGTTCGTGCTGCTCGCTGTCGCTGTCAACCCGCTCGCGGCGGTGCTGTCGGCCGCCGGTCTCGTCGGCTACGTCGGCGTTTACACCGCGTGGTTGAAGCGACGCACGCCCCAAAACATCGTGATCGGCGGAGCCGCCGGGGCAGTACCGCCGCTGGTCGGTTGGGCGGCGGTCACCGGGGGACTCAGTGGCACACCCCTCTACTTGTTCGCGATCATCTTCTTCTGGACGCCGCCCCACTTCTGGTCGCTGTCACTTTTGATGAAAGACGAGTACGCGCGCGCCGGCGTGCCGATGTTGCCGGTCGTTCGCGGTGAGCAGGAGACGCGGCGGCAGGTGCTCCTCTATGCGATCCTGCTGTACGCCGTCACGCAGCTGCCGTTCTGCGCCGGCGCCTTCGGTTGGCTCTACCTCGCGGTGTCGCTGCTGCTCGGTGCCCTCTTCATCGGCGGCGCGATCCTGCTCGTGCGGCGTCGCGACCGCACCACCGCTCTGCGCCTCTACCTCTTCTCGCTCCTCTACCTAGCTCTGCTGTTCGCGGCGATGGTCGCCGACGTGCGGCTCTGAGCGCAGCGCCCAGTGACGCAGCTACCGGCAACCCTCCGCGCACTCCTGGAGAGCGTCGGGCCGCCGGGTTACGAAGAGCAGCCGGCTCGGATCTGGCGGGAGGCAGCGGCAAGCTTCGCCGACGAGGTGCGCGGCGACGTGCTCGGATCTTCGCTGGCGCTGGTGCGCGGCGGCGGCGCCCGACCACGCCTGGCGATCGTCGGCCACATCGACGAGATCGGCTTGATCGTCACGCACATCACTGAGCGCGGGCTGCTGCGGGTAGCCGCTCTCGGCGGCTGGGATCCCCAGGTGCTCGTCGGTCAACGGGTCAGCATCGTCACCCGCCAAGGCGTCGTGCCGGGCGTGATCGGCGGCAAGCCCCGACACCTGCAGCGAGGCGACGACGCAAAACGGGCGCCCGAGATCCGCGACCTACACATCGACGTCGGAGCGCGCGACCGCGAGCACGCCGAACAGCTGGTACGGATCGGTGACGTCGCGGTGATCGACGCCGAGCCACGAGCGCTCGCCGACGGCCGGGTCGCGAGCCGCGCGTTCGACAACCGTCTCGGTGCCTACGTTGCGCTGGAAGCAGCCCGCCGCGTCGCCGCCGCCGGTGGCGCCGAAGTCGAGGTGGTGGCGATCGCATCCACCCAAGAAGAGATCACGTTCGCCGGCGCGCGCACCGCGGCGTACGCCGTAGAGCCGGACGTCGCGCTGATCGTCGACGTCACCCACGCGACCGACGTGCCGGGTATCGACGAGGGCGAGGTCGGTAGCCATCCACTGGGCTCGGGAGCGGTCATCGCACGTGGCGCGACGATCGCTCCGGCCGTCTACGAGCGGCTGCAAGCGAGCGCCGAGCGCGAAGGGATCCGCTACACGGTCGAGGCGACAGGACGTTCCACCGGCACCGACGCCGATGCCATCCACCTCACCCGTCACGGCGTCGCCTGTGGCGTCGTTTCGATCCCTCTCCGCTACATGCACCAGCCGGTCGAGATCGCCGACCTCGACGACGTCGAGGCGTGCGTGGCGCTGGTAACCGCCTTCGCCCTTTCCCTGCGTGCGGGCGAAGGTTTCGAGCGCTGACCGCGAGCTCGCGCCCTTACGCCACTTCGGGCCACGGGCGTCCGAAGGGAAGGCTGGTGGCGTCGAGGCCAAGCTCCGCGCGCGCGACGTGCAGCACCGCGTTAATCAAGGCGAGGTGCGTGAGCGCCTGCGGGTAGTTGCCGAGGTGGCGGCCGGAGCGCGGATCGAGCTCCTCCGCATACAAGCCGAGAGGCCCGGCGTGCGCCAGCAGTCGTTCGCACAGCTCACCGGCCCGCTCCAGCTCGCCGAGCTCGACCAGCGCCGAGACCAGCCAGAACGAGCAGATCGTGAACGTGCCTTCGGGCTCGCCGATCCCATCGTCGGCGCGCTCCGGTCGGTAACGGAGCACCATGCCGCCTTCCGACAACTCCTCCTCGATCGCGGCCACCGTCTTGCGCACGCGTTCGTCGTCCGGCGGCAGGAAACGAACAAGCGGAATCAACAGCGCCGAAGCGTCGAGCTCCCGAGAGCCGAACGCCTGCGTGAAAACGCCGCGCTCATCGCAACCGTGACGGAGGATCTCGGCCCGTATCTCCTGCGCTGCCGCAAGCCACCGGCGCTCGAGCTCGTGCTCGCCGCGGTAGGCAGCGAGTCGCGCGCCACGCTCCGCCGCCACCCAGCACATCACCTTCGACGACACGAAGTGGCGTTCGGGGCCCCGCACTTCCCAGATGCCGCGATCCGGCTCGCGCCAGCGGCGCAGCGCCTCCTCGACGACCTCGCGCACGTTCGGCCAAACGTCGACCGACAGTTGCTCACGCCCCCGCACGTGCAGGTAAACGGCGTCGAGCAGCGCGCCCCAAACGTCGTTTTGACGCTGCTTGTAAGCGGCGTTGCCGATCCGCACCGGTCGCGAGTCGGCGTAACCACGCAGGTGGTCGAGCGTGCGCTCCTCGAGTTCCCGCTCGCCGCCGATCCCGTAGACCACCTGCACCGCGCCACCGCCGAGGACGTCGGCAAGGAAGAAAAAGAAATCGTCGGCTTCGCGGTCGAAGCCCAGGCTGTGCAACGCCCACAGCGCGAACGCCGAGTCGCGCAGCCAGCAGTAGCGGTAGTCCCAGTTGCGCGAGCCGCCGGGCGCCTCCGGCAGCGAGGTGGTTGGCGCAGCGATGATCGCGCCGGTCGGTGCGTAGGCCATCGCCCGCAAGGTCAGCGCCGAGCGCTGCAGCACCGCCCGCCAGGGGTGATCAGGGAAACGACCAGCGTCCAACCAGTGCTGCCAATGGTGCGCGGTCTCGACGAGCGTCCGGTAGGCCTCGTCGTAGTCCTCCGGAAGCCAAGCGTCCCAACCCAGCGCTACGAACCTGAGATCGCCCTCGCGCAGGGTCGTACGTGCGGTCGCACGGCCCCCCTCCACGCCGATGCGGATGTCGCTACGCAGGCGCAGCTCCCGGGCCCCGTCGCACGGCTCGGTCGGCCGCGCGACCAGCTCGTGGTACCCACCCTCGGTGAACTCCCAGTGGCTCGCTAGGCGGCCGTAGTCGAAGCGCGGCTCACACTCGACGGCGATCTCCACCTCGCCGTGCACGCAGCGCAGCGTGCGCAACAGGACGTGGCGAGCGGCGCGGTCGACCGGCGCCCGCCGCCAGCCCGACTGCTCCGGACGTTCCGCCTGCCACGGCCCGACCAGCAAGCAGTCGCGCACGATCACCCAACCGCTACGGGTGCCCCAGCTCGTCTCGAGCACCATCGTGCCCGGGACATAGCGACGGTCGACCGGCACGCTGGTCTCGGCGGGGCCGACGCGAAAGAAACCGGCGTCCGGATCGAGGACTTTGGCGAACACGCTCGGTGAGTCGAAGCGTGGGAGACACAGCCAGTCGACCGAACCGTCGGGGGCGATCAGGGCTCCCGCCTCGCAGTCCGACAGGAAGGCGTAGTCGGCGATCGGACAGACCCGTTCCTGGCCAAAGCGGGGGGTTGTCGGCGCCACACTCACCGCTCGCTGCCCCCCTGCCCGGGCTGACCGACTCCCGCAAGGTCGGTCACCAGCGAAAGCTCGGGGGCTGAGCGCAAGCAGCGGGAAAGCAGCGCGGCGCCCGGCTCGCGCGCCTCCTCGGAACCGGCCGCAGCTGCTGACAAGGCGTGCTCGAGAGCCGCCCGTTTCTCCTCGCCGACCGCCAGCAGCAAGATCCGTTTGCCAGCGAGCAGCACCGGCAGCGTCAGGCTGACGCGTGGCACCAGCGGTTCCAGCCCCGGGCGCTCGACCGCGACCGCCCAACGCGCCGCCTCGCGCGCCTCAGGGCGATCGGGAAACAGCGAAGCGATGTGACCGTCGCGCCCGAGGCTCAGCACGACGAGTTCGAAGAGCGGCGGTCGCTGCGCAGAGCCGGAGGCGATCGCGAGCTCGCGCTCGTAGACGGCGGCAGCCTGCTGCGCGCCCTCGCCGACCGCCACCGCCCGCAAGCGCGGTCGGCGCTCTACGGGCAGCCGCTCGATCAGCGCGCGTTGCACAAGACCGCCGTTCGACCGCTCGTCCGCAAGCGGAACGCAACGCTCGTCGGACAGCCACAGTTCGACCGCCGCGAGGTCGACGACGGCGTTGGCAAGCCGTCGATAGACGAGCGCCGCCGCGCGCCCCCCGGTCGTGCAAATGCGACCCCCCAGCTTCGCCGCGGCAGCCATCATTTCCGCGACCACCTCCACCGGATCAGGCGTGGTGACCACGTGCACGGGCACGCTAAACAGCCCCTCCCGGCAACGACTCGCCGTCGCTCACCGCTCCTTCCAGCCGCAGCGCCTCGCCCAACGCCGGCCGGTAGCTCGGATCCCGCAAAAGCGCCTGTCGCAAAGCCTCGGCGAGGATGCCGCGCTCGCCGCGCGACGCCCCGAGCACGACCGACCGCAGGCGTTTCGGGCCCGGCAGCGTGCGTTCCAGCACGAGACCGCCGGGCCCGCGGTCGAGCCGCATCGCCACGCCCCCTTCGGTCGCGATCGACACGCCGGCGAGACCTGGAACCGGCATCTCACGGTCGGGGCGGAGCGACACGGCGAGCTCGCTACCGACCACACGCGCCCGGCGGCGCGTAGCGCCTCCGCCGTCACCCCGCGCAGCTTCGCCGCCGCTCGTACGAGGGGCCACCTCCCAGCCAAGGCGGGACGCTAGCCAGCCGCAGAACAACAGCGCCGCGGTGCGCGACTCGGGCGCGTGCCGCACCTCGACGCTCGTCATCCGCCACAGCTCGCGGCGCAGCGGCGGTGGATCGAAAAGCTCAGCGACACGCAGACGCCATGGCTCCGAACGCAACCACTCGAGGTCGACGACGTGGGCGGCCATCGCCAGGCGCTGGGCGCGTTCGAGAGCAGCTGCGGGACGCTCCCGATCGCGGGCGTCGAAGAGAATCGCGCCGCACAGCCCGCGTAGCGGATCCAGCCAAGCATCGTCGAGGTCGGGGGCCCAGGCGACCGTCGGCACGTCCTCAACCAGAAGCGGCGCCACCAGCGAACCGATCCGTCCACGTGCTGCGGCCGCCACCGGGAGCAACACACGTTCGCGGAGCATTCCGCGCCCCGTCTCGTCACCGGGCGCCCCGGCTACTTCGGCGAACGCGGCGATTTCACCGTCGTCGCTCTGTTCGCCCTCCAACACAGCAAGCAGAACGACCCGTGAGGGGTGATTGCGTCCGGTCTCGCGCAGCCGCGCGAGAACCTCGCCGACCCGCTCGGCGGGTGCCGCGACGACCAGCGTAAGCGCGCGTGCCGGCACAACCCCGAGCTCCTGGAATGCTCGCCGACCGAGTTCGCGCAGCGCTTCGGCGGCATCAGCAGGACCAGCGACCGAGCGGCGGAGATGCGCGCGCGTAGCTGCCAACACCGTGACCTCAGAGACGCCGCCAGCGGTGCCCCGGCAAGAGGATGCGGTTGGCGGCCGCTGGTCCCTCCGACCCTGCCTGGTAGGGCAAAGGCGGCTCGCCCTTGCGCGCCCAGGCATCGAGTATCGGCTGGCAGATCGCCCACTGGGCAGCGACCTCGTCCTCGCGCGTGAACAGGGTTGCGTCGCCGAGCATCGCATCGAGGATCAGGCGCTCGTAGGCCTCCGGCGACTCCGACAGAAAGGTGCTGCCGTAGAGGAACTCAAGCTTCACCGGTCGCATCTGCATGCGACTGCCGGGGATCTTCGCGTTGATCGAGATCGCCACGCCCTCGTTCGGCTGCACGGAAAGCACGATCTCGTTCTGCTGGGCGATACCGCCCTCGGCTTGGAAGGCAAGGTGCGGGACGGGCTTCAGCGTGAGCGCGATCTCCGTCAGCTTGCGCACCAGTCGCTTGCCGGTGCGTAGGTAGAAGGGCACACCCGCCCAGCGCCAGTTCTCCACCGCCAGGCGGAGCGCCACGTAGGTCTCGGTGCGGGATTGCGGGTCGACGCCGTCCTCCTCCCGGTAGCCCGGAACCTCCTCTCCCTCGACCACCCCGCGCACGTACTGGCCGCGCACCGTTGCCTCGTCAATCTGTTGCGGCGCCGGTGGGCGCACGGCGCGCAGAACTTTCGCCTTCTCGTCGCGCACGGGATCTGCCGCAAAACGCACCGGCGGCTCCATCGCGATCAAGGCGAGCAGCTGGAGCATGTGGTTCTGAACGAGGTCGCGCAGCGCCCCCGAGCTCTCGTAGTAGCCGGCGCGCCCTTCGATGCCGATGTCCTCGGCGACCGTGATCTGCACGTAGTCCACGTAGTTGCGGTTCCAGAACGGCTCGAACAATCCGTTCGCGAAGCGCAGCGCGAGGATGTTCTGAACCGTCTCTTTGCCGAGGTAGTGGTCGATGCGGTAGATCTGGCGCTCCTCAAGCACGGCGCGCAGACGGCGGTTGAGCTCCCGGGCCTCGTCCAGGCTGCGGCCGATCGGTTTTTCGACCACCGCCCGCACCTCCGCCTCCTCCAGCCGCGTAAGCTCGGCCGCGCCGAGAGCCTCCACGATCGGCGCAAAAAAGGCAGGGGCGGTGGCGAGGTAGAAGATGCGGTTGTGGCGGAGGCAGTCGTCGCGGTCGAACCGCTCGAGCCGCTGTCGGAGCCGCACGTAGAGCTCGCTGTCGTCGAAGCTGCCGGGTTCGTACGTGGCTAGCTCGAGCAGCCGAGCCAGCACGTCGCGGTCCGGCCGCCGGCGCGAGAAGCGCTCGACGGCGGTCGCAATCAGCTCGCGGTAACCCTGATCGTCGAGTTCGCCGCGCGCTACCCCGATCAGGCGGAAACCGTGCGGCAAGGCGCCGTCGTGAGCCAGGTTGTAAACCGCTGGCAGCAGCTTGCGCCGTGCGAGATCGCCGGTCGCACCGAAGATGACGAGCGCGGTCGGAGCCGCAACGGGCCGCTCGAGGCCCTCGGTCAGCGGATTGCGGCGCCGCTCGACGACCGCCACCGTGCTAGCCGGCTCCGTGCGCTTGATCGCCGGGGATCGCGCGTTCGGCGCGTCGCACCGGGTGCCCGCCGAACTGGTTGCGCAGCGCCGCCAGCAGGCGTCCCTGGAAGTCGTCGCGGCCGCGCGAGGCGAAACGCGCGAACAGGGCGGCGGCGATCGCGGGCGTCGGCACGGCGTCGTCGAGCGCCTGCTGGAGCGTCCAGCGACCCTCGCCTGAATCCTCCACCCACGGTTCGAGCTCGTCGATGCCCCCGTCGTGCAATGCCCGGGCGATCAGCTCGAGCAGCCACGAGCGCACCACCGACCCCTGCATCCAGAGTCGCGCCACCTGCTCGAGGTCGAGCTCGAACGGGCCTTCGCGCAGCAGCGCAAACCCTTCCGCATAGCCCTGCATCAAGGCGTACTCGATGCCGTTGTGGACCATCTTCACGAAGTGGCCGGCGCCGATCGGACCGACGTGCGCATAGCCCGCCCCGAACTGCGGGTGCGGGTCGGGTGCGAGCGCTCGTAGCGCCGGCTCGAGCAGTTCGAAGGCCTGCGACTCGCCGCCGACCATCAGGCAGTAGCCGACTTCACGGCCCCAAACGCCACCGCTGACCCCGACGTCGGCGAAGAGGATGCCCGCTCGCCGCAGCTCCTCGGCCCGCCGGAGGGTGTCGGTGTAGCGGGAGTTGCCGCCGTCAACGAGTAATTCGCCGCGCTCGACAAGGGCCGCCGCCTCAGCGAGTGCGGCATCGGTCGCCTCGCCTGCGGGCACCATCAGCCACAGCGCGCGCGGACGCGGCAGGCGCGCAACCAGCTCGCCGAGCGAGGCGGCGACGACGAGACCCTCGCCCGCCGCCTGTTGGCGCGCTTCAGCGCTACGGTCGAAGCCGACGACTGCGAGCTCGGGTGCGCGTTCCGCGACGCGCCCCGCCATGCCGCGGCCCATGCGTCCGAGCCCGACGATTCCGAGGCCGCGCAGCTCGGCGCTCATCACACTGTGATCTCGCGGGCGAGAGCGGCGAGCGCGGCAGCGGGGTCACCGGTAAGGCGCAGCGAGACCACCGGACGCCCCCGCGCCTCGAGCGCCGCGCGGTCACCAGCTGCCTGCGCCTCGATCAACGCCCGGAAACCGTAGTCGGCACCGGGGATCGCGAGGTCGTAAGGATCGTCGTCGAGCAGCTGCACGAAGACGCCCTCCGGCGGCCCTCCTTTGTGCAGCTGTCCGGTGGAGTGCAGGTAGCGGGGACCGTAACCGAAGGTGGCGGCGCATCCAGTGGCCCGCATCACCGCCGCGCAAAGCTCGTCCCCCGCACGATCGAGCTGCGGGCTAGGCGGTAGGAACGCTTGGAACGCGACGTAACTGGGCGGACGCGTCGAGCGCAGCAGCCTGAGCGCTGCTTCGCTTTCTTCGCTGGGCGCCCGCGAACCCTGAGCAAGCGCGCTTTTCGTGGCCTCCTTGGCCTCTTGCACGTTCGGTTGGTCGAACGGGTTGACCTCGAGCACTCGGCAAGCGACTGCCGTTGCTGTCTCCCACAAGAAGAACGCGCCGCCGAGACCTTGGCCGGCGACCGCGACGGTCGGCAGCGGGGAGTCGTAGGTGCCCTCCGGGGCGCTCGGGAAGCGCGCACCCTCGCTTGCGGCATGCAAGCACCGGACAGCGTCGCGCGGCGCGAGTTCCCGACCGTCAGCCGCGACAACCGGCACCGGCAAGATGCCGCGACCCTGCTTGCCGCTCGACTCAGCGAGCAGCTGCTCGAGCCACATCGTGAACACGCGGGTGGGTTCGTCGATCGGCAGCAGCAGTCGGTAGCGCCGATCGGCGGCGAGCGCACCGACCGCGGCACCAAGCGCAAGCGCAGCGGTCGGGTCCGCGAGCAATGCCTCCCGCACGCTCTCTGCAGACTTGAGCTCCGGCTCCGGATCAACGCCCGCGAGCAGAGCCGGCACGAGCCCGAAAACGGTCAGCACCGAGTAGCGCCCGCCGACTTCGGGGTCTCCCGCCACGATCGCCGCGAAGCCGTCACGTCGCGCTTGCTCTGCGAGCGGCGTGCCCGGATCGGTGATCGCCACGATGCGCCCCGGATCACCGATCCGTTCGGCAAAGAACCGCAGGTGCGAGATGGTCTCGAGGGTCGTGCCGGACTTCGACGCGCAGATCAGCAGGGTGCGCTGGGGTTCGATCGTCGCGGCGAGCGCGGCAACCGCCCGCGGGTGCGTTGAGTCGAGGACGTGGAAACGGCGCTGCTGGCTCGCGGCGTCGCGCGCGCCGAGTGTGACCAGCGCGGCCGCACCGAGGCTGGAACCGCCCATGCCGAGCAGCACGACGTCGTCGATACCCGGCGCGGTCAGGCGCGCCGCGAGTTCACGGAGCCTCGGCAGCTCCGCCAGCGAACGCGCCGGTGCGTCGACCCAACCGAGGCGGTCGGCGAGCTCCGGCCAGGACGGGTCGCCGACGGCGCTGGCGTCGCGCTCCAAAAGCCTCTCGACGAGCCGTTCGCTGCGACCGCGTTCGAGCCAATCGGCCGCCGCGACCCGCGCGCGTCGATCGAGCGCGACCGCCGCAGCACGGTCCCGCGCAAGCGCCCGGGCAGCCTTGCGGGCGACGCCAGCCAGCGTCTGCTCGAACGGCCGCACGAACTTGTCGATCCCCTCCTCGAGCAGGAGCGCCGCGACTTCCTCGAGGTCAATACCGGCCTCGGCAAGCGCCGTCAGATCCGGGCTGGGGTCGATCTCCACCGTCGGTCCCGAGACCTCGAGCTCGCGCTCGCACGCCCGCAGCGTCTTCAGCGGCATCGTCGAGACCGTGTCGGGACCGGCGAGCGCAGCGACGTAAAAGGTTTCGGGGTAGGCCGGATCCTTCACCCCGGTGGACGCCCACAGGGGCCGCTGGACGGGGCATCCGGCAGCGCGGAGGGCGGCGAAGCGCTCGCCCCGGAAGATCCGTAGGAAGGAGCGGTAAGCCGCCCGCGCGTTAGCGACCGCCGCCCGACCACGCAGGTCTTCCCGACCGCTCGCCGCGAGTCGCCGATCGACTTCGGTGTCGACGCGCGAGACGAAGAACGAAGCGACCGATCGCACGTCGAGCGACAACCCCTCACGTAGGCGTCGTTCCATCCCTCGGATGTAGGCCTCGGCGACGCGCTCGTAGGCAGCTACCGAGAACAGCAGGGTGACGTTGACGTTGATCCCCTCGTAGGTCGCCTGCTCGATCGCGGCGAGCCCCTCCTCGGTGCCCGGGATCTTGATCATCAGGTTGGGTCGCGCGACCCGCCGCCAAAAGTCCCGTGCCTGGCGCAAGGTCCCCTCGGTGTCGCGCGCTAGGTGCGGGGAGACCTCCAGCGAGACGAAGCCGTCGGCTCCGCCAAGGGCTTCATACACGGGCCGCAAACGGTCGCAGGCGGCGCGTACGTCGCTGATGACGAGCTCCTCGAGGATCGCCTCGGCATCCAGCCCGGAAGCCGCCAGCTCGGCGATCTGTTGGTCGTAGCTCGATCCGGCGAGGATCGCGCGCTCGAAGATCGCTGGGTTGGAGGTGACACCGCGCAGCCCGTCCTCGGCGATCAGCCGCTCCAGCTCGCCGCGCTCGAGCAGCTCGCGACCAAGCTCGTCGAGCCAGACGCTCGTCCCCAGCTCGATCAGGGCGGCGAGACGCCCGTTGGCGGCGACCTGCGTCGTCGAATCGGTCATCGGAGCCTCCTCGCCCGGTGTCGGTCGGGATCAACCTTCGGTCTCAACCCTAGGAGTCTCGGCTTGCCTGCGACTCCGCCAGCGAGCCGCGTGCCACCCGCTCCACCACGCTGCGCACGACTTCCGCGACGTGTTCGGGCGTGAACCCGAAGTGGGCCAGGACTTCCTTTCCGGGTCCGGACTCCCCGAAGCGATCGATCGCGACCACCGCGCCATCGGTGCCGACGAAACGCTCCCAGCCCAGGGGCGCCGCCGCCTCCACGGCCACGCGCGCGCGGCAGGAGCTCGGTAGCACACGCTCACGCCAGTCGAGGGGCTGCTCCAGGAAACGCTCGACGCAGGGCATCGAGACGACGCGCACGGCGAGTCCTTCGGCTGCGAGCATCTCGGCCGCCGCCAGCGCTACGTGTACTTCCGACCCGGTAGCGATCAGCACCGCGTCGGGCTCGCTGTCGTGCGGGTCGCTGACGATCCACGCGCCGCGCTCGATCGCGTCGTCGGGCACCAGATCGGGATCGTCGACCGGTACCCCCTGACGGGTGAGAACCAGCGCTACCGGACGATCGCTCGTGCGCAGCGCAAACCGCCAGGCCAAAACCGTCTCGTTGGCGCCGGCGGGCCGCACTACGTAGAGGTTCGGTAGCGCCCTCAGGTGCGGCAGGTGCTCGATCGGCTGGTGCGTGGGGCCATCCTCGCCCAGCCCGATCGAATCGTGCGAGAACACGAACGTCGAAGGGATCCCCATCAGCGCCGCGAGCCGGATGGGTGGCTTCATGTAGTCGCTGAAGACCAGGAAGGTCGCGCCGAAGGCACGCAGGCCGTGCAGGACGAGTCCGTTGACGATCGTCCCCATCGCGTGCTCGCGAACACCGAAATGGATGTTGCGGGCACCCCACCTACCGCGCTGCACGCTGCCGCCCTCGTCGATCTTCGCGAGCGTCGAGCTCGCTAGGTCCGCGGAACCGCCGACCAGGTGCGGCACGCGGGCGGCGAACCACTGCAGCGCCTCGTGCGAGGCCTTGCGTGTCGCAATCGCCGGAGAACTTTTTTCGAAGCGGGGCATCTGGCCACGGTCCCAGCCCTCCGGTAGCTGTCGCTGGCGCAGAAGCTCGAGCAGCCGGTAGCCCTCGGGATGCTCGCGCTCGTAGGCAGCGACCAACTGCTCCCACGCCGCCACCCACTGGCGACCACGCTCGATGCAGCGACGACAGTGGTCGAGCGCTTCCTGCGGGACCCAGAACGGCTCCTCGGTCGGCCACCCGAGGTTGCGCTTGGTGAGACGGACCTCCTCTTCGCCCAGCGGCGCACCGTGAGCCTGGGGGGTGTCGCGCTTGTTTGGGCTGCCTTCGGCGATGTGCGTCCGCAAAATCACCAGGGAAGGCCTCTCGCCTTCGGCTTTGGCGGCCTCGACGGCGCTACAGATGCGCGCCGGCGTGACGTCTTCGCCGAGGTGCTGAACGTGCCAGCCGAGGGCCGCGAAGCGCGCGCCTACGTCCTCGGACATGGCGAGCGCGGTGTCGCCGTCGATCGAGATGTGGTTCTGGTCGTAGAAGACGATCAGCCGCCCGAGACCGAGGTGACCGGCAAGCGCGCAGGCCTCGTTGGATACGCCCTCCTGGATGTCGCCGTCGGAGCAGATCGCGTAGGTGTAGTGGTCGACGATTTGGAAACCGGGGCGGTTTAACCGTTCGGCCGCCCAGCGCTCGGCCAGCGCCAAGCCGACGGCGTTGCCGATCCCCTGACCGAGCGGTCCGGTGGTCACCTCGACACCGGGCGTTACGCCGTACTCCGGGTGGCCGGGGGTACGCGACCCGAGCTGTCGGAAACGCTTGATGTCTTCGAGCTCGAGTCCGTAGCCGGTCAGGTAGAGGATCGCGTAGAGCAGCATCGAGGCGTGCCCCGCCGAAAGCACGAGGCGATCGCGGTTGAACCATTCCGGGTGCTGCGGGCTGTGCCGGAGGATCCGCGTGTACAGCGTGTAAGCGAGCGGGGCGAGCGCCATCGGCGTCCCCGGGTGACCGGACTTTGCGTGCTCGACGGCGTCGATCGCGAGTGTCCGGATCGTGTCGATGCAGAGCCGATCGATGGCCGCCGTGTCCGCTCGTTGCTCGCCGTCGCTCACGCGCCCTCCCTAGGGGTTGCTGCTAGCCGCTTGTGCCCTCTCATGGATTGATAGCGCCTGCCGCCGCGAGCAACGCGGCGCCGAGCGTTCCCGCTGCCTCTCCGGCGCGCGCCGGTTCCACCGCGCAGCGCTCCCAAATGTGAGGCAAAGCTCGCTGCCTTGCTTCCTCGAGAGCCCGCGGTAAGAACAGATCGTGCGCTGATCCGAGGCCTCCGCCGAGCGCAATCACGCGCGGCTGGAAGACGTTGGCGTAACCCGCCAGCGCAATCCCGAGGTCGCGCGCGAAGCGCTCGAACAACCAAAGAGCGTCGGCGTCGCCGGCGCGTGCCGCCGCCGCCAGCTCGCGTGCGCTTACCCGGCCGTGCGCGGCCAACAGGCGACCGATCTGACCGTCCGGATGCGCCTCGGCTAGTTGCTGAGCGTCGCGCTCGAGTGCCTGACCCGAGCAGAGAGCCTCGACGCAGCCGTAGTTCGGGCAGCGCCCGGGACAGGGCGGCCCGTCAGCGCGGATCGGGAAATGCCCGAGCTCGGCACCGAGGCCGTCGGCGCCTCGCAACAGGCGGCCGCCGCTCACCACGCCACCGCCCACGCCGGTCCCGAGGGTCAGCAAAAGGAGCTCCGAGCAGTCGCGCACGGCAGCCTCCGCGAACGCCGCCACGTTGGCGTCGTTGTCGATCGCAACCCGGCAACCGGGCAGCCGCCGCTCGAGCTCGGCGCGCAGCGGCAGATCTCCGACCCGGATGTTGACGGCGCCAACAGCGCGTCCGGTTGCCTGCTCGATACCCCCCGGAAAGCCGACCCCGAGGGCGCTGACCGGACCGCATTGGCGAGCGACCCGTTCGACCAGCTCGCTCATCAAGTCGAGCAGAGCTTCGGCGTCGTCCGGCGTCTCCCAGCGCTCGGCGAGCCGTGGACTGGGCGCTTGCCGTAGCTCGGCTACCGTGCGCAGCTCTGCGGCGGGGTAGGCGGCCGCCGCGATCTTCGTGCCCCCGACGTCGATGCCGACAACGAAACCGCTGGCCGGACCCTCCTCGGCCGCCGCAGCCTCGCCGCCCCGCTCGCTCAGCCGTACGTCTCCGCTAGCCACCGGCCGTAGTATCGCGGGCGGCCCGGCGAGGACGAGAGCGGCAGATGACCGAGCACTCGCGAGCGCACTTCGAGACCCGCACCCCTGCCGATGCGAGACGCCAGACGGATCACTCGCGTTCGCAGCAACTGGTGGTGCGGGCCCCGGGACGCGTGAACCTGATCGGCGAACACACCGATCACAGCGGCGGCCTCGCGCTGCCTTTCGCGACCGATCTCGCCTTGCGCGTCGTCGCCGAGCGGTCGCCGCGGCCAGATCCCGAGACACCGTCACGGGGCGCGTGCATCGTGGTGCGCTCGCGCGCAACCGGCGAACGCGTGCATGTCGAACTGCCGCTCGCCGACGAGCCCTTCGGGCCGGCGAGCAGGGCGCGCTCGCCGCAACTCGACCAGTTCGTGCGCGCCGCCATCGCCGAGCTCGCTGCTCGCGGCATCGAGCTCCCGAGCGCACGGCTCGAGATCGACGGCGACCTGCCGCCGGGAGTCGGTCTCTCCTCCTCGGCCGCGCTTTGTTTGGGGCTGCTGGTGGCACTCGCAGCCTTGGCGGGAGTGAGCTTCCCGGACCGCCTCGACCTTGCGCGCCTGGCGAGCCGCGTCGAGCACCGTGCCGGCGGCGCACCCGGCGGACTCCTCGACCAGCTCGCGATCCTCGCGGGATCACCAGGGACGGCGAGCCTCATCGACTTCGCCACGAACCAGGTCGAGGCCGTCCCGCTGACGCTGCCAGGCGCGCGTTTGGCGATTCTGCCCAGCGGCGAGCGGCGCGCGCTGGGTGCTTCGGCTTATCGCGCCCGCGTCGAGGAGTGCGCTCAGGCCGCCCAGCTACTGGGCGTCCAGCACCTCGCGCGCGCACCGTTGGAAGGCGTCACGGAGTTGCCGGAGCCGCTGCGCTCACGGGCTCGCCACGTGGTCGAAGAAACGGCGCGCGTGCACGCCGCAGCAAGTGCGCTGAGGGGCGGCGACGTGGAACGGCTGGGCGAGCTGCTCGATGCCTCTCACCGCAGCCTTCGCGACCTCTTCGAGGTGTCTACCCCCGCGCTCGAGCGCACCCGCGCGTACGCCCGCACCGCCGGGGCGATCGGTGCGCGGCTTCTCGGTGGCGGTTTCGGTGGCGTCGTGCTCGCGCTGTTTCCCGCCGCGCGCCCCCTACCGAAGGAAGCGCGGCCGGTGCGAGCGGCGGACGGGCTCGTGATCTGGTAATAAAGGCGCTCATGGATCGGCGTTTGGCGCAGAAAAACATCCGCAGCGCCCTGATCGCGCTAGCGATCTCCTTGTTGATCTTCGCCGCCGCCTGGATCGCCGGGCTCAGCTACTGATGTCCGAGGAAGGTCGCGTACGCAAGATCCTTGATCCGGCGCCGCCGCGCGGAGAGCTCGTGCACATGCCCGAGCCTTCGTACCTACCGGCGACTACCGCGTTCGGCGTGACACTGCTGCTGGTGGGCATCGTTTTTTCGTGGATCGTGTCGGCCCTCGGTGCGGTGATCGCTGGTGTCGCGGTCGTCATCTGGATCCGCAAGGTCCGCCAAGAGATGGCGGAGCTACCGCTCGAGCACGAGCAGCATTAAGGCCCGCGCCAACTCGGCCCTGCGACGTCGCGCCAGGTCAGCCGTACGACGTCGCGCCAGGTCAGCCCTCAGCCCTAGACGTCGCGCTGGGCTGCGCAGCCCCGGGCAGTTCGCAGCTAGCGCCGTCTTGCACCCAAGCGCGAACGATGTCGCGCATCGAGATGATGCCCGCGAGTTCGCCACCGTCGACGACCACGAGGTGACGGAAGCCACCCGCGATCATCGCGGCGGCAGCGCGTTCGAGCGACCACTCGGGCGCTGCGAAGGTCAGGTCGCTCGAGAGATGGTCGGCCACCCGCTCTCGGTCGGGATCCTGGCCTTTGCCGATCGAGAGCATCAGGTCGCGCTCAGTGAAGATGCCGTAGCCGGGCTGATCGGGGTCGACGACCACCGCCGCGCCGACACCGCGCTCCGCCATCAACCGTGCCGCTGCGCGCAGCGTGTGTTGTGGACCAACCGTCACCACCACGCTCGTCATCGCCTCGCTGACCTGCATCGCACCTCCTCGCACGCCTTCCGCGCTCGTAACGATCGTTGCGATCCTACCGCGTTGCGCCACCTCCGTCCTGCCGTGGGCTCCCTCCTGTCGTCGGCCTCGCCAAACGCCTGCGCAGGAAATAGACTCTCCCTCGTGCTCCGGAGGGAGGAGGCAGGTGCGTAGGCACCCCGTGCTCCAGATGTTCGTGATCGGCGCGGTTGCGTCGGTCGTTATCACTGCCTTGGCGCTAGTGATCGACTGGTTCCCACCGGCCGCAAGCACCGCTGCCGACGACATCGACACCCTCTACGACGTCGTCATCCTCTGCTCGATCCCGATCTTCGTGCTCGTGATGACGATCGCGATCTACTCGGTCGTGAAGTTCCGAGCGCGTCCCGGCCACGAGGGCGACGGCGCGCCCCTTCACGGCAACACCGCGCTCGAGGTGCTGTGGGTGTCGATTCCCTTCGTGATCGTCGCCGCGCTGGCTGCCTACGGGCTGGTCGTGCTCGCGGACATCGAGGCCAAGAAGCCCGACGCGGTACCGATCGAAGTGACCGCGCAGCAGTTCACCTGGACGTTTCGCTACCCGCAAGCTGGGGGCGCGATGTCCACGGAACTGGTGTTGCCGCGCGGCCGGCAAGCCGAGCTGCGCATCCGCACGCGCGACGTCATTCACTCTTTCTGGGTGCCGGCGATGCGCATGAAGCAGGACGCCGTGCCAGGCCTCACTACCCATCTCCGGATCACAGCGACGCGGCCGGGTAGCTACGCGCTGGTGTGCGCCGAGCTCTGCGGTGTGGGCCACACCACCATGCGCCAACAAGTGCGGGTGGTCGAGCCCGAGCGGTTCCAGGCCTGGTTGCGAACGTTGCGCCGCGGCCACGCGGTCGCCGCGCGCAACAGCGTCACTTCACAGCTCTTGGGCGAAAAACCGCGGTCAGCCGCGCCGAATGGTTGATCAGAGGGCTCAGCTAGGAGGGACAAAGTGGCCGTAGCGGTCGAGCACGAGCGGAGCCACGGCGAAGCCGGAACAGCGCCGCAAGGCCGCCAGCAGCGTGGTTGGCGACGACTCATGCGTCCCGGCTGGTGGCGCGCGCTCGTAGCGATGCCACTGGGCTTCGCGCTTGCGGTGGCCCTCGTCGTGGCAGTCCGTGCGGCCTACGGTTGGCAGCCACTGTTCAAAGGCGAGGCGATCACGACCGTCGCGCTGATCACCGTCCCGCTCGCCTTCCTGCTCGGGATGGGCTGCTTCGACTACTGGCTGCGCTGGGCGTTCGGCGCACCCACTGAGCCCGAGGATCATTCCGGCCACGGCGCCGACAGTTGGCGCGACTACTTCCGCGTAAATACCGACCACAAGGTCATCGGAATCCAATACATCTGCACGACTTTCTTCTTCTTCGTACTTGGCGGCTTAATGGCGATGTTGATGCGCGCTGAGTTGCTGGCTCCGGGTGAGCAGTTTGTCGACGCCAATACCTTCAACGGTCTGTTCTCCGTGCACGCCTCCTTGATGATCTTCCTATTCATCATCCCGGTATTTGCGGGCATCGCTAACTACGTGGTGCCGTTGATGATCGGCGCGCCAGACATGGCGTTCCCCCGCCTCAATGCCCTCTCTTACTGGTTCCTCCCGATCGCTGGCGTGATGATGCTGCTCAGCTTTTTTGCTCCCGGTGGCCCCTTCGCTACTGGGTGGACGGCCTACGCACCGCTGTCCGTCGACATGCCGCTCGGGCAACAGTTCTTCACGCTCGCCGTGCAGTTCGCCGGAGCGTCATCGATCGCCACCGCCCTGAACTTCCTGGTCACGATCATCACGATGCGTGCTCCGGACATGACGTTCTGGCGTATGCCCTTGCTCGTCTGGGCGAACTTCGCGACGTCACTGCTGGTCGTTATAGCCACGCCCTTTATCGCCGCCTCGCAGTTCTTTGTGCTCTTTGATCGCGCACTAGGCACGCACTTCTTCACACCCCAGCTCGGCGGCGACGTGCTGATGTATCAGCACGTCTTCTGGTTCTACTCGCATCCGGCCGTCTACATCATGATGTTGCCGGGCTTCGGCATCGTTAGCGAAGTGATTTCGGCCCACGCGCGTAAACCCGTGTTCGGTTACAAGATGATGGCCTACGCGCTGATCGCGATCGTCGTTCTCGGCTTCGCAGTGTGGGCGCACCACATGTTCGTATCCGGGATGCAGGCGTGGATCCGGATCCCGATGATGCTGACGACGATGCTGATTGCAGTGCCTACCGGCGTAAAGATCTTCAACTGGCTGGGAACGCTTTGGCGTGGCGTGATTCACTTGCGCACGCCCCTACTGTTCTCACTCGGGTTCATCACGATGTTCACGCTCGGTGGCATCAGTGGTGTCACGCTCGCGATCGTCCCCTTCGACATTCACGTCTCCGACACTTACTATGTCGTCGCCCATATCCACTACGTGCTGTTCGGAGGCTCGGTGTTCACGATTTTCGCTGGCATTTATCACTGGTTCCCGAAGATGACTGGTCGCATGTACGACGAGACGCTAGGCAAGGTTCACTTCTGGTTGTCGTTCATCTTCTTCAACTTGACGTTCGGCCCGATGCACTTGCTGGGCATCGAAGGAATGCCGCGCCGCGTGGCAGACTACGCTTCAGAGTTCGCGGCCTTGAACGCGGTGGTATCCGTATCGGGCTTCATCTTCGGGCTGTCGTTCCTCGTTTTCCTTTACAACATGATCGTGAGTTGGCGGTTTGGGCCTCCGGCACCTGCTAATCCGTGGCAGGCCCATACGATCGAATGGCTGGTGCCGTCGCCTCCCCCGAAGTTCAACTTCGCTGAGGTACCAACGGTGGTTGCTGGTCCTTATCCGTTCGGGACGCCGGGTGCTGTGCACGCCTACTTCCCGAGCCGCAGGCCCGCTGCGGTCGCTGCCGGTGGCGGCGCCACCCCGAGGGACAGTTGAGCTAACAAGGAGGGTGGAGGAGTGAGCGAGAACACGCGGCGACTGCTGGTAGTCGCGAACGAGACGGTGGCCGGGATGCCACTGATCGATGCGGTGCGCCGGCGTGCCGAACAAGGACCGGTTGAGGTCCACGTGATCTGCCCGCAAAACGCCCCCAAACACGGTCTTGTGATCTACGACGAGACGGTCCGCGAGGCGGCCGAGAACAGGCTTGCGTTGACGCTCGCTCAGCTGCGCGAGGCGGGCATCGAGGCGTCCGGCGCGGTCGTCGATCCGGACCCTTACACCGCCGTGATGGACGCGTTGCGTGAGCGCCGTTATGACGAGATCATCATTTCGACGCACCCGCAGACACGCTCCGGGTGGCTCCGCCAAGGGCTCGTCGACCGCGTGCGGGCCGCGACCGACATTCCCGTCGAACACGTGGTCGTCGACCTCGACCACGAGCGTGAGCAGGTCAAACGCACGCTGGTGGTCGCCAATCAGACGGTCGCGAGCCGCGAGCTGCTCGATCTTTTGCGCGAAAAGGCCCGCCAGGGGCGCCGGCGCTTCATCGTTCTGGTGCCGCTTGGTGACGCCAGCAGCAGCGACGAAGCGCACGAGCGTCTCGCCCGCACGCTGGAGATGCTGAGGCGCGAGGGTCTCGAGGCGATCGGACAGGTAGTGCACCCCGACCCCTACACCGCCATCCGCAATGCGATCCAGTTCTACGACCCCGACGAAATAGTCATCTCGACGCTGCCGGAGACGCGCTCCGGGTGGTTGCGCGCGGATCTCGTGAACCGCGTGCGGCAGCTGACCTCGCGGCCTGTTGAACACGTCGTGGCCGAACCGGCGCCCGCGGAGGTGGCTCGGTGAGCGCGCCCCCTGCCCAGGCGGGCGCGCTCGCCGCCGACGCTGCCTTCCACGCTCACGCCGACGAGCACCCGCCCGAAATCCACTACTCCTCGGGCGCCGAGCCAGCCACGCTCGGAATGCTGCTTTTCATCATCTCCGAGCTGATGCTCTTCATGGCGTTCTTCACGGCCTACTTCTTCATCCGGGTCGTGAGCGGCGCCGAGTGGCCACCTCCCGGCAAGGAAATCCCGGTCGACGTGGCCGCCGTCAACACCGCGATCCTGCTCTCCTCGAGCCTGACCATGCACTGGGCGCTCACCGGTATCCGCAACGAGAACCGCCGGGCACTCAAAGCTGGGCTGGTGACAACGCTTGCGCTCGGTGCCACGTTCCTATCGATCCAGATCAACGAGTACGTGCACCTCGGTTGGGCTCCACATGACAACGCCCAGGGCTCGATCTTCTACGGCCTCACCGGGCTGCACGGCGCGCACGTGTTGGTGGGCCTGATGCTTTTGACGTTCGCGACGATCCGCAGCTTCCGCGGCCACTACTCGGCGAAAGCGCACCGCGGCGTCGAAGTGCCCGGCATCTACTGGCACTTCGTCGACATCATGTGGATCTTCGTGTTTTCCAGCCTCTACTTGCTGTGAGACGGTGACCGAGAGCGAACCCGAGGTTGGCCGGCGGCGGCGCTTCGATCCGCTGCGCCGGGAGCAGGACGCCTTCCGCCTGTTGCTGGGGGTCGCGGCCGTCGTCGTCGTCGCCCTCGCCCTGTTGGCCGCCGCTAGAGCCATCGCCTGACTCGACCGGCCGCAAACTGACCCGACCGGCCGCGAAGGACCCCGCGAACGGCGGAAAGGTCCGCCGACGCGTGACAAATCACCGCTGATGCTCGATCCTTGCGTTCGTGCCATCCGCCGAGGCAACGACCGGAACGCACAGCGCAGAACGTCCGCTGGCCTTCGCTCTCAGCTCCGATGCCGAGCTAGCGGTGCGGGCCGCGCACGCCGCCGGTGACCTCCTGCTGCAGCGCTACCAGCGGCCGGCGAGGGAGGTCACTAGCAAGACCTCGGCCACCGATCCGGTGTCGGAGGCCGACCGCACGGCTGAGCGGACAGTCGCCGAACTGCTCGAGGCGGAGCGACCGGAGGACGGCATCCTCGCCGAGGAGGGGTCGGCGCGTCCCGCCCGCAGTGGTCGCCGCTGGGTGGTCGACCCGCTCGACGGGACCGTCAACTTCCTCTATCGCTTCCCCGCCTGGTGCGTGAGCATCGCGCTGTTGGACGATCGTGGAGCCCTCGTCGGCGTTGTTCACGATCCGCTGCGCGGTGAGACCTGGACTGCCGAACGCGGCCGCGGCGCATTCCTCGGCGGACAGCGGCTGCTCTTAGCAGACCCCCCGCCGCTCGAGCGGGCCCTCGTGGCGACGGGCTTCAGCTACTCACCCGACCTCCGCGCCCGCCAAGGCCAGACCGTCGCCCGACTGTTGCCGCAGGTCCGCGACATCCGACGCGCGGGCGCCGCAGCGCTCGACCTCGCGTGGCTCGCTGCCGGACGTGTCGACGCCTACTACGAACGCGGCCTCAAACCGTGGGACTGGGCAGCGGGCAGGCTGATCGCCGAAGAGGCGGGCGCCGCCGTCGCGGAGCTGCCGGGGCAGCCGTACGGGATCGCTGTCGCGCACCCGCGCTTGTTGGGCGCCTTGCTCGAGCTCGTCGCCTAGCGCGCGAAGCGGCGCCGCGTGGGGCAACGACGGCGCCGCCGCGCCTCTCGTGCGGCGGTGTCGCTAACGCCCCAGTAGGAAGCGCACAAGCGCGTCGATCTGTTGGCGCGTCAGACGCTTGTCGTACCCCGAAGGCATGATCCCGCGCCGAAAGCCCGGCACGACGAAAGCGTCCGGACGAACGATCGATTCGCGTACATACTGCTCCGGCGTCTCGCCACGCGCCCGCCCATAACGGCGTGCCGAAGCGGCGAGATCGTCGAGGCTCGGGCCGATCCGCCCGTTCGTTCCCGCCCGCGATAGCTGGTGGCAGCCACCACAGCCAGCCGCCACAAAGATCTGGCGGCCGTCGGTGGCGCCGGCAAGCCCAGCCTGCGCCAGGGCACCGGTGTCCTCGCCCCGCACCGCCGCTACGTGGGCCACGTAGGCGGCGACGTCCTCAGCGTCTTCGCCACGAACGAGGTTCGCCGGCATCACGCTGCCACGACGCGGGTGGGCGATCTGGTAACGCACGATGCCAGCGATCGTGTCGCTGTCCATGCCGTCGCGACGGGCCTGCGCAAACGCCGCGTCGAGCGAGGGACCGGTTGTGCCCTGCGTCCCGGCCCGCGCCAGCTTGTGACAGGACCCGCAACGCTCGACAAACAGGGCCTTGCCCTTGACGAGGTCGGGCGAGCGTTGTCCGCAACCGCTCGCTGCGATCACGAGTGCCAGCAGCGCCAAGCAGAGCGCCCGCATCCGTGCCATTCCTCCCTCGGCGAACACGGTGGCCGCAAGCCTAACGCGCGAACCCGACGCGCGCACGCACGCCCCGGAACGAGCGGCTGGCAGCTCGACGGGGTGGCGGGTCGGCGGGCCGCTGCTCAGAGACGCGGCGAGGGAAGTGCTTCGACCCGCCCGGCGAGCGCTGCTGCCACGTCAGCCGCCACGCGCTCCCACGACCAGCGCTGCGCAGCCGCGGCCAGACGACGGCGAGCCTCTTCCCTCGCCCGCTCGTCCAGCGTCAGCCACTGCACAGTGCGCCCGGCGAGCGCCTCGATCTGCGGCGTGCGACCCGCTATGCGCAAAGGGGGAACGCGCTCGGGCAGCGCCGACTCGAGCTCGACGGCGATCTCTGCAAGGCCCGAGTGGTCGGCGACGATCGGTGGGCACCCGCAAGCGGCGGCTTCCACGGCGATCATGCCGAACGCCTCCTCCAGAAGGCTAGGCACGAGAACAGCGTCGAGCGCGGGCAGCAGCCAGGCAAGGCGTTCATGAGGCAGCGCGCCGGTGAACTCGATGGCAGCGGCAGCCGGAGCGCCACGAACGTACTCGTCGGCCTGGCGTGCGAGCACGCGGCGGAGTGAGGCAAGCGCCGCGTCGACCAGGGTCGCGGGCGGGGTGCGCGCGCGTATCTCGTCGGGCAACGCACCAACGTCGGAGGCGCTGCCAGCAGCGGCAAACTCGAGCAGTGCTCGCTCAGCGGCCTCGAAGTCGCATCCCGCGATAGCCTCGCGCAGCCGTTCGAGCGACTCGCGCCCCGACCCGAACCCGACGATCGCAAGCCGCGCGTCCGGAACGCGGGAGGCCACCAAGGGCCAAGCGAGAATCGCGGTGTGCACGCCTTTCTGGGGAATCAGCTTGCCGACGTAGGCCGCTAGTGGACCGTCGCTCGCAGCGAAGCGGCGGATCGCCTCGCCAGCCCGCGGATCTTCGCCCCATCCGCCGTCCCCGCGAGGGCTCGGCGCGGCCCAGGCGCTACGTAGACGCGCTCGGGCGGCGTTACGTCCGAGCGGCCGGAAGAGATCGGTGCGAACCCCCGGCGGCGCCAGCCGCAGCTTCCTCTCGAGGCCTGGCAGCGCTACCACCTCGAGCAGGCGACGACCCAAATTCGAGGACCCCACGAGCACACAAGTCGCCTCTTCCAGTCCTTCACGCGCATAGCTGAGAAAACGCTCGGGGTGGGGTCGAACCACGTACTCGAGAGCGCTGCCGTGAATCTTGACCACGTAAGGCACCCCGAGCCCGCGCAGCGCGCGTCTGACGATCACCGGCCCCATCACCAGGTGGTTGGCCAGTGCCGCGTCTGGACGCACACGCTGCGCGATCGCCCTCACGGCGACCACGTTCGTGTGCACGTAGCGCTTGATCGCGTTGTCGTCGAGCTGTGGCAGCGGTACCGCTCGGAAGCGTTCGTAGTGGTCGGCAACGTAGACCGGCAGCGTCTCCCCTATCTCCGGTATCCACACGCTCACCGAGCCGCCCCCCGAGCCTGCTCCAGAGTCGGTGGCAGCCGCAACGTCACGTTCGTCGCGAACCGCTTCGATCACGCGATTGACGAAGCCAAGCTCGCGCGCTCGATGCTCTTGGCAGATCAGGTGGACCTCGTGGCCCGCCGCGGCGAGCGCGCGGGCGAGCTCGGCGTTGTAGATGTTGCTGCCGGTACCGCGCAGCAGATAGGCGTGAAACACGAGGATCCGCAACTCGCTCCGCAGTATCACCGGCCAGGGCGTCGCGGTCAGCGGGTGACGCCGAGCAAGCTTCGCACGGTCCTTGATAACGTGCCGCGACGTGCCGCTTCATCAGCGTTACCGATTGCGCTCGCGCCGCGGCCACGAGCTGATCGCGGAGGTCGAGCCGGGTCTCACCTACGTCGACCACGAAACCGGCGAGGAGCTCGAAGTGGTCGGAAAGCTGCTGCCGCTAGCGCCGTCGCCCAGCAACTTGCCGTGGGCGCCCGAGAACCTGCGACTCTGCGGATGTTCCGAGGAGCAGCTGGTCCAGAAGGACCTCAACGACTGCCCCTATTGCGGTCAGCGGCTGCCCGCCGTCGAGAGTTCCTGACGACGCCCCGCCCGGGCTGGGCGCTGCCCTGAATCGCGCCTCCCGCCGCAGCGGCGCAGCTAGTGGTGGGTGCGCGTCGGGAGCGGCACCCGCGGACTACGCACCCGCGCCGGTGACGGCAGCGCTCGCCGCCCACCTCTCCGCACGCGCGGTCGGTGGGACCGCACACGTGCGCGCCCCTGACGCCAACGTCCGAGCGGCAGGAGCAACCGCAAGCCGCCGTCCGACGGTGCTGGATCGCGCGGCCCGCGTGGCGGGCCGCCCCCACCGCCGTCGCTCCCCTCGCTGCCCGGCTCGTCGTCGTTGCGCCGCCGGAAGAACCAAATCAGCCAGAGGATCAACAGCCCAACATCAAAGATGCGGAAGCCGACCAGGAAGATCCACCCCTCCGTGGTCACGGTTCGATGCTAGCGCCGCCGGACGGGGTTGCAAAAGAAACAACCGAAGAGTCACAAGCGGCGCCTGCCTGGGCGCCGGCGCGACGCTAGCGCTGCGCTTGCGGTGCGGCGGCCGCGGCGCTCGTCGACGTTCGCGGCTGAGTGGTCGGCGTGGTGCGCGTGCCGCTGCGTGTCCCGCCGCTACCTGGGCGGCTACCGCCACCGGGGGTCGTCACCGTCCCCGACGACGTCTCGCGGGTCGGCTTGGGGTCGGGCACGAAAGTCGCCGTGTACATCAGGCGGTCGCCGTGGTAGTCGCACATGTACTGGCGCACCAGGTTGATCTGCAGGTGCGCTGCCTGCTCGAAGACGTCTTGGCGGCACTTGTCGCGCGCGCGAGACGCACGCCACCAGTTGCGGCCGCTGATACCGGTCACGAAAGCTGGCACCCAGGTGTCGGTGGTGATGCCGATGATCCAGCCCTTGCGCACGCGCAGCGGCTTTTGCAGAACGAAGGTCGGCGACGAGCCGAGGTACTGCTCGACGTTGAACCACTCCGACTGCGCCAACAGACGGAAGTCGCGTCGCGTCTTGCGGGTGCGACCTTGGCGCAGGATTGCGAGTCGCACACGTGCCGGCGACCCGTAGGTGTCGTTGAAGAACTGGATCTGGTTGTCGGCAAGGTTCGAGAGAGTCACCGTGAAAGCGACGACGTAGCCGTCGGCAGGCACCTGAAACGGTTGCGCCAACGTGTCGGAGCGCCCCTGATAGCCGGTGGCCGCAGCAAGCACCGCGCACGGCAGGTTCGGGCAGGCCGACTTCACCTGTGGGGCTCGTTCGCCGAGCTCGATCACGCGCGCTGAGGCCAGCGCCGGGGTCAACAAGAGCGACCCGCAGACCGCGAGAGCCGCCGCCACAGCCTTCACGGAACAACCGACCCGAAAATTGCGTGTCTCAGGTGCCATCGGACCGTTCGAACACGCGCGCCGGTCGGGAGTTGCGCCCGCGATAACCGTGACGGCGGCGCTCACTTGTAGCGGTAAGTGATGCGCCCGCGGCTGAGGTCGTAGGGAGAAAGCTCGATCTTCACGCGATCACCGGGCAGGATCCGGATGTAGTGACGCCGCATCTTGCCCGAGATGTGCCCGAGGACTTCGTGACCGTTGTCGAGGCGCACCTTGAACATCGTGTTTGGTAGCGCCTCTATCACTTCGCCCTCGAGCTCGATCTTCTCTTCCTTGCCCACGACTCGCCGCAGCGCCCCCTCGTCGGCTAGATCAGCCGAACGTTGACCGCCTTGGGACCCTTGGCCCCTGACTCCTCCTCGTACTCCACCTTCGCGTTCTCGCGAAGAGAGCGGAACCCATCACCGGCGATGCCGGTGTAGTGGACGAACAGGTCCCGCCGGCCGTCGTCCGGCGTGATGAACCCATAGCCCTTTTCCTCGTTGAACCACTTCACGGTTCCGGTCGGCATGGCTTTACTGCCCCTTCCTGCCGCATGCCGCACGGAGCTGTACTCCCGAGCTACGGCAACTTCGATTTGCCGGACGTGTCCGGCCCTGCGGCCACGACGCTAGCAGCCGGCGCGGCAGAACGGGAACACGGCAACCGCTGGTGCCCTGCAACGGGGGTCAGCGGCCGCGGAAACGAGCGTGACCGGGGCCCCCGTGCTCGAGGAAGGCGCGCACACCCTGACGAAGGTCCTCGGTGCCGAACACTTCCTCCCCAAGCGCGGGCGTGAGGGCATCGGCGGCGCGCACGCCCTCGTCGACCACGGCCCTCACGATCCGCTTGGTCGCGTAGTGAGCACGGGTCGGACCGGCCGCGAGATCGCGAGCGAGCGCGAGCGTTGCCGCTTCTAGCTCGTGGTCGGCAACAACACGATTCACGACCCCCCACTCGTGCAGTGTGCGGGCGGGCAGAATCGCCCCAGTCATCACGAACTCGCGGGCACGCGCCGGACCCGCGCGCTCGGCGATGCGCTGCGTTCCGCCCATCAGCGGCGTCAGGCCGACGACGCGCTCGACCAGACCGAACTGCGCCGACTCGGCGGCAACGATCAGGTCGCAGGCGAGAGCCAGCTCGAGTCCGGCGGTCAAGCACAGGGCGTGCACGGACGCCACGGTCGGAAATGGGAGATCTTCGACCGCGTGAGTCACCCCGAGGATCTCCTCAACGAAGCGACGCGCCGCCTCTCCCTGTAGGCCATCGAAGACATGAACGTCTGCCCCGCCGGTGAAGACCTTGCCCTTCGCGCGCACGACCAGCGCCCGCACCTGCTCCTGCCGTGCGCGCTCGATCACCTCGCGCACCGCCGCGAACAGCTCGCGATCGAAGAGATTGAGGGGCGGAGCGTCGATCGTCAGAAAGCCGACGTCGCCATCACGCTCGAAGAACGCCTTGTTCGACGACAAACGAAACCTCCTCGCGATTCAACCGCGCAACTGCTCCGCAAGTGCCGCGAGCTGCTCGGCATCGGCCGGTCGTGGCGTGATCGGCGGCTCGAGGCCATCGTCGCGGTAGCGCGGAATGACATGGACATGGAAGTGGAAGACGGTTTGCCAGGCCACGCTCCCCGCCGCGCTGAAGACGTTGACGCCCGCGCAGCCGAGCTTGCGACGCAGCCGCTCAGCCACGCGCCGGGTCGCCAACGCGACCGCCGCGAGATCGTCGTCGGGTGCGTCGAGGATGCTCTCCGAGTGAGCACGCGGCACGACCAGCGTGTGCCCGCGCGTCCAGGGGTTGATATCGAGGAACGCGACCGTGCGCTCGTCTTCGTCGATCCGCTGGGCGGGCAGCCGGCCGGCGACGATGCCGCAGAAGACGCAATCGGAGCGCGCTGCTGACTCTGGAGGTGGCGGCGAAGCTGCGGCTTCACTAGCGAACATCGGCGGCTAGCCTACCCCGCCCGTGACCGCCGAGGCACCGAGCCAACCGCAGCCCCCGACCGATCCCCCGCTCGAGCGCGAGCTACGTGCGCTCGTCGAGCGCTTGGCAGCGATTGAACGCCCGTCGGCGAGCAGCGGCGAACGAGCCGCAGCCGAGTTGTTACGTGAGGAGTTCGCGGCCTTCGGCGTCGAGGGTCGCGTCGAACGCGAGAAGGCGCACGGCACCTACTGGTGGCCGGTCGGGATTCCCACCTTGGCGAGCGCGCTAGCCGCTTGGCGCGCGCGACGACCCTGGGCTGCGCTCGTCGGCACGCTCGCGGCCGCTGCCGTCGTCGACGACATCACCGGCGGCAAGCAGCTCTTCAGGCGCACGCTCCTGCCGCGACGCGATACCTGGAACTTCGTGGCCGAGATCGGACCGCCGGACGCAGCGCGCACGGTGATCGTCGTCGCCCACCACGACGCTGCCCATCCCGGGCTGGTCTTCCACCCCGAGCTGCCGCGCACCCTGGCCCGCACTTTCCCGCGCGTGCACCGCCATCTCAATGCGACACCGCCGACCATGTGGGGCGCGGTGGCGGGACCGTTGGCAGTAGCGCTCGGAGCGCTCTTCAAAAACCAGCTGGTGCGAGCGTTGGGCGGCGTGGTGAACGCGGGCTATGTGCTGGCGATGGCCGACATAGCGCTGCGCAAACCGGTGCCGGGCGCCAACGACAACCTCAGCGGTGTCGCCGCGATCTGGGCACTTGGTCGGCGCTTGGCACAGCACGGCCCGCCGGCGGGGCTGCGCGTCGTGCTCGTCTCGACGGGCTCCGAGGAGTCCTTCATGGAGGGAATGCAGGCCTTTGCGCGTCGGCACTTCGCGGCTTTCGACCGCGAGCGCACGGCCGTGATCTGCCTCGACACCGTTGGCTCTCCACACCTGTTGGCGTTGGAGGGCGAAGGCATGGTCTGGATTAACCGCTACTCGCGCGCGCTCATCGAACTCGCGCACGAGTGCGCGCGCGAGCTCGGGATCTTCCTGTGGCGGGGTCTGCGTCTGCGCAACGCCACCGACGGGCTGATCGCGCTGCGGCACGGCTTCCCCGCGCTGGCGATCGGGTCGTGCGACCGCTACAAGATCCCCTCCAACTACCACTGGCCGACTGACACACCCGATCGCGTCGACTACGGAACGGTCGCCGACTGCGTCGAGTTGGTGGCGCTGATGCTGGAACGCATCGCGGGCGGTGCGGCGCTGCGCTGACGAGCGCGGCCGGTGTTAGCTGAGGGCTACGACAGCTGCTCGACGAGCGCGGCGATTCAGTCGGCGGCAATGGCCTCGAGTCGGCGCCGCGCGTGTGCGATCGCTTCCTGGGGATCCGCGACCTCGCCCGCGTAAACCGCTGCCCGCAGCTCTTCCAAGAGCTCTCCCAAAAGCGGACCAGGTGTGATCCCGAGCACGCGTGCCAACTCGTCGCCGCGCAGCGGCGGGCGCGGCGCGCCACCTGCCCGCCGCCAGGCGAGCGCCGCCGCCATCAGCTCACGCGCAAGCTCGAGGTGGACGGCGATCGCCTGTTCCGCGTTCCGCCCCCGGGTGGCGAGGCGATCGGCGCACGAGAGATACGTGACTTCCACCTCGACCGGCTCGCAGCGCCGCAGGTAGTCGTAGACGCGGCGCCGCGAGAGCGGCCGCTCGTGCACCAAGAAACCGAGTGCCAGGTGGTTCCGGACGATCTCGGCGAGGAAGCGAGCGAGCGTCGTCGAGGTACGCAAACGGCGACAGAGCGTGAGCGTCATCTCGGCCCCGACCTCGTCGTGGCCGATGAAGGTGACGCGGCCATCCGGGCGCACCGCGCGCGTCCGCGGCTTGCCGATGTCGTGCAACAGCGCCGCCAAGCGAACTGCTTGGCCGCGCGTGAAGTCGTCCGCAAGCGGTCGGCCGAGCTCGCGCGCGAGCTCCTCAGCGACCTCGCGCCCGAAGAACTCGGCGAGTTGGCGTTCGAGCAGCAAAAGCTGGCGCAGGACTTCGAGCGTGTGGTCGTAGACGTCGAGATGGTGAAAGTGGCTCTGCTCGACCCCGCGCAGGGCCGCTAGCTCGGGCAGTACGCGCTCAGTGAGAGAGGCGCGGTCCATCAGCTCGAGGCCCGCGAGCACGCCTTCCGCCGCGACCGTCTTGCGGAGCTCCTGCAGGAGGCGTTCTGGAGCCGCCCGGGCAAGCAGCTGTGCGTCGGCGCGAGCGCGCGCCAGCACCTCAGCCGTCGGTTCAAAGGCGAGCTCGGCGCGGAAGCGGGCGAGCCGCAGAAGCCGCACGGGGTCGTCGCGGAAAGCCTCTTCCGAAGCCAAGACCAGGGCACCACGACGCAGGTCATCGAGACCCCCAAGCGGGTCCTCGAGCTGCGGCGGCGCGCTTAGCGCGACAGCGATCGCGTTGACCGTGAAGTCGCGGCGGCGCAGGTCTTCGACGAGGCTCGCGCCCTGCAGCGGCGCGACATCGAGGGTGAAGCCCGCCGTCCCGCGCTCGCCGCGCCGGGCATCGACCCGCCACTGGCCGAACTCACGCGAGAGCTCGAAGGCCGGCGCACGCAGTCGGCGCGCGACGGTTCGCGCGACGACTGCCGGATCGGCTCCTCGCACCACCACGTCGATGTCCGAGAGCGAGCGCCCGAGCAGCGCATCGCGAACCGCCCCACCAACCACCCATCCCTGCGCACCGGGGCCGATTACCGCGGCCGCGGCGCTCACGCCCGGGTGGCGGGCGAGTCGCGCGAGCGCCGCGTCGGTGCGCGGAGCAATGCTGCCAGTCGGCTCAGCCATGTTCGCAGCGAGCCGACCCCGCACCCGGTGGTAGCTCGGCAGCACGGCGCGAGAGCGGCAGCCGCCGCACGCGCGCGGCGAGCGCGGTCGCCACTTCGTAGTTGATGGTGCCGAGCAAACGCGCGACCTCCTCAGCACTGATTCGCTCCTCCCCCTGGCCTCCGATCAAAACGACCGGCTCCCCGATGCGCTCCCCCTCCGGCCGCGGCCCGAGGTCGACCGCCAGATTGTCCATGCTGATAGTGCCTACGATCGGCCGTCGGCGACCGCCCACCAGCACCCAGCCACGATTCGAGAGGGCTCTACGGATTCCGTCGCCATAGCCGATCGGAACGATCCCCACCCGGGTCGGCCGCTCGGCTCGCCAGGTCCGTCCGTACCCCACGCTCTCGCCCCTGTCGAGCTGCTTCACGCAAGCGAGGTAGGACTCGAGGGTGAGCACCGGCTCGAGGCCGCGCGCGTGGGCGTCCTCGTGGAAGGGGTCGAGGCCGTAGATCGCGATGCCGCAACGCGCCATGTCGAAGTGGGAGCGCGGGTCCCTGAACACAGCAGCGCTGTTGGCGGCGTGGGCAACGAAGCGACTGCCCAGCGCCTCCCGCAAAATCGCGACCAAGCGCGTAAAGCGCTCCAGCTGCGCGTCGAAGTAGCCGTCGTCGTCGAGCTCGTCGGCGGTCGCAAAGTGGGTCATGGCGCCGGCGAGTTCGAGGCTCGGGCGGGTGGCGACGAGCTCCGCGCAGGCCAACGCCGTGCGTTCGCTGCGCGTGCCCAGGCGCCCCATGCCGGTATCGAGCTTGATGTGACAGCGTGCGACCACACCGAGCCGCTGCGCAACCTGCGCGACGCGCTCCACGAAGCCCAGCTCCCAAACCACCACGTCGGCGCTACAACGCAACGCGTCGGCAAGCTCGCGCTCGCTCAGCGCGCCCATCACCAGGGTGCGCGCGTCCAAGCCAGCGTCGCGCAGCGCCAGCGCCTCGTCGGCACTCGCCACGGCTAGCCAGCGGGCACCGCCGGCTAGGGCCGCGCGGGCCGCGAGTTCGAAGCCGTGGCCGTAACCGTTCGCCTTGACGACCGCGCACAGCAGGCGCCGCGGGCCTAGCCGATCGGCCAGGCGACGACAGTTCCGGGCCAGCGCGTCGGTGTCTACCCAGGCCGTCGCTCGCGCCGCGGGAGCCCCCACCGGCACCGTCAGGAGACGAGCGCGCCGAGCAGGTCGACGCGGGTTACGACACCGACGAGCCGGCCGTCGGAGTCGACGACCGGCAGGCGGTTGTGACCGGTCCGGTGGATAAGCCTTGCCGCCTCCTCGACCGGTGTGTCGGGACGGACCGTGTCAGGGTTGGGCGTCATCAAGTCGGACGCGGTCTGCGCGAACGCCTTGCGCAGTTTCTCCTCGAAGCGCTTCAGCGGCTCCAGGAAGATCACACCGCCGAACAGCTCCACAAAGTGCGGTAGGTGAAGGTCGCCCTGCGGGTCGGGGATCACAAGGTCGGACTCGGTAATGATCCCGACCACCCGCCCCTCGTCGTCGACCACCGGCACGCCTTGCAGCTCGTGCTCGCGTAGCGTGCGGATCACCTCCGTTACTGGTGTATCGGGACGCACCGCGACCGGCTCACGATCCATGACGTCGGCCACCACCTTGCTCATCTCGCACGCGACCCTACCCGAGGCGGCGCGGGAACCGCGGTCCGCCGACCTCGGCGGGCGGCGCCGGCCCCCCTGGCCCGGCGATCGCGGCCGGTAGCTCATCGATCACGTCGCGCGCTATGACGTGGTCGGCGCCAAGCCGGCGCGCCGCGGCCGCGCCTGCGCGAGCGTGTGCGAGAACCGCGAAGCAAGTAGCGGCGAGCGGCTCCATGCCGCGGGCGACGAACGCCGCGATGATGCCGGTCAGGACGTCGCCGGTGCCGGCGGTGGCAAGCGCGGGGCTGCCACCCGCGCTGATCGCGACCCGCCCATCCGGCAGCGCGACCAGCGTGTCGTCGCCCTTCAGCAGGCAGATCGCCTGCGCGCGCCGCGCCGCTTCGCGTGCGCTGCGGAGCCGGTGCGCCCGCACCTCGTCGACATCGACAGCCAACAGCCGCGCGAGTTCGCCCTCGTGCGGTGTGAGCACGGTCGGCGCGCGGCGGGTCGCCAGCAGCTCGAGCTCGCCGGCGTGGGCGCCGAGCCCGTCGGCGTCGAGCACGATCGGGACTGGGAGCGCCGCGGCGGCCGCCCGGGCGAAGGCGATCGCCGCCTCGGTGCGACCGAGCCCCGGGCCGAGCGCGACGCAACCGACCCGCGCCGCGAGCTCGCCCAAACGCTCGACCGATACGGGGTCGTGCGTGCCGTCGCGTTCCGGGAAGGCGAGACACATCTGCTCCAAAAGGCGCGCGTCGACGACGTCGCGCACCGATGCTGGCAGGGCGAGCTGCACGTAACCGGCGCCCGCCCGTTGCGCAGCCAACGCGGCAAGCGCGGGCGCACCCGTCAGCCCTACGGAACCGCCAACCACCAGCACGAAGCCAGTGCGGAACTTGTGGCCGTAGCGCGAGCGTGGCGGATAGAGGCGCGCCACCTCTTCGCTGATCAGCCCGCAGCGCCGCGGCCGCGGCGCATCGCGGGCAATCCCGATCTCGATCTCCACGACCTCGCCCGCGTGCTCAGCGCCAGGGCGGACGTGCAGACCGACCTTCGACGCGTGGAAGGTGGCGGTGGCGTGCGCACGCACGGCGGCCCCCGGGACTTCACCCGTGGTCGCGTCGACACCGGAGGGAATGTCGCAGGCCACGATCGGCGCGCCGCTGTCGTTGATCGCCGCGATCGCGGCATCGAACGGGGGCCGCGGAGCGCCCCGTGCGCCGGTACCGAGGAGGGCGTCGCAGATCAGCGCCGCCCCCTCCAACCGCTCTCGCGCGAACGGCTTTGGCCGGTCACCAGGCAGCCGTTCAAGATTGGTGCGGGCATCGCCCGACAGCTCCTCCGGCGCAAACAGCGCCAGAACCTCCACCTCGCGGCCCTCGGCGCGCAAGTGGCGTGCGCAGACAAGGCCATCGCCGGCGTTGTTGCCCTTGCCGATGACGACCACGATCGGATCGCGATGCGCGCGCTCCGCGCAGACCCGTGCCAACCCCGTCCCCGCTCGCTCCATCAGTTCGAGCGAGGGCACCGAGACCTGCTCGATCGTGTATGCGTCGGCGGCGCGCATCTCCTCGGCCTCGTAGAGGGGCCGCAACCATCTCGGCAGAGAGCCGTCGCTGCTCGCCTGGCCGTCGCTGCTCGCCTGGCCGTCGCCGAGGGGACTCACCGCAGGCTCCCGCTCCCGCTGCCACTGCACGGCCGCAGCACACAGACCGCGGCGGCGACTTCGTCGCCGTGCGTGAGCGATATCAAGGGCTCCACCCCGAGCTCGCGTGCGCGCTCCGCGGCGGCGCCACGCAGACGTACCTCTGGCGCTGCGCCAGTCGCAGCGACCTCGACCTCCGTAAACGCGAGACCACCCAGTCCGAGGGCCTTGGCGACTGCCTCCTTCGCGCAGAAGCGTGCCGCCAGGTGTCGCGCTGGCCGTGCGCGACGGCGCGCGTAGGCGCGCTCGGCGGGACTGAAGAGCCGCTCCTCAAGCCGTGGCGTGCGCGCCAGAGCACGCTCCAGGCGCCGGATCTCGAGCACGTCGATGCCGACGCCGAGCGCCACCGCGTCGATCACTCGACGGTCACCGTCTTCGCGAGGTTGCGGGGCTGGTCGACGTT
This sequence comes from Thermoleophilum album, assembly GCF_900108055.1. Taxonomy (GTDB): domain Bacteria; phylum Actinomycetota; class Thermoleophilia; order Solirubrobacterales; family Thermoleophilaceae; genus Thermoleophilum; species Thermoleophilum album. Next base: position 72,780 of record NZ_FNWJ01000002.1, on the reverse strand, counting down.
GAGGCCGCGCAGCCTCGCGATCTCGTAGGCAAGCAGTTGGAGCGGCACGATCGCCGGGATCGGCTGCAGCATCCAGTCGGTGCGGGGAACGTAGATCACCTCCTCGGCGTGCTCCGCCACCTCTTTGCGCCCTTCCGTTGCGACCGCAACGACATGCGCCCCGCGGGCACGTACCTCGGCGATGTTGGACAGCACTTTCTCGAGCACCGGCGAGTCGCAGGCAACACAGACCACCGGTGTGCGCTCGTCGAGCAGGGCGATCGGCCCATGCTTCATCTCGCCGGCCGCGTAGGCGTCGGTCGGTACGTACGAGATCTCCTTGAGCTTGAGGGCGCCCTCGAGGCACACGGGCAGGCCGATATGGCGACCCAAGTAGAGGAAGAAACCGGCACTCTGCCAGTGCTCAGCGATCGCACGTACCGGCTCGCGGACGCGCTCGATGGTCTCGCGGACCGCGTCGGGCAACGCCCGGAGCTCGGTGATCAGGCGGTCGCGTTCGGTCGAAGACAGCGTGCCGCGGGCCTCGCCCAGCCACAGCCCGAGGAGCAGCATCACCGCGACCTGGGCGACGAAGGTCTTGGTCGCCGCCACACCGATCTCGAGGCCGGCGCGGGTGTACAAGACCCCGTCGGCCTCGCGTGTCGCCTGGCTGCCCATGACGTTGGTGACGGCAATCACCCGTGCGCCACGCTCGCGTGCGAGCCGCATCGCGGCCAAGGTGTCGGCAGTCTCCCCGGACTGCGTGATCGCTAGCACGAGGTCGGCAGCGTCGAGAACTGGATCCCGGTAGCGAAACTCCGACGCGATCTCCATCTCAACCGGCACACGCGCCCACCGCTCGATCGCGTAGCGGCCCACCAGACCGGCGTGGTAGGAGGTCCCGCAGCCCACGATCACAACACGCCGCAGGCGCCGCGCTTCTTCCGCCGTCAAGCCGAGCTCCGACAAAGCGATGCCGTCGGATAGGCGATCGACGATCGTTTCCTTGATCGCCGCCGGTTGCTCGTAGATCTCCTTGAGCATGAAGGTCTCGTAGCCACCTTTTTCGGCGACGTCTTCGTCCCAATCGACGAGCCGCACCTCTCGCTCCACGAGCGCCCCGGCTACGCGCTCAAAGCGCGCTCCCTGCGGCGTCACGACCACGATCTCGTCGTCTTCCACCAGCTGGATGCGCCGGGTGTGCCGCAAGAACGCAGGGATCGCGGAAGCCAGGAAGGTCTCACCCTCACCGAGCCCCACTACCAGTGGGCACTCCTTGCGCGCTGCCACGAGCAAGCCCGGGCGACCTGCGAACAGCGCCACGAACGCGTAGTGGCCGCGTAGCTCACGGTACGCGCGGCGCACCGCTTCGACCGGGTCTCCCTGGTCGAGGTGCAGAGCGATCAGGTGCGCGACGACCTCCGCATCGGTCTCCGACCGGAAGACGTTGCCCCGCGCCTCGAGGCGTGTGCGCAGCTCGGCCCAGTTCTCGACGATCCCGTTGAGGACGATGTGGACCCGTCCCTCTGGGTCGCAGTGCGGGTGCGCGTTCTCTTCGCTGACGCGTCCGTGCGTCGCCCAACGGGTGTGACCGATGCCGGTGTGCGCGGCCGTTGCGTCGTCATCCGGCGTGCGCCCCTCGCCGGCGTCGAGCGCCTCGCTCTCCGCCTCGCCCCCCGCGGAGCCCGCGGCGGCTGCGACTGCCGCTCGCAGACGCGAGAGGTTGCCGACCGCGTGGATCGTCTCTACGCGCCCGTCATCGTGCAGCAGGGCTAGCCCGGCGGAGTCATAGCCGCGGTATTCGAGCCGCTCCAGCCCGCGCAGCAACAGCTCGCGACAGGAGCGGCGGCCCGTGTAGCCGACGATGCCGCACACGGAACGGTCAGCCTAGCTCCGCCGCTACTACCTGCGCCAGCTCGTTAGCGATCCGTTCGCAACGCTCCGGATCGGGCGCTTCGACCATTACGCGCACAAGCTGCTCAGTCCCCGAGGGCCGCACGAGCACACGCCCCTCTCCGGCCAGCGCCCGCTCGTGCGCTTCGATCGCGGCGCGCACGCGACCGTTCGAGCTCACTCCGTCGCGATCCCGCACAGGGACGTTCAAGAGCGTTTGCGGCATCCGGGAAAACGGTTCGCCGTCGGCGAGGTCGCGCCCTGCCAGCGACTCGAGCAGAAGCAGCGCCGACGCCACCCCGTCGCCGGTCGGTGCGAACCGGCGGTCGATGATGTGACCGGATTGCTCGCCCCCGAGCACCCAGTCCCGCCGAGCTAGCTCGGCCTGAACGTGGCGATCGCCGACCGGCGTCACGGCGACCTCTATGCCGCGTCTGCGCATCTCCCGATGGAAGCCGTAGTTGGTCATCACGGTCACTGCCACGCCGTTGCCGCGGAGAGCACCGCGTTCCTTCAGTGCCGGAGCGATGATCGCCAGCAAATCGTCACCGTCGTGGACGCGGCCGGCGCGATCGACCGCGACCACCCGGTCACCGTCACCGTCGAAGGCGAAGCCGAGGTCGCAACGCTGCGACTTCACCGCCGCAACGAGCTTCGCTGGGGCGGTCGAGCCGCAGTCGCGGTTGATGTTGCGACCGTCCGGTTCGCAGCCCAGCTCGACCACTTCGGCACCGAGCCTGCGGAAGATCGTCGGCGCGGTCTCCCACGTCGCCCCGTTGGCACAGTCGAGGGCTACCCGCTTGCCCGAAAGGTCGAGGTCGCAGAAACGGGCCTCGAGTAGACGCAGGTAGTCGCCTTGCGCGCCGTGCAGCGCCTCGACCGCGCCAAACGTGCGGTTCGCGCTCTCAGCGCTCTCCTCAGCGCCCTCGGCGGCCTTACGATCGGCGGCCTCACGCCTCGTCGCCGCTGACTCCGCGCCGTACGTCGCCAGCGCCCGTTCGATTTCCCGCTCAAGGTTGTCGGGGATCTTCGTCCCGTCGGATCCCAGGAACTTGATTCCGTTGTCCTGCCAGGGGTTGTGGGAGGCGGAGATCACGGCGCCGAACTCCAGCCCGAGCCTTGGTGCGACGAGGGCGGCGGCCGGTGTCGGGAGCACGCCGGCGAGTAGAGCGTCGCCGCCGGCGGCCGCGATGCCGGCGGCCAGCGCGGCTTCCAGCATCGGTCCGGAGCTGCGTGTGTCGCGCGCGATCAACACCCGGGGGCGCCCACCGTGGACCTCGACCAGTGCCCGACCGAGCGCCAGCGCCAGCTCGGCGGTCAGCGTCGCTCCGGCGACACCGCGTACCCCGTCCGTGCCGAACAAGCGACCAGTCTCGCCGGTGCCGAGCCCGGGCGTGCGCGCCGGCATCGCCACCGCGACGTCAGCGCTTCGAGAACTGCGGACGCTTGCGCGCCTTCTTGAGGCCCGCCTTCTTGCGTTCGACCTCGCGGGCGTCGCGCGTCAAGAAGCCTCGGCGCTTGAGCTCCGGTCGAAGCGCAGGGTCAGCGCCCGCCAGCGCCCGCGCGAGACCGTGGCGAATCGCCCCCGCCTGAGCGGACACGCCGCCGCCTCTGACCTTGACGACGACGTCGACCCGTCCCTCGAGACCAAGCACCTGGAGCGGCTGGCGCACGACCTTCTGGAGCTTGACTCGCGGCAGGTAATCCTCGAGCCGGCGACCGTTCAGGTACCACCGCCCTGAACCGGGTCTAACGAGGACGCGTGCCACCGCCGTCTTGCGCTTACCGGTCGCTTGGTAGCGGGCGCCACGCGCCAGGTCGAAAACTCGTTCGCGGCGCTCTGACGCCGTCTCTTCGACGCTTTCCGGCTCAGCCTCGAGCTCCTCGACCTCGGCCTCCGCTTCAGCCTCGATCTCGGTCTCTCCTGTCTGCTCCCGTACGCGCTCGAGGATCGCCGAGAAGTCGTCCTCGTCCTCGTCACCCTCGGCACGCTCGGTCTCGAGCACCAGATCCGGCTCGAGGTGCGCTCCCGGAATCTCCTCCGGGGCCGGGGGCTCGTCCTCGGCGCTCTTCTTCCGCTTGCGCTTCGCGCCGGGCTTCGGGCGCTCCTTGGCTACCGCCTCCGGCGGGGTGCTTGCCTCGTCGGCGCGATCTGCGTGCCGGCCCTCCGGCTCGACGGAGCGCGCATCGTCGGCCGCTTGCCGACGATCCTGCTCCGCGCCGTTTGCGTCGCGCTGCTCCTCGCTCATGCTTCGACCTCCAAGGGCTCCGGACGCTGCGCCTCGTGCGGGTGTTCCGGACCGCGGTAAATCTTGAGCTTGCGAAGCTGCTGCCGGGCCAGCCGATTGCGCGGCAACATCCCCCGCACTGCCAGGCGGATGACTTCCTCGGGCTGCTGCTCGAGCTGCTCGGCGAGCGTGCGCTGGCGCAGACCGCCCGGGTAACCGGAGTGGCGGTAGTAGATCTTCTGCTCGCGCTTGCGCCCGGTGACCGCGACCTTCTCGGCGTTGACGACGATCACGAAGTCGCCGACGTCGACGTGCGGGGTGTACTCGGGCTTGCGCTTACCCCGCAGGATGTCGGCGATCTGGGTCGCGAGGCGGCCGAGTGTCTTGCCGCTGGCGTCGATCACGTACCAGCGCCGCTCGCGCGTCTGCTTGTTGGCCATGTAAGTCCGCATGATCAGCTTCGAAGAACGCTGCGCCCCCTTCGAGACGGCAGCCCGGCGGCCGCACAGTGTGGCATATCGGACCGTGACCCCGATCCCGAGTTTTGGGAGAGCGATCGATCGCGCTGCCCGCGCCGGCGGCACAGCTTGCGACGACGGCGCCAACGCGCGCCTTGGCTGGGGCAGCGAAGTGCCCCCACCGACTTTGCGGAGTTTAAGCGCGCGAGCCGAGCTGGAGCCGCTCGGCGGCCATCAGCAGTAGCACCGAGGCGATCACCGCGATGAGGAAGCTGCCGAAGTCGAACTCGTCGGCGTCTCCGATACCGAGCAGCCCGGTGGCGACGAAGCCACCTATCAAGGACCCGAGAACACCGAGCGCGATTGTCCAGAGCAGGCCGATCGGTTGGCGGCCCGGGAGCACCGCACGAGCAACTGCGCCCACGATCAGGCCCCACACGATCCAGCTGATGATTCCCACCACTGCCTCCTTCCCCGCGCGCCCAGTCGCACACGTATCAGCCTGCTATTCCCACTCGATCGTACCCGGGGGCTTCGACGTGACATCGAGCACGACGCGGTTGACCTGCGGCAACTCGGCAACGATCCGCTGCGAAACCCGCTCGATCAGGTCGTACGGCAGACGCGCCCAGTCCGCCGTCATCGCGTCCTCGGAGGTGACCGCCCGAATCACGATCACGTAGCCGTAGGTGCGACCGTCACCCTGCACGCCTACCGTCCGGAGGTCGGCGGGAAGCACACAGAAGGACTGCCACAGTTCGCGGTACAGGCCGGCGGCGCGAATCTCGTCTTGAAGGATCGCGTCCGCTTCCCGCAGCACCTCGAGTCGCTCCTCGGTGACCTCGCCACCGACGATGCGGATCGCGAGCCCTGGCCCCGGGAACGGCTGCCGCCAGACCAGACGCTCGGGCAGCCCCAGCTCGAGCCCGACCTGTCGGACCTCATCCTTGAAGAGGTCGCGCAGCGGCTCGATCAACTCGAAGTGCAGATCCTCGGGCAGACCGCCAACGTTGTGGTGCGACTTGATTGTCGCTGCGCCCTTAGCGCCGCCCGACTCGATCACGTCCGAATAGAGCGTGCCCTGCACCAGGAAACGGGGCTCACCGAGCTCCCGCGCCTGCTCCTCGAAGACGCGGATGAACTCCTCGCCGATGATCTTGCGCTTCCGTTCGGGATCGACCACGCCGCGCAGCCGAGCGAGGAAGCGAGCGCGGGCATCGACGGCGACCAACGGCACCTGGAAGCGGTCGCGAAAGGCTGCCACCACCTGCTCGCGCTCGTTCTTGCGCAGGAGGCCGTGATCGACGAACACGCAGGTCAGCGCATCGCCCACCGCGCGATGCACGATCAGCGCGGCGACGGAGCTGTCGACCCCGCCCGAGAGGGCGCAGATCACGCGCTCGTTGCCGACGCGCTCACGGATCCTCTCGATCTGCTTTGCGACCAGCGATCCCGGCGTCCAGTTCGAGCGGGCTCCGCAGATGCGGCGCAGGAACCGTTCGAGCACGTCACGACCGTGGGGGGTGTGGGTGACCTCGGGGTGAAACTGAATCCCGTAGAGCCGTCGCTGGGTGCTTTCGAAAGCGGCCACCGGCGAAGCCGGCGATGCGGCCAGCGCGCGGAAGCCTGGCGGCGGCTCGAACACTGCGTCGCGGTGGCTCATCCAACAGGTCTGGACGGTGGGCAGCCCTGCCAAGAGCTCTCCGGACTCCCGCACCTCAAGCGGGGTGCGGCCGAACTCGCCGACCGGCGCCGGCTCGACGCGGCCGCCGAGGGCTCGCGCCATCGCCTGCATGCCGTAACAGATGCCGAGCACCGGTAGCCCGCTCGACAAAAGACCGTCGGGCAGCGGCGGCGCTCCCGGTTCGTAAACAGAGGCCGGGCCACCGGAGAGGATCAGCCCCAACGGCCGTCGTGCCAGGACCTCCTCGATCGGGGTGTCGAACGGCAGCAACTCGCAGAACACGCCGAGCTCCCGCACGCGGCGCGCGATGAGCTGCGAATACTGGCCGCCGAAGTCGAGCACCACTACGAGCTCGCCGGGCGATGCCTCGGCCGGCGGTGCCGCCACCGCCACCGCTGCTTCGGCTTGCGGCCCCCCCGCCAAGACGTCAGTCGCCGACGAGGGCGGGATCTGCGCTCGGCGTGGCGGGATCGTCGGGCCGCGACGACACGCCGTCGCCGCTCGGCGGGGGCGCCGGTGCGGCAGCGCTGCGGGCGCCCATCCCAATCCCCTGAGTGCGCTGCAGCAGCTTGCCCTCCGTCTGCAGTGCGGGCGCGACCATCACCTCGGCGCGCTGGAAGTCGAGGAGATCGGAGTAACCGCAGGTCGCCATCGACGTCTTGAGGCTGCCCATCAGGTTGAAGGTGCCGTCGTTTTCATGCGCTGGGCCGAGCAAGATCTGTTCGAGCGTTCCGTTCTGTTCGACCCGCACCCGCGCACCGCGCGGCAGCGTTGGGTGGAAGGTCGCCATCCCCCAGTGGTAGCCGCGGCCGGGCGCCTCGTAGGCGCGTGCCAGTGGCGACCCGATCATCACGGCGTCGGCACCGCAGGCGATCGCCTTGGCGATGTCGCCACCGGTGCGCATGCCGCCGTCGGCGATCACGTTGACGTACTCGCCGGTCTCGAGCATGTGCTGCGAGCGCGCCGCCGCGACGTCGGCGATCGCCGTCGCCTGCGGCACACCGATGCCGAGCACACCGCGAGTCGTACAGGCCGCACCCGGACCGACCCCCACCAGCACCGCCACCGCCCCGGTGCGCATTAGGTGCAGCGCGGTCGAGTAGGACGCGCAGCCGCCGACGATTACCGGCACCGGCACCTCGCGGATGAACTCCTTGAGGTTGAGCGGCTCGCTCGACCGCGAGACGTGCTCGGCGGAGATCACGGTGCCCTGGATGACAAGGATGTCGAGCCCTGCTTCGAGCGCGATCTCGTAGTACTTGCGCACCCGCTGGGGCGTCAACGCGGCGGCAGCGACAACTCCCTGCTCCTTGATCTCTCGGATTCGCTGCGCGACCAGCTCCTCTTTGATCGGCTCGGAGTAGATGCGCTGCATCTCGCGCGTCGCGATCTCGTTCGGGAAGCTCGCAATCCGCTCGAGCTGCGCGTCGGCGTCCTCGTACCTGGTCCAGATGCCCTCCAGGTTGAGCACCGCCAGACCGCCGAGCCGCCCGATGATCCCCGCTGTATGGGGCGAGACGACGCCGTCCATCGCGGAGGCGAGGAGCGGCAGCTCGAAGCGATAGTCACCGAGCTTCCAGGTGATATCGACGTCGTCGGGGTCGCGCGTGCGCCGTGAAGGAACGATCGCGATGTCGTCGAAGCCGTAAGCCCGGCGTCCCTTTTTGCCTCTGCCGATCTCTACTTCCATGAGCGCTCGCCTGCCGTCCGCTAGTCGGTAGTTCGCGAGCGTACCAACCGGCTCGGCGGGCTCAACGCCGCCGCGCTAATGCGGGCTCACTGCGGCTCGGTGAGTCCCGCCAGCGGCGCACCGTGTTCGAGGCGCTCAACGCTAACCGCACCTACAAGCCGCCGTGCGGCCTTCGGATCGAGCGTACCGGCTCCAAAGTGCTGGGTCGACTCGGCGCCGCAGGCCACCGCGAAAGCGAGGCGCTCGGCCGGTCCCTCACCCTGGTAGAGGGCCGCCAGATAGCCGGCCAGGAAGGCATCGCCGGATCCCACCGCGGACACCGGTTCGAGCGGCTCAAGCGTCGCCCGCCACAGCTCCCGTTGCCCGCCGGCGCCCTCCAACAGGGCGACGCAACCGTCGGGCAAGGTGATGATCGCTTGGCGGGCCCCCAAAGCCAGGATTTCCCGGAGCGCCCGCAGGCGGTCGGCCTCGTCGACGAACTCGTGGCCGACCAGCTCCTCGGCCTCGGGCTCATTCGGTGTCACGAGGTCCGGTTGCGCACGCACACCGAGACGCAACGGTTCGCCCTCGGCGTCGAGCACCGTCATCACACCGAGCGTTTGGAGCTCGCCGACGAGCCGCGCGTAGAGGTCGTCGCTGATCCCGCGCGGCAGGCTGCCGGCGAAGACACAGAGCTCGGCTCCTTTCGCCAGGTACAGGAGTTTGTCGACGAACAGCTCGAGCTCCTGTTCGCTCACCCGGGGACCGCGCTCGTTGATCTCCGTCTGCTGCCCGGTGGTGGGGTCGACGACCGCTGTCGAGGTGCGCGACTCCTCGCGGATGCGAACGAAGTCGTTGAGGATCGATTGCTCGGTGAGGTGCTCGATGATGCGGGTGCCCGTCGCCCCGCCGGCGAAGCCGGTTGCGATCACCGGTTGGCCGAGCAGTTTCAGCGCCCGCGCAACGTTGACACCCTTACCGCCCGCCATCGTCGTTTGTTCGACGGCGCGGTGGCGGCGCCCGAGCGTGAAGCTCGGCACGGCGAGCGTCCGGTCGATAGCGGCGTTGAGCGTGACGGTGATGATCATCGGCCGGTGTCCACGCCGGGCCGGGGAGCCCGCCGTGGCCGTGTCGCTCGCAGTGCGGCGACAGCCAGAGTCAGCATGGCGGCGAGGACGAGCAGCGTCAAGCCGCTGCCCAGGCGCCGGCTGAGCGAGGCGAAGGTGCCGGTGCTTGCTAGCGGCCGGCTGAGCACCGCCGGCACCGCGGCCACCGGTCGGCCGTCGACCAGCACCGCGAAGCGGCCAACCCGCGCGGCTCGCGGGAGCGGACCGCGGAGGGGACGCTCCACACGCAGCACGACCCGCGCTCGCTGGTCGCGGCGCAGCACAAGCGACAGTGCCCGCGCCGGCGCAACCAACGCCCTCGCTGATGCTTCCGCGGCGACCGCGCGCGGGCGCCGCGGATCGAGCACCGCCAGGCGCTGAAAACGAGCAAGCGCGAAGCGCAACAAGGCGAGCGAGTGCTCGTCCCGCAGCCGCTCGTTCGGGGCACCGAGCACAACTGCGACGACCCGCTGGCCGAGCGCGCCGCGCGCCGCGCTGACCAACACGTAGCCGGCCCCGGCGGTATGGCCCGTCTTAACGCCCTCCACCCAGGGGTAGCGGCGGACGAGGTCGTTGCGGTTGCGAACGATCCGCCGCCGCGCTCCGCTCGCCAGCACCGCCTGCGGCATCGCCACCACGCGGGCGAGGAAACGGTCGCGCAGGACCGCGCGTGCGAGCTGCGCAAGCTCGCGCGCCGTCGACCCGGCACCAGGTGCGTCGAGTCCGATCGGGTTGCCGAAGCGCGTGTGCCGTAAACCAAGGGCCCGCGCGCGGCGGTTCATCAGCGCGACGAACCGACGCTGCGAGCCCGCGACGGCGACGGCGAGCGTGGCGGCCGCATCGTTAGCACTCTGAAGCAGCGTCGCAGCAAGCAAGTCGCGGACTTTCATGCGCTCACCGGGCGCGAGACCAAGCACCGACTCAGCGGGGGCCGCGCGGTAGGAGACTGCGGGAAGCGTTCGGTCGAGCGGCAGCCGCTCGCGCGCGATCAGGGCGGTCATCAGCTTGGTGGCACTGGCGATCGGCAGCCGACGGTCGGCGTGGAAGGCGAACAGCGGGCTCCCATCGCGCGCATCGACGACGATGGCGGCACGCGCTGGCGGCCGTAGCGCAAGCCGCGCCGCGGGTGGGGCGAGCGCTGGCCCCTGAGCGCGCGGAGCGAGGCGCACATCGGCCAAGCGCAGCTCACGGCCAGCGGCCTGTGCGTCCGCATTGCGCAGCGCCGTCGCGCCGGCCCCGGCGCGGGCGCTCGAGAAGAGCGCAGCCAGCAGCGGCACGACGACCGCTAGCGACGCGGCCACCGCGAGCGCGCGCAGCGGACGGCCACCCTGGCCTCGTGCCCGAGCGTGATCGCGCACCGCGCCGAGCATACGCAGGCAGTGGCGGCCGACGTCGGGAAGCGCCGTCGCCCGCTCGTGAGAGCACTGCGCTGCGACGCGCTGGCGACTAGGGCCAGGTCTCGCTGCGTAACTGCGCGGCCGCGCGAGCCGCCGCGGTTGCCGGATCGCCGCCGAGCACACGCCACGCGTCGGCGATCGTGCGTGACGCAGTCACGATCGCCGACGCTGGGTGCTCGCTAAGCGCCGCGCGCAACGCTTGGGCGCTGCCTCCCTGGGCACCGACGCCGGGAAGCAGGAAGGGCGTCGCCGGCATCGCCTTACGAAGCTCGCCAAGGAGGTCCGGGCGGGTGGCCCCGCAGACCGCTCCGACGAGGCTGAGACCGTCCTGGGTGTGTGGCTCCCCGAGCTCCCGCACCAGCCGCGCCAACCGCAGGCGCAAGGGCTCGGTGGCAGGCTGGTCCTGCAACTCCGCGGCGCCCGGATTGGAGGTCCGCACCAGCACGAAGCAGCCGCCGCCGCTCGCGGCGGCGGCCGCCACCAACGGTTCCAGCGCGTCGCGTCCGAGTAGCGGGTTGAGCGTCGCGGCGTCCGCCCCCAGCCCCGGGTAGGCACCGAAGGGGCCGCTGCCGCCTCCGAACAGGGCCTCCGCGTACGCCTGCGCCGTGGTCGGCACGTCGCCGCGCTTGCCGTCCGCGATCACCAGCAGCCCGGCCTGGCGCGCAAGTGCGGCGACCCGCTCCAAGGCGTCCCAACCGGCCGCCCCGAGGCGCTCAAAACAGGCGAGCTGAAGCTTGGCCGCGACGCACTGGTCGGCCACCGCCTCGAGCAGGGCACCGCAGTGGGCGACCAGCGCCTCGGCGGTTAGTGCTCGAGTATCGGCGTGGGCGGTCGCGCCGCCAGTCGCGCCGCGCGTACCAGTGGCCGCGGTTACCCGCGCGGCCGCTTGCGGCCAAAGCTTGGCGGGATCGGGATCGACCCCGACCACGAGTCGACTGCGGCGCTCCTCGACGAGCGCCGCCAGCCGCTCGACGAACCCTGGGCCCGAGATGGCGCGCGCGACCGCAGGCAGCGGCGCCGCTACTTGACCGCGTTCTTCAGCTGCGAGCCGGGCGTGAAACGCGGCACCTTGGCGGCCGCGATCTTGATGCGCTCGCCGGTGCGCGGGTTGACGCCCTGGCGGGCGGCGCGCTTGCTCACGGAGAACTTCCCGAAGCCAGTGAAGTTGACTTCGCCGCCCCGCTTCAGCGTCTCGGTAACAACCTCGAGAAAAGCGTTGACCGCGCGCTCGGCATCGGCCTTCGTGAAGTTCGTCTTCGCAGCTACTCGATCGATGAACTCCGACTTCGTCACGTCCGTTCCTCCTTGGCAGGTTGGCGCGATGAACCTAACAACCACCGCGGACGATGTCAGTTCCCATGCGCCCTGCGAGGGCTGATCGCCGGACGCCCGGCGCGACGCCGAGTGGGCGGTGCCCACCAGCTCCCTCCCGAGCGGCCGGCACCCACCTGGTTCTTCCCTAGCGGCCGGAGAGCGCTAGCCCTCTGCTCAGCGCCCGGAGACCACTAGGCCGTCGACAAGCAGGGCTGGCGTCGCGACGCTTCCCCTTACCGGCAGCCAGCGGCGCTCGCGCCCCACCGCCACAACCCCGCGCAGGAGGTCCGGTAGCGAGCCGGCGATCGTCAACTCGCGCACTGGCGCACCCAGCTCCCCGCCCCGCACTAACACACCGGAGGCCCCTACCGAGAACCTGCCCGATACCGGGTCGATGCCGGAGTGCAGGCCGCTTATCTCGGTCACGTAGAGGCCGTCATCGAGTTCACGTAGCAGTTGCGTGAACGACAGCTCGCCGGGCTCGACGACGGTGTTCGAAGGTCCCACGGCGGGCGGCGAGTGGTAGGCGACGCGCACCGCATTGGCGGTCGTCTGGGTACCAGCGCGGCGAGCCGTGCGCACGTCGTGCAGGAACCCCCGCAAGCGGCCTTGCTCGATTAAGCGAGTGCAGCGCGCAGGCGACCCCTCGCCATCGAAGGGCGCGCTTGCGGGGCCGTCGGCGAGGGTCGCGTCGTCGCTTATTTGCAGGGTCGGCGCTGCCACTTCTTTACCGACACAACCGGCGAACGGTGAGCGGCCGCGTTCCACCTGCTCGGCCGACAGCATCTCCCCGAGCACGCCGATCAGACCGGCCGCCACGAACGGGTCGAGCAGAACCGGGCAGCGTCGACTCGGTGGCTTGTGCGCGCCCTCCAGCAGTGCTGCCCGCTGCGCGGCCTCGCGACCCGCAGCGGCCGCGTCGAGCCCTGCCGGCGAGCGCGCAAGCGCGAGCCCGAAGCCGGTCATGCGATCGGCCCCGTCGCCCGCAAATGCTGTGCAGTAGAGCCACGCCGAGCTTGCCGTGAAAGATCCCGTGAAGTCCCGCGAGTTGGCCAGCGCGATCTCGGTCCAAGCGTCCTGGTAGACGACGTGCTCGACCTCGCTGACCCGCGGGTGGTCGCGTGCCGCACGCTCGCAGCGGCGGGTCAGCTCGACGCAATCCTCGACCGTGTGCTCGCGCAACCGCGCGTCCGCCAGACCCTCGATCGCGGTCTCCCCGCAGCTTTCCGGGAGACCGCAGCCGGGCTCCGGGTCGGCGACCCGTGCTAGTTCCACGGCGGCGCGCGCGGCGTCCGCCACCGCTTCCCGGTCGAACCCCGATGCGAAAGCGAAGCCGTAGCTGCCGCCCACGAAGGCACGTACGCCGACGCCGCAGGACACCGCCTCGCCGAGCTCCTCGACCGCCTCTCGCCAAACCACGATGCGCCGCGTGTGTCGCCGCTCGGCCCAGGCGTCGGCATCCTCGGCTCCGGCGCGGCGCGCCGCGATCAGCGCCGACTCCGCTACCTGCGCAGCGTCGACGCTCGTCACGAACCGGTCCCTCCGACCGTGATCGAGCGCAGTCGCACGTGCGGTTGCCCAACCCCGGCAGGCACCGACTGTCCCGCCTTGCCGCAGAAGCCGGTCGCGATCTCCAAATCGTCGGCGATGCCGTCGATCGCCTTCAGCACCTCGAGCCCGTTGCCGACGAGCGTTGCGCCGCGAACCGGCGCCGTCACTCGGCCCCCTTCGATCAAGTAGCCCTCGCTGACACCGAACACGAAGTCGCCGGTCGCCGGCTCGACTTGGCCGCCCCCGAACGAGATCGCGTAGACGCCGCGGTCGATCTCGGCGATCAGCTCTTCCGGCTTGGCGTCGCCGGGCGCGAAGTAGGTGTTGGTCATTCTCGGCAACGGGGCGTGGCGATAAGACTGTCGGCGGCCGTTACCGGTCGACTCGACCCCCGCCGAGCGGGCCCGCGTGAGGTCGAACAGGTAGGAGACGAGTCGCCCCTCCTCGATGATCGTGGTGCGCTGAGTCGGTGTGCCTTCATCGTCGCAGCCGTCGCTTCCCCAAGCCCCGAGTCGGGAACCATCGTCGTAGGCGGTGACGAAGCTCGCCGCCAGCTGCTCGCCGAGCCGCCCGGCGTAGACGCTCGCCCCTTTCTGCACTGCATCGGCCTCCAGCCCGTGTCCAACCGCCTCGTGCAGAAGCACCCCGCCGAAACCGTTGCCGACAACGACGGGTAGTTCGCCGGTCGGAGCCTCCACGGCATCGAGCAGAGCGAGCGCCTTGCGCGCCGCCTCGGCCCCGACGCGCTCGCCGGCCTCCGCCACCAGCTCGAAACCAGCGTGTCCACCGAGCGTTTCGACACCGCTCTCAACGCGGTCGCCGCGGCGGGCCACTACTTGGCAGCTGAGCCGGACGCGCACCCTCTGGTCGTGAGCGGCGACGCCCTCGGAGTTGAAGATCGCGACTCGCCGAAGCGATTCCGCGTAGCCGGCGCGCGCCTGGACGACCTCCTTGCCGCGCGCCCGCGCCGCCTCGTCGACAGCCGCAAGCAGCTCAGCCTTGCGCTGGGTCTCGACCTCTTCGGGGTCGACGGCGACCGGATGCCGACGCCGGTCGCTCGGCGGCCCCGGCGTTATCACTTTGCCGCGACCACTCCGCCCGGCGCTTGCGATCGAGTCGGCGAGCGCCAAGAGATCGGCTTCGCCGAGTCCATCGACGTAGCCGTAGTAGGTCGAGCCGCCAACCACTAGGCGCAGACAGGTACCTAGCTCGTGCCCCCGCTGCGGGCGCTCGAGGCGCCGGTCGTCGCGCGAGAGCGTCAAGGCGTGCCGCTCCTCCGCGTAAACCTCGGCGAAGTCGCCCCCTCGTCTGAGCAGGCGGGCAAGTAGCTGGTCAGCGAGGTCGGTCGTGATCACCGACGCTCCGCCTCCGCGGCGCCCGCGCCGCCCGCTGGGCGCTGTTCGCCACCGCCCGCATCACCGCCTTTTGCGATCACCGCGATCATTGCCTCGGCAACCTCGAGCGCGCGATCGTACCCGCGCTCACCCTCCGTTAGCACCCTGCGGGCACCGTTGCTGGCGACGATCGTCACCCGCGGTTCGCGCTCGAGTTGCGCGCGACGGAGCATCGCGCCGATCCCGCCCGCCAACTCCGCGGCGCGGGTCAATGTCCAGGAAGCGGGGTTCAGTGCCACGCCTCCCGCCGACCTCTGAGGACGCTACTCCCCAAGCTCACCGCGAACCGCCATGTGCATGTCGTACAAGACGCTCGCCGCCTGCACTCGCCGAGTGGTCATCGCAACCAGCAAGCGCTCCCCGTGCTGGGACACGAACACCTGGCCGCGCGCGCTCCGCACGTGCACTTGACCATCCGGGGGCACCAGCTGCACCAGCTCGCGCGCGAGCGCTCCGACACGATCTGCATCTCGCTGGTCGATGCCCGCGAACGAGGCGACTTTGTCATCTACAAGCTCTACGACCGCCGCCACGTCGGGGGTATTGCAGAGCACTCTGGTCGCGAGCTCGCCAGGGTCGTTGCTCGCACTCTCGCCAGTGCGTGGGGAGCTCTCACCTGCCGGCTGCTGCCGGTCATCACGCCGCGGTGTTCGCGCTTCACGCCGCGCTTGTCGGGCATCACGCCGCGCTTGTCGGGCATCACGCCGCGCTTGTCGCGCACCACGCCTCGGTCGGCTCATCGCTGTTGCAGAATAGGCCGACGGTGACGAGACCCTCCCTAGCCCGCATCGCCTGGTGGACGACGGTCGCGACCTGCCTCGTCGCAGCCGGGCTGCTTGCACTCAACGGTTACTACGGCTACGCAGGCGTGCTCCTGGCGGTCGGCGCAGCGGCCGCGGTCAACCTCTTCTAAGCGAGCCGTCAGGCGGCCGCGGTGGCCAACTCGCTCTCGGGCACCCTGCGCACCTCAACGCGGTCGCGTCCCCCGCGCTTAGCCTCGTAGAGCGCCGAATCGGCCTCCACGAACAGCCGATCGAAGTCGAAGCGCACGCCCTCGCGTGAGGCGGCGACACCGAAGGACATCGTCACCTCGAGGCCCTCGATTTGCTCTTTGGCGATAGCCCGCCGCAGACGCTCCGCGACCTGCTCGGCGTGTTGCTCGTCAGTGCCGGGCAGCAAGATCACGAACTCTTCGCCGCCGAGGCGGTAGATGGCGTCGAAGGCGCGCAAAGAGTCGCGCAGACGTTGCGCAACCTCGCTGAGGACCCTGTCGCCGAGCGCGTGACCATGCGTGTCGTTGATCTGCTTGAAGTGGTCGATGTCACCGACGATCAGTGCGACCTGCTGTTCGCCGCCCTCGCTACCTGCCATCAGTTCGGCGATCCGCGCTTCGAGCGCGCGCCGGTTGAAGAGGCCGGTTAGCTCGTCGATCACCGCCACCGAGCGGTGGGCGACGGCCGAGCTGCCGACGACCGACCCGACCAGGCAGCCCGTACCGAGCAGCGCCAGCGGAATCGCCACGAGGGCGGGTTCGGCGAGCGCCCGCTCGGCATCGCAGATCAAAGCCGCCATGATCATCACCAGAGCACTGAAAAGGCCGGTCCAGATCGCACCGCGCCGAGGCAACACAATCGCGTAGATACTCGCGAACGGGATCAAGACGATCAGCGCGTGTAGCGGTCGCCCGTCGACGTACAGGAAGGCGAGCCCCATCACCAGCTGGGCGATCGTCCAGCCAGCGATCAACGGGAACTCGGGGCGACGCATCTTGCGCAGGTTGGCCGACAGCACCCGGAATGGAGGTGCAACGAGCAGCACCGCCAGCACCGGCGCCCAGCCGTACCAGGGCACAGCGAAGATCACCGACGCCCCGCCGACGAGCCAGGCGAGCGCCGAGACCCGCTCGAGGCGGTCGCGCATGTCGAGCATGTGCTCGCGCTCCAGCTCGTCGCGCACTAGCCAGTTTCCGTGCTCGGCGCGCGCGCTCTCGATCTGCTCGCCGAGCGCCGTGCGGGGCGTCTGCCCGTCGCGCTCGATCGCACGCGTGGTGACCGCAGCCGCGCCTTCGGGCACCTCCACGTCGTTGCTACGCCGGCGCGGCAGCGCGGCCTCCGGGCAGGTGCCCGCCGAACAGACGCGGTCGCGACCGCGGCGCTTCGCCGCGTACAGCGCGGCGTCGGCTTCGCGGAACACCTCGTCGAAGTCGAATTGCCCGTCGCGGCCGCCGCAAGCGACACCGAACGACATCGTGACGCGCAGACCCGCCAGCGGCGCCGAGCGCACAGCTCTGCGCAAGTGCTCAGCTAGCGCGACCGCGTCGCGCTCGCAAGCATCGGGGACTAGCACCAGGAACTCCTCGCCGCCAAAGCGGTAGAGCGGCACATAAGGACCGAGTTCCCGGCGCAGCCGCTCGGAAACTTCGCGCAGAACCTGGTCGCCGACCTTGTGGCCGTGACTGTCGTTGATCAACTTGAAACCGTCGAGGTCGCCGATGATCACCGCCACCTGCCGCCCAGAGGCTGCGACCGGTGGGAGAGCTCGGCAAGTCGCGGGATCAGCGCCGCCCGGTTGAAGGCGCCGGTTAGGCGGTCGACGATCGCGCCGGCGCGCGAGGCGAGGTCCGCGCTGCGGCCGATCGAGAAGAGCATGGTCAGCGACCCCAGCACACCGGCGGGATAGGCCAGGTAGGGCGGCTGCTCGAGCACCAGCTTCGGATCGGCAAGCAAGCCGGTGGCGGCGATCAGCGCCCAGGTCGCGAACATGCCAGCGACAGCGACGCGTGTCGGGAAGACGGCGCTGACGAGCAGCGTGGGCAGCGTCAGCGCCGGCAAGAGGTGCAGCGACGGTCCCTTTGCGAGCACAATCGCAGCGGCGATCGCGACTTCAGAGACCAACCAAGCGGCTGCCAGCCGCAGCTCGGGACGGGGCGATCGTCGCAGTGAACGCTGCATCCACCAGAAGAGCGCGAGCGCCCCTGGTACCGGCAAGAGGTACTGCGGCCCGAAGGTTGGTACCCCAATCAAGCCGGCAACCAGGAAGAGGGCGATCGACCCCTGCGACGCGATCCGGAGTCGGCGGTTGACGTCGATCAGGCGGCCCCGTTCGGCGTCGTTACGGCAGAGGAAACGGCTGAAGCTGGTCAGGAGGCGGGCGACCATCTTGTGCCCCTTATCGGCGACCGCTCGGTCGCCGCTTAGCTCTCTCGACGCGGCCTGGACGCACGGACCTGCCCCGCCGGGGCGTCCGCCGCCTCGGAGTCGTCGCCGTTTGCGGCTCCCTCGGGTTCGAGGTGGATCAGGACGTCGGCCTTGCCCAGTCGCTCTTCGATCCGCCGCTGCAGCTCGTGCGCCAGCTCGTGCGCCCGTTCGAGGCTTGTACCGCGGCCGAACTGCACGTGCATATCGACGTACCGCCTACTCCCTGCCCGCCGCGCCCGGAGCTTGTGGAAGCCCAGTACCTCGCGTGCCTCGTGCCCCTCGACGGCCTCTCGGATCAGTTCGAGCTCGCCCTCGGGGAGGCTCTCGTCGACGAGCACGCGCGAAGATTGGTTGAGTAGCTTCACGCCGGCGACGACGATCACCGCCGCGACAACCAGCGCCGTGATTGGGTCGAGCGCCTCGAAACCGGTGAGCTCAACCAACACCAGCGCAACCAGCACGCCCGCCGAGGTCAGCGCGTCGGTCGACAGGTGCGCCGCGTCGCCGGCGAGCGCCGGCGAGTCGGTCTCGCGGGCGCGCCGGTAGAGGTAGCGGCTGACCGCGACGTTTACCGCCAGGGACAGCGCGATCACCACCACACCCGTCCAGAGCAAGCGCAACTCGCCGCCGCCCGTCAACCGTCGCACCGACTCGTAGGCGATGACCGCGGCACCGACCAGAATCAGAACGCCCTCGATCGCCGCCGCCAGGTTCTCGATCTTCTCGTGGCCGTAGGGGTGACTGCGGTCGGGTGGCTGATGGGCCTTGCGAACCGAAGCGAAGGCGACCAGCGACGCGACCAGGTCGATAGCGGAGTGAACGGCCTCTGTGAGGATCGCAATCGAGCCGGTCGCCAACCCGGCCCCCAACTTGAGAACTATGAGCAGCGAGTTGGAGGCGATTGAGAGCGCCGCCGCGCGCGACTTACGCAGCGCCAACTGGCCGCCTGCGTGGCGCAACTGGCCGCCTGCGTAGCCCCCTTCTGCCATCAGCGGGATGACTCCTCGCCGAGCGCGGCGAGCAATGCTTGCGCGGCCCGGCCACGGTGGCTGATTGCGTTCTTCTCCTGCTGCGTAAGCTCCGCCATCGTGCGACCGTCGCCGATCTCGAGCGGCACGAACAGCGGGTCGTAACCGAAGCCACCGCTCCCGCGCGGCGCATCCGCAAGGTTGCCGTCGCAACGCCCTTCGACCACGATCTCGCGACCTTCGCGCGGGACGACGTAGGCAAGCACACACACGTAGTAGGCAAAGCGATCGGGGTGACCCCGCATCTCCTCCACGAGCTTCGCGAGATTCTCCGCGTCACTTGCCGTCTCGCCCGCAAAGCGCGCGGAGTTCACGCCGGGCGCGCCGCCGAGGGCCGGCACGCAGATACCGGAGTCGTCGGCGATCGCCGGCCTGCCGGTCGCGCGAGCGGCGGCACGAGCCTTGATGAGAGCGTTCTCGCGGAAACTCGAGCCGGTCTCCGGCGGAAGCTCTACCCCACTCGGCAACGGCTCGAGCTCGAGCGGCGCGAGCAGGCGTTCGAGCTCAGCAAGTTTGTGCGGGTTGCGGGTCGCTACGACTAGGCGCACGTCAGCGATCGTTGGCTGCGGCAAGAGCCGCGCACTGCGCTTGCCGCAAGCTTTCGCAGCCGGCGCTCGCGAGCGCCAGCAACTCGTCGAGACGAGCGCGCGCGAAAGGTGCCTCTTCGGCGGTGGCCTGCACCTCGACGATGTCGCGAGCATCGGCAAGCACGACGTTCATGTCGACCTCGGCGCGTGAATCCTCTGCATAGTCGAGATCGAGCAGGGCCCAACCGTCCACCACACCGCAGGAGACCGCTGCCACCGAGGCACGCAAGGGGTCCTCTTCGATCGCGCCTCGCTCGCGCAGGCGCCGGACCGCCAGTGCCAGCGCGACGTAGGCGCCCGTGATCGCAGCGCAGCGGGTACCGCCGTCGGCCTCGAGCACGTCACAGTCGATCCAGACTGTGCGCGCTCCGAGGCGCTTGCGGTCTACCACCGCCCGCAGCGCCCGTCCGATCAGCCGCTGAATCTCGACGGTGCGCCCGTCCGGCCGTCCGCGCGCCCCGTCGCGTTGCTTGCGCTCACCGGTCGAAGCCGGGAGCATCCCGTACTCGGCGGTTAGCCAACCCTCGCCGCTGCCCTCCAGCCACGCCGGCACGCGATCCTCGACGCTCGCCGTACAGATCACCCTTGTTCCGCCGATCGCGATCAGGGCCGAGCCAAGCGCCGTGCGCACGAAGTCGGGTTCGATCGAAACCGGCCTCAGCTGGTCGGCTCGGCGGCCACCAGCACGCACCGGCGCGACCGTCCCGACGTCGGGGCCGGTCGCGCTGTCGCGGTTAGCGGGTTCGGTGGTCGACGCACTGCGATCGCTTGCTGACACCTCCTCAATGCTCGCACGCCGGCAGCCGGCGCGATCACCTCGTAACGAGCCGGGGCGAGAGAGCCAAGGCGCGGCTCAGAACTTCACCTTGTCGATTGCGTCGCTGATCTTGTTGAGCAAGGCGTCGGCGAGCGTGCCGCCCTTGTCGGTCTTGAAACCTTTGACGGACGCAACCACCCCGGCCATCACGAGGGCGACCAAGAGGATCAGTGCCACGTACTCGACCGTCCCTTGGCCGCGTTCGCTGCGCAATGCGCTGGCGAGCCGCCGCTGCAGGTCGCAAGCGCAGGCATGCGTCGCCGCACCGGCGCGGTAGTAGGCGGTCGTGAAGGGTTCGATCGACATCGCTGCCTCCTTGGTCGGTTAGCGGACGGTCCCGGCGACCGTCGCTTGCACCCTCCTCCCCACGCGGTGACGGCACTGCCACGAACGTGACCGCTTGCGAACATTCCCCGCCGATGTGCGGCGTAGGCGCGATCCTCGATCCCGCAGGCTCCTTTCCGGAGGAGGTCGACCGGCTGATGCTCGCTGCCCTCCGCCACCGCGGCCCGGATGGCGAGGGCGCAGCCACGCTCGGCCCCGTCCGGCTCGTGCATACGCGCCTGGCGATCGTCGATCCGCTGGGCGGAGCGCAACCGCTGCGCAGCGAAGACGGCCGCGTGGTGGCGGTGGTCAATGGCGAGATCTACAACCACCTGCCGCTGCGCAAGGCGCTCGAGGAGCGCGGCCATCGCTTCACGACCGGCTCCGACTGCGAGGTCGTCGTGCACGGCTACGAGGAGTGGGGCACGGACGTCTTCACGCGCCTCAACGGCATCTTCGCGGCAGCACTCTGGGACGCCGCCGCCCAACGCCTGGTGCTGGTGCGCGACCCGCTCGGCGTCAAGCCGCTCTACTGGTGGAGCGACGGCCGTCGCCTGCTCGCAGCTTCGGAGATCAAGGCGCTGCTCGCGGCCGGGGTGCCCGTCGGCGGCATCGACCACGTGGCGCTCGATCACTTTCTCGCCTGGCGCTTCGTGCCGGCGCCGCGAACCCTGTTCGCCGGTATCCGCAAGCTGCCGGCGACCTCCCTGCTGGTGGCGGTGGTCGGCGGTCCGCCGCGGGTGTCGACCTACCGGCGGCCACCTGCCGCCCATTTCCAGGACCTCGACGACCAGGAGCTGGCCGAGGAGCTACGCAACCGCCTGCTCGACGCGGTCGAGCGGCAGATGATGTCCGACGTTCCCTACGGGGCGCTGCTCAGCGGCGGCGTCGACTCGGCCGCCATCGTCGCCGCCATGGCGCAGCGCTCGAGCGAGCCGCCGCAGACGTTCACGATCGGCTTTCCGGGCGCTGGCCCGACGCTCGACGAGCGCACCGCGGCCCGTCGGACCGCCGAGCTTCTGGGCACCCGACACCACGAGACCAGTTTCACCGCCGGTGAGATGGCGGACGCTGTTGCGCAGGCGATCGCGCACCTCGAGGAGCCCTGCGGCATCCCCTCGGCACCGGTCCTGCTCGAGCTCGCACGCTTTGCGCGCCGCCAAGTGAAGGTCGTGCTCGCCGGCCAGGGGGCCGACGAGCCGCACGGCGGCTACCGGCGCCATCAGGCTGCTTTCGCGCTGCGTGCCCTCACTGCACTGCCATGGCCGCTCGGCCCGCTCGCGCGCGGTCTGGCCCGACAAGCACCACGCTCGCCTGCGCTTCGGCGCCTGGCTGCGCTGGCCGGGACGCGTCCGACGACAGCGGCACTCGGGCGCCTGGTCGAGGTCGCCGGACCCGACCTGCGTCGCCGCCTCACCGGCAGTCTGCCCACCGAGGCCGAGGTGGAACGGGCGGCGTTGGTCGCCGAGGTCGCAGCCGACGTGGCCGACCGCGATCTCGTCGAACAGGCGCTGTACGTCGACACACACCTGTGGCTGCCCGACCATCTGCTGATCGCCAACGACAAGATGACGATGGCGGCGGGGCTCGAGTTGCGAGTCCCGTACCTCGACCTCGAGCTACTGCGCTTCGTCGAGCGGATCCCCGGGCGCCGTCGCGTGCGACCGAGGCGCGGCAAGTACTTGCATCGCTTGGCGGTCAGCGGGCTCTTGCCGCAGGAGCTGGTGGCGCGACCGAAGCACGGCTTCGCGACCCCCTACGAGCGCTGGTTGCGGGCGGAACTCGGCGCCGAGGTGGAGCGCCGTTACCAGCCCGGCGCAGCGGTTACAGAACTGATCGACGGCGAGGCCGTGGCCGACTTGGTTCGCGCGCACCGCTCGGGCCGCGCCAACTACGCGCAAACGCTGTACTGCCTGCTCGAGCTGGCGGCGTGGGTGGATTGCTTCGAGCACGGTTACCCGCCACTAGCAGGGGCCGCCGCGCAAGCGGTCGGACCAGAGGTCGCCGGCCCAGCGACTGAACCCGGGGTCGCCGGCCCATGACGCGACCAAGCGCGGCACCGCCCACGGGCAGCGAGCGACGTGCGCGGATCCTCTTCGTGCACAGCCGCAAGGCCAGCTTCGTGGAGATCGACCGCGCGATCCTCGCCGAACGCTTCGAGGTCGAGGACCTCTACCAGCCCGGGCGCCTGCCCCCCGCCGACGTGGCCTTGCGGGTTGCGCGCTGCGACCTCGTTTTCGGTTGGTTCGCCTCCTGGCACACCGGCCCCCCAATCACCCTCGCCTGGCTGCTCGGCAAGCCCTCGGTGCTAGTGATCGGTGGCTTCGACACGGCGAACATGCCGGAGATCGGTTACGGGCTCCAACAGGGCGGCTTTCGGCGCTTCGCCAGCCGCTTCGTGATGCGACGAGCCAGCCGCCTCGTGACGAACTCGCGTTACTCGCTCCAGGAGATCACACGCAACACGCCGATCCCGCCGGAGCGGGTGACCGTGATCTATCACGGCGTTCCGGATCCCTACGGCACCCTCCCGCCGACGCCGCGCGAGCCGCTGGTCGTCTCGGTCGGCTACATCGATCGCACGACGCTCGTACAGAAAGGCCAACAGGCGTTCGTGGAAACCGCGCGCCTGCTGCCCGACGTGCGGTTCGTTCTCGCCGGCCCCTGGCTCGACGATGCGGTCGAGCAGCTGCGGGCGAAGGCGCCTGCGAACCTCGAGTTCACCGGCTGGCTTGAAGAGCCACAGCTACGGGAGCTGATGGCGCGGGCCGCGGTTTACGTACAAGCCTCGCGGCATGAGGGGTTCGGGATGGCGGTCGCCGAGGCGATGCTGGCCGGTGCGATCCCGGTCGTCGTCGATGCCACCGCGATGCCCGAGGTCGTCGGCGACGCTGGTGTGATCGTGCCAGACCCGCAACCGGAGACGCTCGCGGCGGGCGTCCGCCGGGCGCTCGAGCTACCCGAGACCGCGCGCGAGCGCGCGCGTCGTCGGGTGCTTGAGCGCTTTCCGCTCGAACGGCGACGCGAAGCCCTGCTCGCGTTGGTCGAGAGCGCTCTGCGCAGCCGCTAGGCGGGCGCTGCGCTGACCCTCACGGGCCGCCTCGAGAGCGATCAGGCAGCCCAGCGCCGCGCCCAGGGCGAGCGCCACAACGTCGAGCACGGCGACCGTGCCAGCCCGCGCGGCGAATGCATTCGACGACGACAGCGCACAGATCAGCGCCAGCAACGAGCCGGCGACCATGCGCAGCGCCGGCGACCAGCGCAACCGCCCGGCCGCCGAACCCGGCGCCGGGGGTGCGGCGTCGCGTGCGGCCGCACGCGACCGCGCGGGCGGGCGTCCGCCCCAGAGCACCCACGCCGCCGCCGCCGCCAGCTCGGCGGCGCGCTCCGAAGCCGGAGCCCCGGTGAGCACCGCGAGGGTCGCCCCCGCGAGCCCAGCGGCGAGCGCAGCCAGGCCGACACCGAGCGTCCCCGCATCTAGCAGGCGCAATACGGCGGAGTACCCTCGACGGACACACCGCCCGCTTGTCGCGGTCGTGCCGTGCACAAACGCCTCCCACGGTTACGCTCGGCGCGACCGCCGGCGCGCGGGAGCAGCGGCGCAGGTCGCGGACGCATGTTCGATCGGTCGCGCTCGGCCGGCCGCACCGCGCGCAACCGCGGCCCCAGCGCGGCGGCGCTGGTGCTTGCCAGCTCAGCGTGCGAGTAATGGCACGGCGCCCGCGAGCGCCGCGAGCGCACGCTCGACGAGCGGCGAGCGCTGCGGCTCCGTAACCTCGGCCGGCTCGGCGAGGGCAACGATCGTGGCGAGCACCGATTCGGCCAACGCTGTGAGGTCGTAGCCGCCTTCCAGCACGAAGCCAAGAGGAACCCCCAGCGTACGCGCCACCAGGTCCAGGTGGCGGGTGATCTCCGCGTAGTCGTCGGTCTCCAAAAGGCAGCCGCCGATCGGATCGGCACGGTGCGCGTCGTAGCCCGCCGAAACGAGGACCAGGTCGGGCGCGAAGCGTCGCAGGGCGGGAACCACGACGTGCGCGATCAGGCCCACCCAGTCGTCGCCGGCGCTGCCCGCCGGAACCGGCAGATTGATCGTGTATCCGCGCCCCGGCCCGGACCCGACGTCTTCGAGCGCTCCCGTTCCGGGGTAGAAGGGCCACTGGTGGATGCTTGCGAAGAGCAAGCGATCCGAGCGGCGGAAAGCCTCGCAGGTGCCGTTGCCGTGGTGGACGTCGAAGTCGACCACCGCCACCCGCTTGGCCCCGAGGGCGAAAGCGTGGGCGGCCGCGCAAGCAACGTTGTTGAAGAGGCAGAAGCCCATCGCGCGCTCCGGTTCGGCGTGGTGTCCAGGCGGACGCACGGCCGCGAAACCGCGCTCGTAGCTACCGGTCAGCAGCGCCTCGGCGAGCGCACAGGCAGCGCCCGCCGCGACCAGGGCCGCGTCCAGCGACCGCGGCGACACCGGCGTGTCGAGGTCCAGCGGCACGCCGGCAGCCACGTGCCTGCGCACACGCTCGAGGTGCGCGGCGCTGTGGACCCGCAACAGCTGCTGCTCGTCGGCGGCTGGCGCCTCGATCAGCTCGAGATGCGGCCAGCCGGCATCGGCTAGACGGCGTTCGATTGCCGCGAGTCGCTGGGGACGCTCCGGATGGCCCGGCCCGGTGTCGTGTTCACGGCAGAGCTCGTGCCGGAAGAAGGCGATCGCCACGGCCGGCTACCGTACCGCCCCCAAGGTGGACGATGCGCGGCGAGAGGTCGTCGAGCGGCACGAGCTCGCCGCTGCGCTGACCTGCGACGTGCTGGTGGTGGGCGCCGGACTGGCCGGCCTCTTCGCCGCGATCGTGGCAGCGCGCTCACGGGCGCGCGTGATCTTGGCGTCCAGCACCGCGCTCGACGCGAGTGCGAGCTGGCGCGCGCAAGGCGGCATCGCCGCGGCGCTGGCCCCCGACGACGCACCACAACTGCACGCCGAGGACACGCTGCGCGCAGGGCGCGGCGCTTGCCGACCGGAGGCGGTTGAAGTGGTCGCGCGGGAAGCCCCGCTGCGCGTGCTGGAGCTGATGGAACTGGGGGTCGTCTTCGACCGCAGCCGCGATGGCGCGCTGCAACTCGGCCTCGAGGGCGGTCATTCGCGGCGCCGCATCGTGCACGCCGGCGGTAGCGCTACCGGCCGCCGCGTCACGCGCCGCCTGTCGGCGCTAGCGGCCGCCGACCCGCGCATCACGGTGCTCGAGCAGACGCGGGTAGTACGCCTATTACCGGCCGCGGACGCGGCGCCAGCTTGCAGCGGGGCGTTGGCGCGCACTGCGGACGGCCAGCTGCTCGAGCTGCGGGCGCGGGCGACGGTGCTCGCCACCGGCGGCCATGCAGCACTGTGGGAGCGCACGACTAACCCGACCGGCGCCGTCGGCTCAGGGGTTTGGTTGGCGCTGGCGGCCGGCGCCAAGGTCGCTGACCTCGAGTTCCTGCAGTTCCATCCCACGGCGCTGGCGCTACCCGGACCGCTCGACGGCTTCCTGATCAGCGAGGCGGTGCGGGGCGAGGGCGCGCGGCTGCTGGACGAGCGCGGCGAACGGTTCTGCAACGAACTGGCGCCCCGCGACGAGGTCGCGCTGGCGATCTGGCGGCGACTGTCGGCGGGGCACCGCGTCTACCTCGACGCGCGCGAGCTCCCGCTGCGGTCGCGCTTCCCGAACATTGCTAGAGCGTTGCGCGAGGCCGGGATCGACGCTCAGCGCGAACTAATTCCGATCGCACCGGCCGCGCACTACGCGATCGGCGGGGTCGCCACCGACCTCGACGCGCGTACCTCGCTGCCCGGCCTCTACGCCGTCGGCGAGTGCTCTTGCAGCGGTCTACACGGCGCCAACCGTTTGGCCTCCAACTCGCTCGCCGAGTGTCTGGTGTTCGCCCACCGGGCGGTTCGGCGCGCGCTCGATGAGCCACCGCTCGAGCCGCCCGCGCACCTACCGCCGCCGCTTCCCTCGCCCACTCCTACACCGCCAACACGCGCCCGTCTGTGGCGATACGCCGGCATCGAACGGCACGCCGAGGGCTTGCGCCAGCTACTGGTGGACCCGCATCCGCTCGCGCGGCTGGTGGCCGCCTTCGCGCTCGCTCGAACCGAGAGCAGGGGTGTGCATCGCCGCCGCGAGCACCCCGAGCCGCAGCCAGTGTTCGAGCGCAAGCACTTCCTGTACCGGCGGCCGCCGACCGCGGACGATGCGCTCGCCTTAGAGCAAGTCGCGCGGCCAATGGATACGAAGTATCTAGAGCTCGAGAGCTGGTAACGTCTCTCGCGTTTGGCTGGTCGGCCAGCTTCCTCCACAACGACGATGGGCGCGACCGCAAGCGGTGGTGCCCCACGACCGCAGCAGCGCGAGCAGGGGTGCGTCCAGGAGGCAGAGAGCTTTCCGCAATCGTGACGAAGCTTCCGGGACGCGGGACGCGTCCCGGTTTCCGGGTCGCGCCCGACACGTGAGCGATCGCCGTCGGGCGCAACTCGCACAGGGGGCAGGGCGGGAGGCCCTGGGGAACGACTCCCCGGGGCCTCCCCCACTTTTTGCGGCCGCCCATCTTCTGCGACCGCGCGAGCGCGCCAGCGGCGCGCGGCGCTAGCATCGCCGACCTTGCCGGCGAGCCGCCCGCACACCCTCGTAGAGCTCTTCCGCGAGGCGATGGCGATGCTGCCCGCCGGTGTGTGCGTGGTCACCGCACGCGACGCCGCCGGCAGCCCCCGTGGCCTTTTGGCGACCTCTGTTTCCTCCTACAGCGCGTCGCCGCCGTCGTTGCTCTTGTCGGTGGCGCGATCGGCGCGATCGCATAGCGCGATCACTGAGGGCCGGCGCTTCGGCGTGCACCTCCTGCGAGCCGAACGTGGGCTCGCGATCGCCGAGCGCTTCGCGGCGAAGGCGGAAGACAAGTTCGCCGGTCTCGCTTGGCGCTGGGACGAGGGCGTGCCGTGCCTTGAGGACGTGATCTGGTACTTGCGCTGCCGCCGATCGGCCACCTTCGGCCACCACGACCACACGATCGTGGTTGGCGACGTCGAAGTCGGCGAGGTACACCCCGGCGAACCGCTCCTCTACGCGCGGCGACGGATGGACTGGTTGCTGCGGCCGGGCGAGTGACTCGTCGTCTCCAGGCGCGTCCCTCCTCCCCGCCGAGTGGCCTCGCTCGCGGCAGAGCGACAAGTCCGACCGGGGCTCGCCAACCCTTAACTCGCCGTTAACAGCCCCTTCGTTTTTACGGGTGAGAAGGAAGGCTGAGAGCCCGTGAGCGGCGAGGCTCCGCGGGAGGGAGGTACGGACCGCCATGTACCAATTCAGCCGGGCGATCTACAGAGAGCTTGCTCCACTGGTCCACGGCGATCGGACGGTCGGTGGCGCGATTGCGGCCCGCCGGCGTCTGCTCGAGGCGTGCGAGGCGACGATCGAGCGGCTGGCGACCGATCGCCACTACTTCGCGCACCCGACGCGTTTCTTGTTCGAGGAGGTGCGCACGCTGTTTCCCCTGCACGAGCAGTCGCGTGTGCTGCGGGTGATCGAGCGTCACCTGCGGCTCGCAACCGCCTACGTCGAGGAACATTGGCGCGAGGGCGTGACGTTCGACGGCAGTCCCTTGCGCTGTCATGCGAGCACTCGCAAGGGCACCCCGTGCCAGCGCGTGCCGCTACCGGGGCGCCGCTACTGCCCCTCGCACAAGCACCTCGAGGAGCGCTTCGAAGCCGCCGCCGCGGCCTGACGCCAGGTCGGCGCCGCTGCGCGAAATGCGCGCGCGGCCGCCGTCGGCCGGCGAGCGCTCGTTGGCACGGCACGGTCGCTAGCGTGCCGCGCCGATGGGCGAGCCGGTGCGTGGGGCGATCGTCGGCGTCGACGTTGGTGGCACCTTCAGCGACGCAGTGGTCGCGCACGCCGGGCGCGTCGTCCAGGCGAAGGCAGCGACGACGCCGACCGACCAGTCGCAAGGTGCCCTCGCCGCGATCGAGCGCGCGCTCGCAGCCGCCGGCGTCGAGGCCGACGAGGTCGCGCACTTCGTTCACGGCACGACCGTCGGCACCAACGCCCTGCTCGAGGGGAAACTGGCACGCACGGCGCTCCTAGCGACGGCCGGTTTCGAAGATCTCGAGGAGCTGCGGCGTCAAAACCGTCGCTCGCTGTACCGGCTTTGCGAGCACCATCCGCCGCCGCTGGTACCGCCGGAGTTGCGGATCGGGGTGCCGGAGCGCTGCGGCCCGCACGGGGTAGTGAGGGCGCTGGCCGGGGAAGCCCTGGCGGACCGACTACGCGAGCTTGACTGCGAGGCGTTTGCCGTCTGCCTGCTTTGGTCGTTCCGTTTTCCGCACCACGAACGCCAGCTGGCGAAGCTCCTCGGCGAGTGCCACCCGCACGCTCACGTCTCGCTGTCGCACGAGACCGCGGGCGTTTTCCGCGAGTACGAGCGCTGTGCGACAACGATCGTCGACGCGGCGGTTTCGCCGCGTCTTCGCGACTACCTGCGGCAGCTGGAGCGGCGCGCTGGCGCGGCGGGGCTACCGGCTCCCGAAGTGATGCTGTCGAGCGGCGGCACGGCCGACGCCGCGACCGCCGCCGCCCACGGGGCTTGGACGGTGCTGTCGGGACCAGCGGCCGGCGCCGTCGCCGCCGCACGTCTCGCCGCAATCGAGGGCGAGACGCGGGCGGTGGCGCTCGACATGGGCGGGACTTCGTGCGACGTTTCGCTGGCCAGCGACGGCCGTGCAAGGGTCGTGCTGGGTGGCATCGTCGCCGGGCGACCGCTGGCTCTGCCGCTGGTCGAGGTGCATACGGTCGGCGCCGGTGGCGGCTCGATCGCTTGGCGTGACGAGGGCGGCGCGCTGCGCGTCGGGCCCCGCTCGGCTGGCGCCGTGCCGGGACCGGCCTGCTACCGCCGCGGCGGCCACGAGGCGACGGTGACCGACGCCAACCTGCTGCTCGGCTATTTGCCCGAGGACGTGTCGCTGGGGGGCGAGCTGCGGCCGGACCGCGGGGCGGCGGCGCGCGCGATCGCGACGCTCGCCGCCACCCTCGGAATGGACGCGCCGAGCTGCGCCGAAGGGATCTATGAGGTGGCGTGCGCCGAGATGGCGCAGGCGGTACAGGTGCTCACCGTCGAGCGCGGTATCGATCCGCGTGGCCTGGCGCTGTGCGCGTTCGGTGGTGCCGGTCCACTCCACGCCGCGCGCATCGCCGAGGAGCTCGGCATGCGCCGTGTGCTTGTGCCGCTCGCGGCCGGCGTGCTCTCGGCGCTCGGGCTTGCGACCGCCGAGCGGCGTCGCGACGCCGTGGCGAGCGTCCTGCTCAGCGGCGATGCGCTTACCGACGGCGCGCTCAGGCGCACGGTCGCGCAGCTCGCGGCACGCGCACGCGACGCGCTCGGCGAGCCCGAGGCTGAGCTCCGCGTGACCTACGAGCTGCGTTATCGGGGACAGTCCTTCGAGCTCGACCTCGAGGCTCCGCCGGAAACGACGGTGGGCGAACTAAGGGCCCTGCTGGACGAGGCCCACCAGGCGCGCTACGGCTGGCACGACCCGCAGGCCGAGCCGGAACTCGTGACCGTCCGCGTCGCTGCCGTCGGCGAAGCGCCGGCCGTCGACTTGCCGGCGCCGACCCCGGGCCGCTTACGCGCCACTCACGGTGTGCGCTGGCGAGGACGCGAATACGCCGCGGGGGTGGCCAGCGGTCCCGTCGCGGGGAGCGGCCCGTTGGTGGTCGAGCTGTCGGGAGCGACCGCCTTCGTGCCGCCGGGTTGGCGAGCGCGGCTCGGGCGCGCGTCGTTGATCCTCGAGCGGGAGGCGCCCCGGTGAGGCACGACCACCGGCCCGCCCCGAACCCGCGGGCGCGCCTCGACCCCGTCGAGCTGCGGGTGACGCTCGCCGCGCTGCGCTCGGCCTGCGAGGAGATGGGCGCGGTGCTGGTGCGCTCGGCGTACTCCGCGAACATCAAGGAGCGCCGGGACTGTTCGACGGCGCTGTTCGACGCCGCCGGCTGCCTGGTCGCGCAAGCCGAGCACATTCCCGTCCACCTGGGAGCGATGCCCGCCGCCGTGGCAGCGGTCATCGCCGAGCGCCCACGACCCGGCGAGGTGTGGATCCTCAACGACCCGTTTCGCGGCGGTACGCACCTGCCCGATGTCACCGTCGTGGCACCGGTCGAGGTGCGCGGACACACGATCGGCTATGCCGCAGCGCGCGCCCACCATGCCGACGTCGGCGCGCGCCAGCCTGGCTCGATGCCAGCCGATTCGCGCACGCTCGACGACGAAGGGGTGGTGATACCACCGACGCGGATCGCCGACGCGCGCGGCGTCGACGAGGCGCTGTTCGAACGCCTGGTCTCGCGGATGCGCAACCCGCGGGAACGCCGCGCCGACTTCACTGCCCAACTCGCGGCCGTGCGTCACGGTGCGCGCAGGCTCGCCGAGATCGCCGAGCGACTCGGTAGCGCGCGCTTGGCGAGCGCCTTCGCGGAGACCCTCGATTACGCGGAGCGCCGCACCCGCGCCGGCATCGCGCGCTTGGGCGACGGCGTGCGCACTGCTCGTGACTTTCTCGAAGCGCCCGACGGCGACCTCGAGCTGCGACTGCGTGCGACGGTGCGCGCAGACGAGCTTGAGCTCGACTTCTCGGGCAGCGCCCCTCAGCACGACGGCAACCTCAACTGCCCGTTCGCCGTCACGCTCTCGGCCTGCTGGTTCGCGCTGCGGGTACTCACTGACCCCGACGCCCCCGCCTCGGCGGGTGCCCTGCGCCCGCTGCGCGTGATCGTGCCTGAAGGGTCGCTGCTCAACGCCCGGCCACCGGCCGCCGTCGCCGCCGGCAACGTCGAGACTTCCTCGCGCGTCGCGGACCTCGTGTTGCGGGCCTTTGGCCGCGCCCTCGGGCAGGGCACGATGAACAACTTGACGCTCGGTAATGAGCGCTTCACCTACTACGAGACGATCGGCGGCGGGCAGGGCGCCTGCCCCGACGCCGACGGACCGAGCTGCGTGCACGTCGCCATGTCGAACACGCTCAACACGCCGATCGAGGCGCTCGAGGCGGAGTTTCCGGTGCGCTGCGTGCGCTACGCGGTGCGCCGGGGTAGCGGCGGCGCCGGCCGCTTCCGCGGTGGCGACGGCGTCGTGCGCGAGCTCGAGGCGCTCGAGCCGATGCGTTTCGCCTTGATCAGCGAGCGGCGACGGCACGCGCCGCCCGGGGCGGCCGGCGGCGCGCCCGGCCTGCCGGGCCGCAACTTCTTGAACGGGCAGGAGCTCGGGCCGAAGGTCGCCGGCAGCTTGCAGCCCGGGGATCGCCTGCGCATCGAGACACCCGGTGGCGGCGGCTTCGGTCGACCCAGCGAACGCGGCGCCTAACGTGCCGCGGGGCGGCGGTGGTCGTTACTTTCCGCGGGCGATGCGGACGGTGGCGTTTCTTGGGCTCGGGATCATGGGCTGGCCGATGGCGCGCAATCTTGCGCGTGCCGGCTACCAGCTACGGGTCTGGACACGCACACGCGAGAAAGCCGAGCGCTTCGCCCGCGAGCACCGCGCGAGCGCCCATCCGACGCCGGCAGCCGCGGCAGAGAACGCCGACGCGGTGGTAACGATGCTGCCCGACGCGCCCGAGGTCGAAGAGGCCCTGCTCGGGTCCGCGGGCGCCGCTAGCACGCTCGCCCAGGGCGCGATGGCGATCGACTGTTCGACGATCGGGCCGACCGCCGCGCGTCGCATCGGCGATCGTTTGGCGGCGCTCGGGATCGCCTTTTGTGACGCCCCGGTCACGGGCTCGCGGCCGCGCGCTGAGGCAGCAACCCTGACTTTCATGGTCGGCGGCAACAGCGAGGTCGTTGCTCGCGCGCGGCCACTGCTCGAGGCGATGGGCGAGCTGATCGTCCACGTCGGTGGTCGCGGGCACGGTGCCTTCGCGAAGGTGATCGCGAACGCCGTCACCGCGATCAACGCGGCGGCGGTGGGCGAGGCGCTGGCCACCGTGCAAGCGGCCGGGATCGATCCGCAGCGCTGGCTCGAGGTCGCCCGCGCCGGCTCGAGCGGCTCGCAGATGCTCGAGTTGAAAGCCCCAGCGATGCTGGCACGCGACTACACGCCGCTGTTCCGCTTGCGACACATGCTGAAGGACCTTCGCCACTACCTGGACGAGGCCGAAAAACTGGGCCTCGAGCCGGCGCTCGCACGCACCGCCGAGCGGCTTTACGAGCGCGCGCTAGCGCTTGGGCTCGGCGACCAGGACTTCGCGGCGGTCGCCGAGGTGGCCGGGGGAGCGCGCTCAGCCCCCCGCCGCACCCCTTGAAAAATCAGCGCGCCTTCGCAACAATTCCGCGGCCGCTGCGCCGATCGGCCGCAACTCCCTGGGAAACGAGCGACTGCGAAAGAGATGCCGGTAGCGCTAAAGGAATGGGCTGTCACGGTGCGCGCCCTTGCCGAGGGCGAGCAGCTGCTCACGCTCCGCAAGGGCGGCATCCGCGAGGACAGCAAACACTTCGAGCTGGAGCACGACCGCTTCTTCCTGTACCCGACGTTCGATCACCAGCGCAACGACCTGGTGCGGGAGTCGCACTTGCCAGAGCTGCCGCGCGCGCTCGAGGAGGGCGTGTGGCCGGAGGGCGAAGAGCCTTCGCCGGACGATCTGCTCGAGGACGGCGGCATCGAGCAGCCGAGCCGCGTGCGTATCCGCGCTTTCGCGGAGGTCGCCGCCAGCTACCTGGTGACCGATCCGCGCGTCGTCGAGGCGCTCACCCCGTACCACGTCTGGACGCCCGACTACGCGCAAAAGCGGCTGGCTTGGAAGCCCCGCTTCCCGCTCCACGTGATCGTCCTCAGGACTTACCGGATCCCGCGTCCGGTGACCGTGCGCGTGCGACCCGAGTACCACGGCTGTCGTTCGTGGATTGAGCTGCAGCGCGACCTGCCGTTCGAGGGCACACCGGTGCTCTCCGATGAAGAGTTCGAGCGCGCAGCCACCGAGATCGAGGCGATCGCTGCAGGGGTGGGTGCGCCCACGGCGGCGCTCTAGGCGCGGGAACCGCTGTAAGCGCCGTAGCAGGGCGCGCTAGCAGGGCCGCCGTAGCGGGGTTGACGGGCGGGAGCGGAGCGCTCGGGAGCTGAGCGCGCGTGCTCCGCGATCGCACTCCGAGCGCCTAGGGTCAAGCGCGTCGCAGCGCACGCCCGTCGCTGCGCAGGCGCTACCGCGCAGGCACCTGCTCGTGCTGCTCGACGATCTTCCAGCCGGCGCGCACCGGGTCCAGGAAGAACGGCGGGCTGCGGAAACGCAGGCGATCGTCGTAGGTGTAGTTCTTGGCGTAGCCACTGTTGACGGTGCCACCGCTGAAGGTCCCGACCGGCCCGCGGAAGCGCTGCGCGATCACGCCGTTGACGGTGAGCGTCCCAAGCGGCGATCCCTTGCTCCAGTTGTCAACGATGAAGGAGTGCGCGAGCGCGAGAATTGCGGCGTCGATCGACGGGTTCGAGAGCGCACCCGGCGCGTTGCTGCCGGTCGACGTAACGGGGTGGTAGACGCGCACGAACTGGTTGGCGATCAGGCCCAACAGGACGTCGCCGGAACGCGTGATGTTGCCGTTCACCACGATGTCGTCGGCGGCGCCGATGGTGAGCGGCTGCGCATAGGTTCCGCGCACCCAGGCTTCGCCGCAGCTTGCCGCGCTCTGATACTGAGCGCGCTGGTCGTACGGGGTCGGGCAGCCGCCATCGGCGCGGTCGACGTACAACAGCCCGTTGCTTGGCAACGGCATGCTGCAGGGGTTGGAGAGCCCGAGCGAGCTGCACTTCGCGGGGTTGTCGACGGTCATCGAGTTGCCGCTCAGGGTGATCACCGTCTTACCCTGGAACAGGTAGCGCGGGTCGGTCTGCTGTTTGAGCGTGCCGTTGGTCGGCGGCATGTCAAGCACCGGTGCCCCGGGCGTGTAGGCGCCCTGCCAGACCGGTGACCCGGAGCCCGAGCACCCGGAGTCGCTCCAGCCGGGCGGGGATTCGGAGATCTCGACTGGATCCTGGGCGTTGCGTCCGAACGTTGGGCTTCCGCAGACGTAGATGCCGTCGTTGGTGTGGAACGGCCCGCGTACGTAGTCGACCGAGAGGAAGTAGATGTTGGTGCAGCCCGAGGGGCGGCCGTTACGGCGGTAGCGCTGGCAGTTCGAGCTCGCCCAGGCCTGTTGATCAGGGTCGCTGTAGGTGGCGGGATCGGCGGTCTCGAAGTCCGTGAAGTAAATGAAGTTCAGGAAGCTCCGCCGCTTGAAACGCACGATGATGCTGCGTTTAACCGGCTGGTCGGTGGCGCTGAGAGGTGCCCGTGAGCGCCCGGTCACGCGGATTCGGAAGGTTCCGCTTACCGGATCGATCATCGACCCCACCGGGTCACTCGGATTGCAGGCGGTTTGGCCGGGCGCGGGCAGCAGCTCGATCGTGTACTGGGAGGTGTCCCCTGGCACCGTCCGCCAACGCCGGGGATCACTGCCACTGCCGTTCCAGGCTTGGTTGACGGGGTTCGGGTCGCTCCCGTTGGGGGGCGGCACGTTGTCGCACTGCGCCCAATAGTTGGGGTTCACGGCGAGCTTGTACGAGTAGTAGGCGACGCCGGCTTCGGCTGCCGCCCAAGCGCGCTTGCGCTGCATGTCGATTGAGGACGCCCGGATGTCCGGCACCACGGCGGCGAAGGCGGCCGCCACGAGCAGCCCGCCGACCAGCAGGACGCCCATCAGCGTGACGGTCGTAAAGCCCCGCTGCGAAAGCCAGACGTCGCGCAGGCGTGCTCGCACTTGGTCAACCACAGGAGGGACCTCCGGTGGAGCTGGTGTTGTCGGCAGAACGCACGAAGACTTCGTTCTGCACGTCGCTCGCGCGCTTAGCCGCCGACGGACGGTTCGAGGGACGCGCCTCGAACGCGACGACGATGCGAATCGTGCGCGCGCGGTCGCTGGCGGAGAGCGGCGCCGGCAGCAGCACGCTCGCGCCGCCGTTGGTCGTGTCCCACGCGTAGTACCTGAAGATCGGCGTCGAGGCGTCGACCGGGTAGGCGTTGTCGAGCAACAGGTTGCTGCGGGTGGGTGACGCGGGGTAGGTGAGGTTCGGGTAGGTGCCGCCGGTCGGCAGCCACACGCTCTCGGTCAGCTTGCGGGTCGTGGGATCGTATGCGAGCTCGCGAATCTGGACCTGGTTGCGGCTCGTCCCGTCGCTCAGATCGACGTAGAAGCGGACGCGGTTTTGGTCGGCGTAGATCAGCGGCGGGTTGGAACCGAGACAGACTTGGCTGCGCAGCACGCGCGTGGCCTCGGCCATCGCGGTACGCGCCGCCGCCAGTCCCGCGGCGCGATCGCTGATCTCCGACGACGCCCCCCACGAGCGGTCGAGCACGGCGAGGCCGGCGCCCAGCACCAGCAGACCGACGGTTACTCCGACCAGCAGCTCGATGAGCGTGAAGCCGCGCTGCTCGCGCACGCTCATGGGCACCTCCCGCGGGCGGAAGTGCTGGACGGAACGGTGATCGTGATCGTCGCGGTACCGTCGGGCGAGGTGTTGGCGATCGTTCCGCTCGCGTAGGCGTAGCGCGCGCTGCTGCCCGACTGGTTGTTGTCGGCACAGATCCGGTAATTGCCGAACGGAAAACCGGGATCGTTGAGCTTGCCCTGACTGTTCGTGAGCTTGCGGAACGTCTGGGAGCAGCCGCTGTCCTGGCTGTAAGCGACGACTTCGGCGCCAGCCATCACCGCCCCCGACGAGTTCTTCACCACCACGTTGATCGCCGGTTGGATGACCGTCACATCGACCGTGTCGCCAGGCCCAGGGGTCCCGAGACCGGGGTTCGTCTGGAAGTAGTTGGCGGCGTAGACGGTCGGATTGTTGGCCGCGCAGCCGCCGGTGAAGACGCCGTATCCGGAAGGAAACGGGAAGAGGTCGCCGGTGGTGATCTGGGTGGCAGGGCTGCCAATGGTGAAGGTCCGGTAGTTCGGGGACGGCAAGCTGGCGTTGGCGACCGAGAGCGTCGTCGCCTGCGACTGGAAGAGGGTGCCGCCCACCTTGGTGGCAATCTGCGCGCGGATCTTCCCCGGACGATCCATCTTCATCGTCTTGTTCACCGTCTGCCCGGGGATCGGCGAGACCACCGAGGTGGGCGGCGAGCTGCCGTCCATCTGGACGTAGCTGGAGGGTGCCGTAACCGTGTAATCGCCGCCGGGCACGCCGGCGAAGAACACGCAACCCTGGTCGTTGGTCGTTGCGACCAAGTTGACGGGGCCGGAGAGCTGCATCGTCACGCCCGGCAGGGGCTGGTCGTTGCGATCGACGACCGTCAACACGATCGCGCCGCCCGACGCGTCAAGGGGGGTGCCGCGTGGCGTGACGAGCGTGCGCAAGGTGACCGGCCTTGGCAGCGCCGGCGAGCTGACGGTCGACGTCAGGCGCAGGTAGTTGGCTTGCGCGTTGGGCTGCGTACAGCCGGCGTCGGTGCCGCTGTCGCTCAACCAGTCGGCGCGTGAGCGCACCGTGTAGTTGACGCCCTTGACCGTCACGACGCGCGTCTGGTCGAGGTTCGCGAGCTGGTCGTTGCGCAGCCCGCGCATGCGATCGATGTCCTGCTCGGCGAGGCTCATCGCCACCGACCGCGAGCGGTCGACAGTGGTCGCACGCTGAAAGCCGTCGAGCCCGCCGAGGATCGCGGTCGCCGTGGCGGCGACGATCACTGCTCCCATCAACACTTCGACGAGCACCCAACCACCGGCGCTGGCGGCGCCTGCCGCACGCTTCGACAGTCCCGCCCGCAAGGCGCGTCCGCGCTGTCGTATGTGGTCGGCGAGAGGGGCCATCGTCCCTGACGGCTGCAGCTGCTGGTTCCACTATCGGCACGAACGCGAAGCGCGCCAATCGAACTTTGGTCCAAGCAGCGCGGGTGCGGGTCAACCCGCAGGTCGCTGCGCGCAGCAGCGGCAGGGCGTGGCAACGGCAGGGCGTGGCAACGGCAGGGCGTGGCGGCGGAGGGGCTTGGCGGCGGCAGGGCTTGGCGGCGGCAGGGCTTGGCGGCGGCGGGCCGATTAGCGTGGCGCTGTGCCCTGGACGGAAAGCCAGTCGGCGTCGTTCGGCGCGCGCCACGAACGCAGCGACACCGACGACGCGCAGAACCTGCTGCTCGACCTCGAGGAGTTTCGCGCGCAGCTGAGCCAGCTCTTCCCCCGGACCCCCGGCGAGGTGCACGTGGTGCTGCACCCGAGCGACGCCTCGTTGGTCGCTGCGCAACCGGCGCTCGTCGCCTGGCGGGCGACGCAGACAGCGACCGCCCGCCGCTACCTCGCGGGCTGGCCGAGCGGCCGCGAACTGCACGTGCTCGCACCCCGCGCGCTCCGCCAACGCGCGGCGCCGCGCGCCGCCTCGCTACGCGCGCTTGCGCTAACCGCGCGGCGCCTTTACGTGCAGGTGGTCGCCGCCCACAACGGCGTGCCGCTGCCACCCCCGCTTACCCCTGCGCGCAGCTGGCGGCTCTGGCGACTCGGCTGGCTCTGGGAGGGTCCGGCGGCAGTGCTCGCCGGCCAGGGCCAGGCGCTGCTACCGGCTCTCGCCACCCGGCTGCGCGAGGGCCCCCTCGGTGGCCCGCCGCCCGGCCCGCGCGACGCCCTACTCGGCGGCCTGGCGGTAGCAGCAGCACTGGCTGACCGCGACGGCGAGGCCGCGCTCGCGCGGCTCTACGCGCTCGCCGCCGAGCAACCGCCGCGGGACCGCGGCGAGCGGCTCCTTGAGCGTGCCTTCCGGGCACCGCTCGGCGAGGTCGGCGAGGCGCTCGCCCGCTTCCAGGCGGAGGTTCCCCGGCGGCTGGCGCGGCACGCGGAGTCCCCCTGAGTGGAGCAAGCAGAATCCGCCTAGTGGAGTCCGGTCGCCGCGGATCCACCGACGCGACGGCGTCCGCCTAGCTGGAGACAGCTGCTGACGAGGAGGCTTCGCTCGGGGCGCCGCCCGGACCCTCGCGTTCGTCGAGCAGCGCCAGGAACGCGCTCACCACCCTTGGATCGAACTGCGTACCGGCGTTCCGTGCCAGTTCCTGGCGTGCGACCTCCGCTGGCAGGGCGGGCCGGTAGGGTCGATCGCTGGTCATCGCGTCGTAGGCGTCGCAGACGAGGATGATGCGCGCGCCGAGCGGGATCTCCTCACCGGCCAAGCCGTCGGGATAACCCTTCCCGTCCCAGCGCTCGTGTTCGTGGCGAACGATCGGCAAGACGTCGCGCAGAAACTCGACCGGCCGGAGGATGCGCTCGCCGATCACCGTGTGCTGCTCCATCTCGCGGCGCTCCGCGTCGCTCAGCGGACCCGGCTTGTTGAGGATTCGATCAGGAACCGCGATCTTGCCGATGTCGTGAAAGATCGCGCCGAGACGGATGTTCTCGATCTCCCGTTCGTCGAGCCCCAGCTTGCGCGCTACCGCTTCGGCGTTGCGCACCAGTGAGCGGGAGTGCGACGCCGTGTAGGCGTCCTTCGCCTCCAGGGCTGAGGCGAGCGCTTCGGACGTCCCCATGTAGGCGCGCTCGAGACGCTCGTAGAGGCGCGCCGAGCGCAACGACGCTCCCAGTAGGTCGGCTACCGCCTGCAGAGCGACCGCGTCGTCATCGTCGAAGCACGCGACCTCACGCTCGCTAACGAAAACCGCCCCCCACGGCTCCCCCTCCACCCACACCGGTACCGCTAGCTGCGACTGCGCGGCGTCCCAATCAGCGAACGCGCTGAGGCCGAATTCGTCGCCCTCGGCGCTGGCGTCGCGGGCGACCAACGCTCGACGCTCGCGCAGCGCTCGGCCAACCAAGCCGGCGTCGCGCGGCAGCCGCGCGCTCGGCGCCTTCTCTGTGACCCGGCCGCGCGCCGCCGCCACTTCCAACTGGTCGCCGTCACCCACCAACCGGAGGACCGCGCAGGAGTGAAAGCCGAAGGCTCGGTGCAGCTCGTCGACAACCGCTTCAACGATGCGCTGCGCGTCGGTCATCGCCGCCATCCGCGCGCCGAGGGCCGCAGCCAGCGAAAGTTGGCGAGTTCGCTTACGGAGACGCACGGTCTGCGCGCTCGCCTCCTCGACGAAGCCGGAGATCAGTCGCTCGGCGGCCGGGGGTGCCTCGACAGCACGCTGCGGCAGGTCGAGCGCGAAGTCGATCGGCACGCTGCGAGCGCTCACCACCGTGTCCCGTCCGAGGCGGAGCTTGCCGTACATGAGCGCGCGCTCGGCGCGTGCCACGAGAGCCGCCGCGGTCTCCCCGGGACGCCACTCTGCAAGACCGATCGTGACGCCCACTGTCACCCGGACACCGAGCGCCTGGACGGCGCGGGCGACAGCGCCGCGGACCCGTTCAGCCGCGCCGCGCGCCTCGCTCTCGGCGGCATCGACCACCACCAGCGCGAACTCGTCGCCGCCGTAACGCCCGACGAAGTCGAAGCCCCTCACCGTCTGGCGCAACGCGTAGCCGACGGCACGCAGGACCTCGTCGCCGACCAGGTGGCCGAAGCGCTCGTTGATCTGCGCGAAGTGATCGAGGTCGAGCAATAGCAACGACAAGCGGTGGCCGCCGCGCCGGCAGCGCTCGACCTCGCGCGCGAGCGTGTCCTGCAAGGCCGCGTGGTTGAGGCAGCCGGTGAGGGCGTCGCTGTGCGCCACGAGCGCCAGGCTCTCGTGTTCGGAAGCGTTGCGGCAGGCGACCGCTGCCAGCTCCGCGAACGACTCGAGGGTGCGCAGCTCGGCGGCGGTGATGCGGCGCGGCTCGCGGTAGCCTACGCAGAGCACGCCGCGTAGGCGGCCGCCCCAGCGCATCGGCACGCAGAGCCCCGCGCGCAGCCTGGTGAAAAACTCGTGGGGGGCGCCGGGATCCCGCTCGTAAGCCTCGGTCACGTACGGTCGACCGGTAGCCGCGACCTTGCCGGCCGCACCCACGCCGTAACCGAGCTGCAGTCCGATCGCCTCAGGCGGCAAGCCGTGAACGGCCTCGAGCACGAGCATCTCCGCGCTGCTGTCTGCTCCGGCCAACTCGTGGGCACCGGGCGCGCGGCGGGCGACCCGAAAGACGGCGGCGGTGTCGGCCTCGAGGATGCCAGCAGCCTCGCGACCGATCTGGGTGAGGACGCGTGGCAAGTCGAGGCTCTCGTTGAGCGTGCGGGCAGCGCGGGTGAGCGCCGCCTGCCGAGCCAGCTCGCGCGCCCGCTCGCCGCTGGTGCGGGCGTGCTCGAGCGTCGCCCGAGCGACATCGACGAACGCCTGCACGAGCTCGCCGGAAGCAGCGGGTTCGCGCCGCGGCCGATCGAGCACCAGCAGTTGGCGCACCGGCGCTTGCTGGCTCCCTTCGCTCGTGATGGGAAGCAACAGCAGCGGTTCGGCCCCCGACAGTGGCTCCACGGCTTGTGCACCGAGCGCGATGCGCAGCTTGCGCGCCGCTTCCCCGAAGAGATGGACTGGTGCCGCGAGTTCAGCGGCGAAGGCCGCCAAGCGACGGGCCCGCTCGCCCGCGAGCTCCTCGCGCGAGCACTCCTCAGACGAGCGCGCTTCGCCCGCAAGCGCTGACGGTGGCCGCTCGCGCGAGAGTCCGGTCCGCGCACCCTCGCTTGCTTCCGGTCGCGTGCCGTCGGTGCCGCGGCCTACCGCGATCAGCTCGCAGCGTCCCGCTTCGTCCGGCGCGTAGATCGAGAAGGCGCGCTCGGCTTCGAACACGCTGCGCGCCTCGGCCGCGACGGTCATCCGCAGCTCGGGTCCGGGGCCGCTGGCTGCGACCGCCGCCAAGCGTCCGGCCGCCGCCAGCGCGCGCGCGACAGCCTCAGCGGAGCCGGCGGACGACGGCGCCGGCATCGTCATCGGCTCCGTCCCTTGCGGCTGAGGGCTGCCGGCGAGCGGCGTGGACCACCACTCGCCCGCTCCACCTTGGAACGCGTGCGCCATCGGCTTTCAACTCGGCATTTACCCGTGCCGCTTGAACGCGAGACATACGCGCGTTTCGTGGGACCGCGGGATCGCTTCACGGTTCGTTCAGCGGAGTCGCGATCACGCCAGCGCCGCTGCTGCCGCCACCAGCGCTAGGGCCTCGGTGCCAGCGATCGCCGCCCCCAACGTGTCGCCGCTGCGGCCGCCGAGCGCTCGGGTCGCCCACAGTCCGGTGAGCAACCCGACGACCCCCGCACCGACCAGAAGCAGCAGGCCGAGCAACCAGCCGCGCGGGCTGGCGAGGGCTGGGGCGAGTGCTCCCGGCAGCGCCACCACCGAAGCGGCCAGTGCGGTCCCCGCTCCGGGCGCGAAAGTAGCGCCGAGTCCCGTCGCTCGGGCCGGCACCGCAGTCGCAGCCTGAGCAAGCGCGGCGAAGCGCGCACAACTGCCCGCCGCGATCGTCGCTAGTAGCGCGCGTTCGGCGTCGAGGCGGGCGAGCGACGTCTGCAGCGCAAGCAGCCAGAGCACCACGGCGACCACACCGAACGTGCCGAGCCGCGGGTCGCTCATCGCCGCGCGCCGCCGCTCCGGATCGCGCGCCCCGAGCGCGTCCGCGCAGTCCCCGAGGCCGTCGAGGTGCAGGGCGCCGGTCGCCGCGACGAGGGTCGCGGCGGCGGCGAGCGCCGCCAATCCGTCGCCGAGCACGCCGTCGAGCGCCCAGCGCACGCCACCAACCAGCGCCCCGAGCAGGGCGCCGACGAGCGGAAAGATCACGATCGCGGCGGGCCCCGGTGGCCCGCTCTTCGCGCGCACCGGTGCGACGGTGAGGAAACCGAGAGCGTCGGCGAGGGCCGTGAGCGCCGCGCGAGCGGTGCGGCGCAGCCGCCCGTCAGCGGCGCCGCCAGGCGGCCCCTCAGCGGCGCCGCCAGGCCGCCCCTCAGCCGCGTCGCGCAGCCGCCCGTCAGCGGCGCCGCCGTCGCCGCTCAGTGCCCGCCCTCCGCTCGCCAAGCACGCGGGTTGCGCGTGACCGAAGCTCCGGCGAAGGTCGCCATGCGCGCGAGCGCGGCGCCGGTCGCCTCCACCAAGCGGGCCGCGAGTACCGCACCGGCGCCTTCGCCTGCCCGCAGTCGCAGTTCCAGCAGCGGCTCGAGGCCGAGCTCCCGCAATACCAGCGCATGCCCCGGCTCAGTGGAGCGGTGGGCGGCGATCAGCACCTCCCAACTCGAGGGTTGGAGCGCGCAGGCCACCAGCGCGGCAGTACCGACCGCGAAGCCGTCGAGCAGCACCGGCACGCGCGCCTCGGCGGCCGCCAGCAGCGCACCGCACAGCGCGCAGTGCTCGAGGCCCCCTACCGCTTCGAGCCACTGGAGCGGCTCGCGGGCTGCACCGCGGTGACGCTCGACAGCGGCGCGCACGGCACGACGCTTGCGCTCGAGACCGGGCGCGTCCATCGCGGCGCCGCGACCGACCAGAGCGTCTGGGTCGGCATCGAGGGCCAGCGCGGCGAGCGCCGAGGAGGTCGCGGTGTTGCCGATCCCGATCTCGCCGAGCGCGATCGCTTGCACACCGCTCGCGA
Organism: Thermoleophilum album; assembly: GCF_900108055.1. Classification (GTDB taxonomy): domain Bacteria; phylum Actinomycetota; class Thermoleophilia; order Solirubrobacterales; family Thermoleophilaceae; genus Thermoleophilum; species Thermoleophilum album. Next base: position 29,682 of record NZ_FNWJ01000002.1, on the reverse strand, counting down.
CCAGCTCGGCGGCGAGCCGCCGACCCTGCTCGATCGCTGCCTCGACCTCGCCGGTCTTGAGCGCCCGCTCGGTCGTCATGTCGCGGGTGCCCTCCCGCACCTTGCGCGCTAGCACGCCGCGCGGGGTCGGCCCGGCGAGCCCGATGTCGGCGACGATCAATCGATGGTCAAGCGCCGCCGCCAGCGCACCGACCGCCGTTTGGCGGCGGGCAGCGGCCGCCGCCACCTCCGCCGAGACGCGCTGCTCGAAGAGGCTCGTGCCGTGCTGCAGGTGCCCGTGATCGCCGCACGCGACGAGCACCCCCAGGCGCAGCCGCTCGGGTGGCGGCCCACCGGTGATCGCCGCCCAGCGCGTGGCGAGATCCTCGAGCCGCCCCAGTCCGCGCGGCGGCTTTACCAGCTCGTCGAGCAAGTCCCGAACCGCCGTCTGCGCAGTCGCCTCGCTGGCGGCCACCACGCCCATCGCAGGCGGCGCGCTGGTGAACGCCCCGCGCGCGGTCACAGCGCTCGCCACCGCTACCCGCGCGCCGGCCTTGCTGCTGGTTGCCGCGCCGCGCCCACCCGCCCCGGCGCCCTGACGCATCGCGGCGCGCGCGGCCCGCCCGCGTTCGGGCTGCCAACGCTCCTCCATCACCACCGCTTCGAGCGGCAAGCGCTGGGCCCAGCCCGCAGCCTCAAGGCCGGGGCGCGGCGGGCGCTCGTCGGGCCAGCCCACGCACAGCCAGGCGAGCGGGTCGACGCGCTCGGGGATTCCGAGCAAGCGGCGTAGGTCGGCGAAGCGGTAGAAGCTCACCCAGCCGACACCGAGCCCCTCGGCACGCGCGGTCAGCCACAGGTTTTGAATCGCACAGGCAACCGACAACTGCGCGGTCTCGGGGATCGTGCCACGGCCCAGAACCTCAACCCCGGGCTCACCGTTGTCGCAGCACACGCAGATGCCAAGCGGTGCCTCGACGATCCCCTCGATCTTCTGGTCGAGAAAATCGTCGGCGCGCTCGGCAAAGCGAGCGGCTTGCCGGAGACGCTCGCGCTGTGCGATCCGCCGCACTGCCCGCCGCGTCTCGAGCGAGCGCACGACGATGAATCGCCAAGGCTGCATGAGGCCAACCGAGGGCGCCATGTGGGCTGCCTCCAGCAGCTTCCGCAAGAGCTCGTCAGGCACCGGGTCGGGGCGGAAGCGGCGGATGTCGCGGCGACCGCCAATGACCTCTCGCAGCGCTGCGCGCGCCGGCTCAGCGAGCCGCCAGCCGGCGGGGTCGGCGGCGCGTTCGGCCGGTCGAGTGGGGTCGAAACCAGCGGGTGTCGCAGGCCGCTCGGGGGCCGCCGCGTCACCGTCGCGCTCGCGGCGGGTCCCGTCGTCGCGCGGCGGGCGCGTCTCATCGCCATCGCGCTGCGGGGGTGGTCCACCACCGTTGGTCGGCTGGCGCTCGACACTTCGCGCACGCTCGGAAGGCACGCGTCGCAGCTTACGGCGGCCCGCCGGTGGCAGTCGCGGCGCGCCGGGTTGGCGGCCGCGTGCGCAATCCTTGGCGGGTGACCCTGGCCGCCGCTCCTCGACCATCGACGACCGCCGCGCCGCCTGCCGCCCTGCGGATGCGGGGCGTAGTCAAGCGTTTCGGCCCGATCACGGCGGTCGCCGGACTCGACCTCGAGGTGCCGGAGGGCACCTGCGTCGGTCTGCTCGGCCCGAACGGCGCCGGCAAGTCGACGACGATGAAGATGCTGACGGCGCAGGCGCTACCCGACGCGGGCGAGATCGAGGTACTCGGCTACCGCGTGCCGGCCGAGTCCAAGCAGGCGCGCATGGAGTGCGGGGTTGTGCCACAGCTCGACAACCTCGACGTCGAGCTCACCGCCCGGCAGAACTTGATGGTCTTCGCGCGCCTGTACCGGGTGCCCCGCGCGCAGCGCCGAGCGGCCGTGCAGTGGGCGCTCGAGATCGCGAACCTCACCGAGCGCGCCGAGGAGTTGGTCGATCGCCTCTCCGGTGGCATGCGCCGGCGGCTGTTGATCGCGCGAGCGCTGGTACACCGGCCACGTCTGTTGCTGCTCGACGAGCCGACCGTCGGACTCGATCCGCAGGTGCGCCAAGAGCTGTGGGCGCTGATCGATCGCCTGCGCCGCGAGGGCACTTCGATCCTGATGACCACCCACTACATCGAGGAGGCCGAGCGCCTCGCCGACACCGTGGCGATCATGGCGGCGGGGCGCATCGTCGCGGAGGGACCGCCTGCCGAGCTGGTGCGCCGCCACGCCGGGCGTGAGACACACGAGGTCTACGGCCCGCCGGCCCGTCTCGACGAGCTGCGGGCCGCGGCCGAGGCGCGGGGTTTGCGGGTGCGCCGCACCGGCACCGCGCTCGCGATCCTCGGTGCTGAGCGCGCCGACGGGTGGCTGCCCGACGGCGTGCGGCGGGCGGCTTCGCTCGAGGACGTGTTCGTGATCCTGACCGGCGAGGAGGTCGAGTGACGAACGCCGAGGCGGCAGCGATCGCAACGCCCCCGCAGCGCGTCGCGCAACCGCCGCGCCGACGCCTGCACCGGCTCGAGCCGGCCGCCATCGCGGGCGTGATGAGCCGCGACATCACGAACTTCCGGACCTTCTGGAAGACCACGACGTTCTCATCGGTGCTCGACCCGACGATCTACCTGCTCGCATTCGGACTCGGCCTGGGGGCGCTCGTCAAGCGCGTCGACGGGATGCCCTACGTGGAGTTCGTGGGCACGGGCATGGTCGCCACCGCCGTCCTCTTCTCCGCCACCTTCTCGGCGATGTACGGGGTGTTCGTCAAGCACCGCTTTCAGCACACCTACGACGCGATCTTGGCGGCTCCGGTGGATGTCGAGGAGCTTGCGACCGCCGAGATCCTGTGGCTCGGGATCCGCGCCGGGATATACGGGTGCGCACCGCTGCTGGTGACGATGCTGTTCGGACTGGAGCCGAGCGCGGGGATGCTGCTGGTGCCGTTGGTCGGCGCGCTCACCGGTCTCGGTTTCGCCGGTCTCGGCGTGTTCGTTGCCGCGACCGCCTCGAAGATCGATCACTTCAACTACATCCAGAGCGGGCTCGTGACCCCCCTGTTCCTGGTCTCGGGCACCTTCTTCCCGATCGACCAGCTGCCCCGCGCCTTGCAGATCGCCTCGCTCGCCAATCCGCTCCATCACTGCGTGGAGCTGGTGCGCGACGCCGTCTTTGGGCTGCAACTGGTCGACCTCGCGCACGCCGCGGCGTTACTCGCCTTCGCGCTGGTTACCTGGCGACTGGCGGTGCGCCGCCTCGAGCGGCGGTTGATCGTTTAGCCGGCACCGGCAGCGAGCGCTTGCCGGGCACTGCCGTCATCCCTACGCTCGCAGGGTGCGCGCCGCGCTCCGTCGCCTACTCCTGCTTGCCGTCGTGGCGTGCGTCGCCGGGCCGGTGGAACTCGCGCACGCGGGGCCCATGCGTACGGCGTCGCTTGCCAGCAACGGGCGCCCGGATCGGATCGAGAGCTTCGCGGACGGCGCAGGCCGGCAGTTTTTGGTCGGGACTGACCTGCCCGGCGTCGATCTTGCGTCGTTCGCTCGCATCCTGATCGGCACGATCCATGGCAACGAGCTCCGCCGCGTGCAGGTGCTGGTCGCGCCGCGCGCCGACATCGACTCATTGTGCGGTGAGCAGGCAGCGGCTTGCTACTTCGGCGCCGACGATGGCAGCGGGCGCGGCCAGATCAACGTTGCTGCCGACGATCCTTCGCTGCGCCACTCCCTGATCCACGAGTACGGCCACCACATCGACAACCAGCTAGTGGGGATCGGCAAAGGCATCTCGCTGAACCGCTTGTCGTGCTCGGTCGGCGGCGACGGCTCGCGGCGCTGGCTGTTCGCGCGCGAGCGCCAAAGCCGTGTTCTGACGAGCGGCCGCTTCCGTTGCAATCCCACGACCACGCCCTGGGATCGACTTCTGCCGGAGCTGTTTGCCGAGGACTACGCCTACCTGAACGGCATCCGTGACTGGCAGATTCCAGGTGTCGCGCCGCCCGATCAAGGGGTGCTAGCGGCGCTGCGGGCCGACATGCGCTGGCCGCTAAGGGTGCGTAGGCGCACTTGGCGAGGGCAGCTTGCGGGCGCCGGCTCGCAGCGGCTGATCAAGCTCCGCCTGACGCTGCCGACGCTGCTCGGTCTGAAGCTGGTGGCCCCCGCGCAGACGCGTTTCGAGCTGCGGCTGGTGCGCGCCGGGCACCTCCTCTCGCGCAGTGCCGGCCGTGGGCGTAAGCAAGTACTGAGGCCGGTTTTGGAGAGCGGCAGCTACCTCCTAATCGTCCGCTCGTTGGCCGGTCGGGGGCCCTTCCGCGTGGCGATCGTGGAGCGCTAGCGAGCTCGACCGGAGCGCTACCGGAGTGCGGCCCGAGCGCTAGCCAAGGCCTTCCCCGCGCAACGTTTTTTGTTGCGTGTAGGCTTGAAACGTGCCGGTCGCAACGCACGAGAAGGTTCGGGCCCTGGCCACCGATCTGCGTTCCCAGCGGCGGTTGGCGGAGCTGCTCGGTGTCAGTCCCGCGCAGGTGAGTCGTTGGCTGCGCGGACAGGGCATCGACGAGCAGAACGCGGCGCGCATCGAGCTGCTGGAGTTGGTGATGAGCCAGCTTTTGCGGATCTATCCGCGGGAGCTCGCCCAGCGCTGGCTCGAGGGCGTGAACCCGCACCTTGGGGATCGGCGGCCGGTCGATCTGATCCGTCAGGGTCGCGCCGTCGAAGTGCTCGACGCGATCGCCGCCGAGCGTGCCGGATCGTTCAGCTAGCGGCCAGTCGCGCGCGGCGCTGCGGCTGTGGCGCGTCGTGCCTTACGACCCGCGGGCGCGCCGCGAGCGACCGGGCCACCCACTGTTCGTGCCACGCGCGCTGCAGGGCGCGGGGCGTCACGACAATCCCGCGCTGTACGGCTGCATCTACGCGACGCTCGACCCGGTCGCCGCGGTTGCCGAGAAGCTGGCGCCGTTCCGCGGAACCGGTGTGCTCGACCCCCGCATGCTCGACCGTGGCGGTCGGCGCCTGGCGTTGTGCGAACTGCGGCTCGCGGCCGCGGCCGAGCTGATCGACCTCGACGATCCCGGCACGCTGGCGTGTGAAGGCCTGCGGCCGTCGCTGGTCGCAACCCGGCGCCGCACGGTCACTCAGCGGCAGGCGGCAGACCTCTTTTCCCGCTATCCGCAGGCCGCTGGCTTGCGCTGGTGGTCGACGCTCGAGGCAAGTTGGATCTGCGTGACGCTCTTCGATCGCGCCCTCCCCCACCTCCGCGCGGTCGCCGCGGAGCAGCTCGAACCCGAGCAGGAGACGACGCGCGCGGCCGCGGAGGCGCTGGGGCTGGCGGCGGGGTAGCGCCTAGCCCGAGGCGATCACCCAAAGAAACATCACGGCGCTGTCAGGAACGCCCCGCCGGCGCGACGTCTTGGAATGACGGCAACCAACGAGGAGGCCCAATGTCCCGCCCCCACCTTCCTCGTGCCCCACGTCGCGTGCGGCGCGTCCGTGACGTCGGCGCGATCGCCTTGGTCTTAGCGCTGGCTAGTGCGACGATGGCGTCGGCATCGGCTGGCGCACAGGTCCGCGCGCCTGAACAGCGAGCGAGGCCCGCTCCGCCGTTCGATCTCAGCCGCGTGACGGCACTCGGGCCGATCCGTGACCGCGTGATCGTCGGCGATCGGTCCGCGCAGTTGCGACGCTCAGCGCTCGCGCGCGCCGCTCAGGCGGTCGTTTACGCGGACAGCGCGAGGCGCGAGTTCACGATCGCAGCGGGCGAGCCGAGCGTGCCCGCTGCCGCGCTCGATGCGGTCGCCGGGATCCTCGCCGCCACCTACCACCGCGAGGAGCTCGCCCACCTATCGGTGACGGTGGTCCCGAGCTCCTCGATCCCCGCGCTGTGCGGGGCGGGGGCACAAGCCTGCTACCTCCCGAAGGACCCCGACCGATCGTTCGACGGCCAGATGTTCGTGGCGTTCGATGATCCCGATCTTGTGCACGCGGTGGTCCACGAGTACGGGCACCACGTCGACAACAGCCTGCTCAACCTCGCCCACCTAATGCGCCGCTGCACCTACGCGGCCGACGGCTCGAGGCGCTGGATGGTTGCTCGCGCGCTGGAGGACGACCTCCTGCGGCTCGGTGCGTGCGACCCCCAGGCGGAGTGGCAACGACAGCTTGCGGAGGTCTTCGCGGAGGACTACGTAGCCCTCAACGGGATCGACGAGTGGAATCGAATTGCCCTGTTCGCCCCGCCTTCGCGCAACGTGCTGCGCGCCCTGGCCATCGATATCGACGAGCCGTTCGTACCGTCGCAGCGCACAATTCGCGGCCGGGTGACGCGGATTGGGGTCGTCAGGCGCCTGGTGGTGCATCTGACGGTCCCAACCTTCCTGCTGGCCGAGCTGCGTGGTCCGCGAAGGGCCGAGCTAGACCTCCGGCTGTACGGGCCCTCTCGGCGTCGTCCGATCGAGCGCAGTTCGCACCGCGGGTCACGCGAGTCGCTCGCGCAGTTCGTTCTGCCCGGCCGCTACACGATCGAGATACGCGGGCGCCGCGCCGGCGGGCAGTGGAAGCTGTGGCTCGCAAAGTTCTAAGGCTCTAGTTGGTGCCACCGGGTTCGAGCCGAGCCCGCGGTTCCCCCGCCGGCCGGGGGAGTCGCGAGCGTCGCGGGCGTGTCGAACCTGCGCGATCATCCCGGCCCGCTATGCACGTCCTGTTTCTCGACGAGTCCGGAAAGCCCGACGAGAAGGTCTTCGCGTTGGGCGGCGTCGCGATCCGCGCCGATGACTGGCGGTTGACGCGTGACCGCCTGACGGCAGCGCTCAGCGAGCAGGGGTGGCCAGCGGACCGCGAACTCAAGTGGCACGGCTGCCGGACGGGGACGGTGCCGCCAACGGTCGCCGACGCCGTCTACGCCACTTTGGCGAGCTGCCCGATCACCTGCTTCGTGTGTTTGCTGCGCCCGCTGGCGGGGCGACAGTCGCACCCAGAACTGTTCGCGAGCGGCGAAGACACCTACGCCACCGCCTTGACCTTCCTCGCTGAGCGCTTCCAGCGGTTTCTCGCCGACCAGGAGAGTTACGGCCTGATCGTGCTGGATTCGCGGCGCAGCGAGCTCGACGAGCGGATGCGCCGCTTCTTCGAGCGGCTGCGCGAGCAGGGCACGCCGTATCTCTCGTTTGAGCGTCTGATCGACTGCTTGATGCTCGCCCCCTCGCACCTTTCGACGGGTCTCCAAATCGCCGATCTGGTGGTGGGCGCGACACTCGGCGCGCGCCGCCGCCAGGGTGACGCGAGCCGCTGGTTCAAGCAGCTCGAGCCGCGGTTTGCGCGGCATCCTGCGCGCGGAACGATCGAGGGCGTCGGCATCAAGGTCTTCCCCGAGCCGGCCAGCGGCACGCGCCTGGAGGCCCCGGGCCGACTCTTCGACGCTAGCGATCGGCGTCGTCCGGGCGAGATTTACACTTCCCGAAAGGGTCCGGGTGGCACCAGCGCCAGTGCCGATCCCCGAGCCTCGAGCAGCTAGCTGAAACCTGAGTCCGACTGGAGCGCGGAGCCCGTGCTTGCTTTCTCTCTTCCGAACGACCCGGTCACGCTCGCGCTGCTGGTGATCGGGCTGTGGTTGGCGGTCGGTTTGGCGGTCGCCATTGTGCTCGGCCGGGTGCTCGCGCTGGGGTCGCGGAACGAGGAGCCGGCACCGCTGCGCGCCGGCTCGGCCGGTGGCGCGAGCCGCAGGGAGCACGCTCGCGGTGGCGCGAGCCGCGGGGGGCCCGCTCGAGGCGACGAGGAGCACGGCGGTTTGGCGGGCGAGCGCGAAGGCCGCACGCGCAGTCGTCGCAGGGTGGCCGGCGTGTTCCCAGACGACGGTCGCGACGGCAACTTCTGCGTCGCTGCTTGAAGGGCCGCCTGGTGCTGGCACGCCCGCGGTCACTGGCGGCGCTTTGTCGCGGGCGGAGGAGCGACCGCTGGCGCAGGCGTGAGCGCCGGCGCAAGCGTGAGCGCGGGCGCAGTCGCGACCGCGGGCGCACCGCTGGCGCGGCGGCCGCCCGATGGCAGAGGCACGCCAGTCGCTTCGCTACCCGCCTCGCCCAGCTTGCGCTTGGGCTCGCGTTCGACGAGCTGCTGGGTGATCCCCGCCGCTACCACCCGGTGGCCGGCTTCGGGAGTTTGGCGGCGGCGGTAGAGGGCGTTTTGCGTTGGCGTGGTTTGGGCGCGCGCAGGCCAGCGACGCGCGCGACCAGAGCGCGGGTCGCCGGCGCAGCGGGCGCTTCCCTGCTGGCCGGAGCCGTGGCGGGAGCGGCGCTGGTCGGCGGGGCGGCGGGCGCTGCTGCGCTAGTGGAGCGGGCGGGCAGCTGGGCGACGCGGCGCCTCGGTCGCGGGCGACCACTGGGGCGGGTGCTGGCGGGCGCGGCGGTGGTGTGGGTGTGTGTGGGTCGGCGTTCGCTTCTGCGGGAGGTGGAGGCGGTCGCGCAAGCGACTGCGCGCGGCGATGTGGAGGCCGCGCGGGCCCGCCTGCCGGCGCTCTGTGGGCGCGACCCGCAGGCCCTCGATGCGCCGGCGCTGCGGCGCGCGGTGGTGGAGTCGCTCGCGGAGAATCTCAACGACGCGCTGCTTTCGACGCTGGTTTGGGGGTTGTTGGCGGGGCCCGCCGGCGCGGCGGCGCACCGGGCGGCGAACACGTTGGATGCGATGTGGGGCTACCGCGACGAGCGCTACCGCCACTTCGGCCGTTTCGCGGCGCGCCTCGACGACCTCTTGGGGTGGCCGGGAGCGCGGCTGGGGGTGCTTTTGACGGCGCTGCGAGCACCGCTCGTCGGCGGCTCCGCGCGCGGCGTGCTCGCGGCGGTGCGTCGTTTCGGGCATCTCCACCCGAGCCCCAACGCCGGCCCGATGGAGGCGGCTTTTGCGGGGGCGCTGGGGGTGCGGCTGGGCGGCCCGGTGCGTTACGGAGGACGCCTGGAGCGCCGGCCGTGGTTGGGCGAGGGGCGTGATCCGAGCGACCAGACGGTGCGCGACGCGCTGCGCCTCGCCGGTGCGTGAGGATGGGAGCGATGGACGCGCGCAGCGAGAGCGAGCGGAGCTCCCGAAGCGAGCCTGGATCCCGAAGCACGCGCGGCTCCCGAAGCGAGCGGCCCCGCGGGGGCGACCGGAGCCCCCAAGCGCCGGCTTTGCTTGTGCTGGGCACTACTTCCGATGCCGGCAAGACGACGGTGGTCGCGGGGCTGTGCCGCTGGCTTGCGCGCCAGGGGCTGCGGGTGGCGCCGTTCAAGGCGCAGAACATGGCGTTGAACTCCACCGTCGCCGTCGACGGCGGCGAGATCGCGCGCGCCCAGGCGATGCAGGCGGCGGCCTGCGGGGTGGAGCCGGAGACGGCGATGAACCCGATCCTGCTGAAGCCGTCGGGCCCGCGCCACAGCCAGGTGGTGGTGATGGGCGAGCCGCTCGCCGATGTCGATGCGCGTAGCTACCACCAGCTCAAGCCGCAGCTGATGCCGATCGTGCTCGAGGCGCTCGCCGATCTGCGCTCCCGCTTCGACGTGGTGATCTGCGAGGGCGCGGGCAGCCCGGCGGAGGTGAACCTGCGCGAGCACGACATCGCGAACATGGGGCTTGCGCGCGCCGCCGACCTGCCGGCGATTTTGGTGGCCGACATCGACCGCGGCGGCGTTTTCGCGCAGATCATCGGGACGCTCGAGGTGCTTGAGCCAGCCGACCGCGAGCACATCAAGGGCTTTGTGATCAACAAGTTCCGCGGCGACCCGGAGGTTTTGCGCCCGGGCCTCGAGTGGCTCGAGGAGCGTACGGGCCGACCGGTGCTGGGGGTGCTCCCCTTCATCGAGGGGCTTTGGATCGACGCCGAGGACTCTTTGGCGCTGCCGGGGGCGGACGCGGTGGCGGGCGCAGCGCCGGCGCCGAGCGCGGTTCCGGCGCGCGACCCAGGCTCGACCGCGGCGCCCGCGGCCGACTGGGCGGCGCTGCCCACGCTCGATATCGCGGTCGTGCGGCTGCGCTGGATCAGCAACTTCACCGATTTCGACCCGCTGCGCTTCGAGCCGGGGGTGCGCATCTACTACACGCGCTCGCCGGCCGATGTCGAGCGCGCCGACCTGGTGATCCTGCCGGGCACGAAGGCAACCGTCGAGGACCTCGAGCTACTCCGCCGCGACGGCCTGGCCGACGCGCTGGTGCGCCGCGCCCGCGCCGGCCGCCCGATCCTCGGGATCTGCGGCGGCTACCAGATGCTCGGCGAGCGGATCGTCGACGACGTCGAGTCGCGCCGCGGCACGGTGCCCGGGCTCGGTCTTTTGCCGGTCGAGACGGTGTTCGCGCGCGACAAGATCGTCCGCCGCCGCCGCGGCCACTCGCCCCTCTTCGGCGGCGCCCCCGCCGAGGGCTACGAGATCAGGCATGGGAGGCCGCGGTGGATTGGGCAAGAAGCGGCGGGGCGGCACGCTTGGGCCGCGTCGCACCTGCCGGGCGCTGCCGACGCCGCCAGCAACGGAGGCACAGCGCCTTGTCCGGTGTTCGTAAGCGACGACGGCGAGCCCGACGGCTGCGCGCTCGGGGCGGTAGTCGGCACGTCGTGGCACGGGGTGTTGGAGGGGGATGAGGTGAGGGGGGCGCTGCTGGCTCGGGTTGGCGCACGCCACGAGTTCCCTGCTCACCACGAGCGCCGCTCCTCCCCACCCTTCCGGGCCCGCCGGAGCAGGCAGCTCGACCTGCTCGCCGAGGCAGCTGCCGAGGCGATAGACGCGAGCGCGCTTGAGTCGCTGATTGCGGAGCGCTCTGGCGCGCGGCACTGAGGCGCGCGCCGCTGAGGCGCCCGCCGCTGTGGCAGCCGCCCTGAGGCGCGCGTGCTGCTGAGGTGCGTGCTGCTGAGGTGCGCGCCGCTGAGGTGCCGGGCACGTCACGAGCACGGTTTGGTCGCCGAGAGGCCGCTCAAAGGGTCGATGCGCGGCTTGCGAGCGCCAGCAACCTGCTTAGTCTCGACCACCGCCTTTAGACCCAACCACCCCAGTTTCCCAACCGAGCTTGAGTTCTGGCAGGCCTCGTCAGGAACGCCTAGTCGAGAACGACTTCTCGGCTGAAATGTTTCTGCTCACCCAGCTGCTCACCCAGTAAGCGGCAACCCTCGCTCGGAGCACGCCAATGCACGCGGGTAATCGACGGAAACGCGCGCAAGCCCCACGCTCGAGGTGCTGCGCACGGCAGTCGCCGGCTGTGTCCCCGCCTCCGCTCTCCGCGTCGCCTGCGGCCGGCAGACACCCGAAGACAAAGTGACACACTAGCGTACTTAACTCGGTTAAGCGGTGCAACAGTCGCTGTGAATGGAATGACTCAGGCCACTCGCTGCGTCACCGCTTTAGCGTTGTGCCGCGCATACTTGCTTAAAGATTGGATCGTTTGGCCAGTTAGAGTGCAAGGCAATAGATACCTGTCTATCTCGTAGCTGTGAGGCGGCGTCTACCCGGTGGTGTTTCCGTTCGCTCAAGTCGACGCCGCTCCGGGGCTAAGCTCAGGTGTTAAACGCTCTCCCGAACCACGTCGACAAAAGATCGGATGAGGTAGCCATTGTGAAGCGAAAGAACACACCACGCAACTCGGGGGCGACCGCCGCCAACCTCGGCTTCGAAGCCCAGCTGTGGGCGGCCGCCAACGCCCTGCGCGGCTCCATGGACGCCGCCGAGTACAAGCACGTGGTGCTCGGGCTCATCTTCCTCAAGTACGTCTCCGACGCCTTCGAGGCCCACCGTGCCAAGCTCGAAGCCGAACGGGACCAGGGCGCTGACCCGGAGGACCCAGACGAGTACCAGGCCGAGAACATCTTCTGGGTGCCGCCCGAGGCCCGCTGGTCCCACCTGCAGAAGAGCGCCCGCCAGCCCACCATCGGCCGCCTCGTAGACGACGCCATGGCGGCCGTGGAGCGGGACAACCCCTCCCTCAAGGGGGTGCTTCCTAAAGACTACGCCCGCCCCGCGCTCGACAAGCAGCGCCTGGGACAGCTCATCGACCTCGTCTCCAACATCCACCTCAGCGGGGGCGACAACCACGCCCGCGACATCCTAGGGCGAGTCTACGAGTACTTCCTCGGCCAGTTCGCGAGCGCCGAAGGCAAAAAGGGCGGCGAGTTCTACACGCCCCGCTGCATCGTCAAGCTCCTGGTGGAGATGCTCGAGCCCTACCGGGGCCGCGTCTACGACCCCTGCTGCGGCTCGGCTGGGATGTTCGTGCAGTCGGTGGAGTTCATCGAGGCCCACGCGACGGGCAACGGCAACGGTGGCCGCGCGCGGAGCGAAATCAGCATCTACGGCCAGGAGCTGAACTACACGACCTGGCGGCTCGCCAAGATGAACCTCGCCATCCGCGGGATCGACGGGAAGATCGAGCAGGGCGACTCGTTCACGAATGACCGCTTCCCCGACCTCAAGGCCGACTACATCCTGGCCAATCCTCCGTTCAACATGAAGCGCTGGGGCGGGGAGCAGCTGCGGGAGGACCGCCGCTGGAAGTTCGGCGTGCCGCCCGCCGGCAACGCCAACTTCGCCTGGGTGCAGCACATGATCCACCACCTGGCGCCCGCGGGAGTGGCCGGCTTCGTGCTCGCCAACGGGTCGATGTCCTCCAACCAGTCCGGCGAGGGCGAGATCCGCAAGAACATCATCGAAGCGGACCTCGTGGACTGCATGGTGGCCCTGCCGGGCCAGCTCTTCTACTCCACCCAGATCCCGGCGTGCCTCTGGTTCCTCGCGCGGGACAAGAAGAACGGGCGCTTCCGCGACCGCCGCGGCGAGATCCTCTTCATCGACGCCCGCAAGATGGGGCAGATGGTGGACCGAACCCACCGCGAGCTCACCGACGAGGAGATCCAAAAGATCGCCCGTACCTACCACGCCTGGCGCGGGGAGAAGGATGCGGGCGAATACCAAGACGTCCCCGGCTTCTGCAAGAGCGCGACGCTTGAGGAGATCCGCAAGCACGGCTACGTGCTCACGCCGGGCCGCTACGTAGGCGCGCCGCCGCAAGAAGAGGACGACGAGCCCTTCGAAGAGAAGATGCAGCGGCTGGTGGCTCAGCTTCGCGAACAGCAGGCCGAGGCGGCGCGGCTGGATGCAGCCATTGCCAAGAACCTGAAGGAGCTGGGCTATGACCTTTGAGCAGCTGCTGAAGGAGAAACGGGAGGAGATCCTACGGATCGCCGCTAAGCACGGCGCCCGCAACGTGCGCGTGTTCGGCTCTGTGGTCCGCGGGGAGGCAGACGAATCTAGCGATGTGGACTTTCTGGTTGAACTCGAGCCCGGACGGAGCCTGCTCGACCTGGGAGGCCTGCAAATGGAGCTAGAGCAACTGCTCGACTGTCGGGTGGATGTCGTCACCGAGAGGGGGCTTAAGCGGCGCATCCGCGAACGCGTGCTTCGGGAGGCCGTGTCACTATGAGAGACCCGAAAGAACGGCTACGGCATATCCTGTTCGACATCGACCTCGACATTGTATCGGAGGCGGCCAGCCGTGACGCGCCGGCCCTCAAGCCTTCCATAGAAAAAAGATTGCTAAAGCGGTTGAAGGAGTTGGGGTATGGCGGGTGAGTGGCGGGAATGCCGGATCGGCGAAATAGCGGATGTTGTAGGTGGGAGCACTCCGCCGACTAAAGACCCATCCAACTTTAACGGCGATATTCCCTGGCTTACCCCGAAGGATCTGGCGGGATCCCACGACCGTTACATCTCGCGAGGCGAGCGTAATCTATCGCGTAAAGGACTTGAGAGGTGCTCAGCTAAATTGCTGCCTCCTGGCACAGTGCTTGTGACCAGCCGAGCTCCAATCGGATATGTTGCAATCGCGAAAAATCCCATTGCTACTAACCAGGGCTTCCGCAGTCTTATTCCTAAACCTGGGATTGATTCAGAGTTCCTTTATTACTGGATCAAAGCAAACGTTGAAGAGCTCCGACGCCATGCCAGCGGCTCGACGTTTCAAGAATTGACCGGCTCGGCTTTCGCTCAGCTCAGAATTCGTGTTCCGCCCCTCCCCGAGCAGCGCGCCATCGCCCACATCCTCGGCACGCTGGACGACAAGATCGAGCTGAACCGGCGAATGAGCGAAACGCTGGAGCAGATGGCGCGGGCCATCTTCAAAGCGTGGTTCGTGGACTTCGAGCCCGTGCGCGCCAAGATGGAGGGCCGCTGGCGCCGCGGCCAGTCCCTCCCCGGCCTCCCCGCCCACCTCTACGACCTCTTCCCCGACCGCCTGGTGGATTCCGAGCTAGGGGAGATTCCGGAGGGGTGGGACGCAGCCCGCATGGGTGATGTACTGGCCGAGCTTGTGTCCGGGGGCAGGCCTAAGGGTGGCGCGGTGGAGGAAGGAGTGCCAAGCGTCGGCGCCGAGAACGTTATCGGCCTGGGTAAGTACGACTTTTCTAAGGAAAAGTACATCTCCCGAACATTTTTCGAGGAGCTCCAGCGAAAGGGTGCGGCTGTGCGGCCGGGAGATGTGTTGTTATACAAGGACGGTGCGCAGATCGGCCGAAAGACCTATTTCGACTGCGGATTTCCCCACGCCGAGTGTGCCGTCAATGAGCATGTGTTCATCTTACGCGCTGAGCATCCGCGCTACCAGCGGTACCTCTTTTTCTGGCTCGATCAGGACTGGATGACGCAGGAAATCATAAGCCTGAACTCGAACTCGGCCCAGCCAGGCATAAACCAGCAGGGCGTGCGCAGCCTCCCCTGCTTGATACCACCCGATCCCGTGCTCGACGCGTTTGACCGTCTTTTGATGCCGCTTACGGACCGGCTGTTTTCCGCTTGTCTCGAGAGTCGTACTCTCGCCGCCCTGCGGGACACGCTGCTGCCCAAGCTCATCTCAGGCGAGCTGCTGGTGAAGGATGCCGAACGGTTCTTGGAAAGGGTTGCTTCATGAGCGGACGCGCTGCCAGCACGCACCGCGAAGGGCTCAAGGCCGCACGTCTGCTCATGGTCCTCAGCAGCACCTCGCCGCTCTTCATCCTGTGGGCGATTCGCGGGAACAGCCTCATCCCCGACCGCTGGTTCATCCGATTCTGTGCCCTCATGGTCGTCGTCCCAAACGCTTTCCTGTGGCTGCGCATCCAGACGGCGAAGAAGCAGGCCGACAAACGCCATCTCACCGTCGGAACGGCCGACGACCACCGCGACCACATCCTTGTCTATTTGTTCGCGATGCTGCTCCCTTTCTACTCGGTGGCCATCGGCACCTGGCGTGACCTGGGCGCAACGTTGGCTGCGCTGGCCTTCATCGTGTTCCTGTTCTGGCACCTGAACCTGCACTACATGAACCTGCTCTTCGCGGCGCTCGGCTTCCGCGTCTTCACCGTCTATCCGCCGGCCGACGACAACCCGCTCACCGGCAAGACCCCCTATGCGCTCATCACCCGCCGCGTAAGCTTGGCCTCCGGCGACCGTATCGTCGCCTATCGACTTAGCGACACTGTATACCTGGAGGCGGAAGCATGAAGCTGGAGTTCGATCTCGCGAGTGTGACGGTCACGGAGTTCGGCGTCGGCCGGGACGACGGTGACGGGCAGGCGTTCGTGGCTGTGCCCGTGGATGCGGGCGTGCAGGCCGCACTCCACGAGATGGTGCAGGCAACCTGGGACGCCATGCAGAACGACGAGGACGGTCCGGCCAGGTACGAACCGTCCGAGAAGCACGGGAGCACGGAGTACTGCTATGTGCCGCTGGCGGACGAAATGGCCTCCGCCGTGCGCGACCTGCACGAGGCGACCAATCTTGATATCGATGCCGCAGCCCTGGCAGACCCGACCAACGTGTTCTGCTACTTCGTGCGACTGACCGACAAAAAGAACCGGCGGTTGACCGCTGTGCGCCGCGCGTCCCAGTTCAAGGGCGTGCTCAAGAGCAAGAACCGCCTCGTTCATATGCTTGACGATACGTTGAAAATTATCGACGACACCGTGTTCAAGCTGGATAATGACTTCGACCTGCTGATTGATGGAAAGAACGTTCACATCCTGCGGCCCAGCGGCTTCGAGTTCGTTGGAAAGCTTCAGCGGGCGATCCTCAATGCAGTGCCAGAAAACATCAAGGCGATCAGGAAGGACCTGTTCTTCGTGGACTTCACTGGGATCGAGGCCTACGCCGCCGAGCACACGCGGGCGGCGCGTTACCTCGCATCGATCCGGACGCAGGGGGCGACGACGAACATCGACCAAGCCTTGCTGAAGAAGGCCTGCGAGCAAACGGGCGTCGAGATTAGCGAGTCGAATGGCAAACTCGTGATCACGGATGGCCACGAGATGGGGTTCCTCCAACTGCTGGATCGTCGGCGGTACGAACTCGAACTCGTGAGGGGGCAGCCTGAGCGTTTCAAGGCTGCTAGCAGGACCAGGTTGAATGACTAGCAGCGCCTTCACCGAATCAACGGTCGAAGCCGCCGCCCTGGCCTGGCTCCGGTCGCTGGGGTGGCGGATCGCGCACGGGCCGGAGATCGCGCCTGGTGAGCTTTTCGCCGAACGTTCCGACTACGGCGGGGTGGTTCTCGCCCACCGGCTGCGCGATGCGCTCGCCCGCCTCAATCCCGAATTGCCCGCCGAAGCTGTCGAGGACGCCTTCCGCCGCTTGATGCACCCCGAAGGCGCCGATCTGGTCCAGCGCAACCGCGCCGTGCACCGGATGCTGGTGGACGGCGTCACCGTCGAGTACCGCACAAGCGAAGGGGCGATCCGCGGCGCCCAGGCACGGGTCATCGACTTCGACGATCCCGAGAACAACGACTGGCTAGCAGTTAACCAGTTCACCGTGATCGAGAACCGCCACACCCGCCGGCCGGATGTCGTGCTCTTCGTGAACGGACTGCCGCTCGTCGTCCTCGAACTCAAGAACGCAGCCGACGAGCAGGCCACCATCCGGGCCGCCTACCAACAGCTTCAGAACTACAAGCAGGAGATCCCCTCGCTTTTCACCTACAACGAGGCGCTCGTCATCTCCGACGGCCTGGAGGCTCGGGTCGGCACGCTCACGGCCGACCGAGACCGGTTCATGCCCTGGCGCACCGTCACCGGCGAAGACGTGGCGCCGCCAGGGATACCGCAGCTCGAATTCTTAGTGAAGGGCGTGTTCGACAAGCGTCGATTCCTTGAGCTCGTCCGCGACTTCGTGGTCTTCGAGGACGAAGGGGGCGGCAAGCTCGCCAAGAAGATGGCCGGCTACCACCAGTTCCATGCGGTACGGGTGGCGGTGGCCGAGACGCTGCGCGCGGCGAAGCTCGCCCATGTGGATCGGGTGGCGGAGGAGACTGGGCGCTACGAAGCGGGGCGCAAGCCCGGAGGCAAGCCGGGCGACCGCCGTATCGGCGTGGTCTGGCACACCCAGGGCTCGGGCAAGAGCCTGACGATGGCGTTCTACGCGGGCCGGATCATCCGCCACCCCGCGATGGAGAACCCGACCATCATCGTCCTCACCGACCGCAACGACTTGGACGGACAGCTCTTCGGCGTCTTCTCCCGCTGCCGTGACCTCCTCGGACAGGATCCGATCCAAGCGCAGAGCCGCGCCGAGTTACGCGAGCTGCTTCAGCGCCGGCAGGCGGGTGGGGTCATCTTCACCACCATCCAGAAGTTCCTTCCCGAGGAGAGGGGCGACCGCTACCCGCAGCTCTCCGATCGGCGCAACATCGTGGTGATCGCCGACGAGGCGCACCGCAGCCAGTACGACTTCATCGACGGCTTCGCCCGCCACATGCGCGACGCGCTGCCCAACGCCTCGTTCATCGGCTTCACGGGCACGCCGCTCGAGCGCGAGGACAAGAACACCCGCGCGGTCTTCGGCGACTACATCAGCGTCTACGACATCCAGCGCGCCGTCGAGGACAAGGCCACCGTCCCGATCTATTACGAGAGCCGGCTCGCCAAGCTCGACCTCCCGGAGGAGCTCAAGCCGAGGATCGACGAAGAGTTCGAGGAGGTCACCGAAGGCGAGGAGGTCGAGCGCAAAGAGAAGCTCAAGACCAAGTGGGCGCAGCTCGAGGCGGTGGTTGGGGCAGAGAGGCGCCTGCGCCTCGTGGCCCAGGACATCGTGGACCACTTCGAGCAGCGTCTCGCGACCCTCGATGGTAAGGCCATGGTCGTCTGCATGAGCCGGCGCATCTGCGTCGAGCTCTACAACGAGATCGTGCGTCTCCGCCCCGAATGGCACGACGACGATGACGACAAGGGCGAGATCAAGGTGGTGATGACCGGCTCCGCCTCGGACCCCCCAGAGTGGCAGCCCCACATCCGTACCAAGCAGCGCCGCGAGTTCCTCGCCAAGCGTTTCCGCGACCCCGCCGACCCCTTCAAGCTGGTCATCGTGCGCGACATGTGGCTCACGGGGTTCGACGCCCCTTCGCTGCACACGATGTACGTGGACAAGCCGATGCGCGCCCATGGGCTCATGCAGGCCATCGCCCGGGTGAACCGGGTCTTCCGCGACAAGCCCGGAGGGCTGGTGGTGGACTACCTAGGCGTCGCCCACGAGCTCAAAGCCGCACTCGCCACCTACACCGAGAGCGGCGGAAAGGGCCGCGCCGCGATCGACCAGGGCGAGGCGGTCGCGGTCATGCGGGAGAAGTACGAGGTCTGCTGCGACCTCTTCTACGGTTTCGACTGGTCGCGCTGGACGACCGGCACGCCCCAGGAGCGCCTGGCGCTTCTGCCGGCCGCCCAGGAGCACATCTTGGCCCAGGAGAACGGCAAGGAGCGTCTCCTCCAGGCCGTCTCTGATCTCTCCCGCGCGTTCGCGTTGGCGGTGCCGCACGAGGAGGCGTTGGCGATCCGCGACGACGTGGCCTTCTTCCAGGCGGTCCGTGCAGCGCTTTCCAAGCGCGCCCCCGGCGAACGGCGCACGGAGGAGGACCTCGACCACGCCATCCGCCAGATCGTCTCCGACGCCATCGCGCCCGAGGGCGTGGTGGACCTCTTCGCGGCCGCCGGGCTGAAGAAACCCGACATCTCGATCCTCTCCGAGGAGTTCCTGGCCGAGGTGCGGGGGATGCCGCATAAGAACCTGGCCGTGGAGCTGTTGCGCAAGCTCCTCGAGGGCGAGATCAAGACCCGCCGCCGCAAGAACGTGGTCCAGGCCCGCTCGTTCGCCGAGCTCCTCGAGCAGGCCATCCGCCGCTACCAGAACCGGGCGGTGGAAGCCGCGCAGGTGATCGAGGAGCTGATCGACCTAGCGAGGGAGATGCGCGAGGCCGACCGCCGAGGCGAAGAGCTGGGCCTCAGCGAGGAGGAGCTCGCCTTCTACGACGCGCTCGAGACCAACGACAGCGCGG